>NZ_RAVW01000416.1 GCF_003611585.1 Corallococcus exercitus | reverse complement strand
GTGCACACCGGGCCCGGCCGTCCGTCCCCCCCTCCAGAGGCAAGGGAAGCGCTGCCACCGCCTTCCAATCGTGTTAAGGCGGCCCCCCATCGCCACGACCCCCGAGAACGATCCCTTGCGCGCACGGCTCCAGCAGATGGAGCAGCAGGCCGAGCAGGGCGGCGGCGCTGAGCGCATCGCCAAGCAGCATGAGGCCGGCAAGCTCACGGCCCGCGAGCGCATCGACCTGCTCCTCGACCCCGGCTCCTTCAGCGAGCTGGACAAGTTCGTCACCCACCGCAGCCACGACTTCGGCATGGGCGACAAGAAGATCCTGGGTGACGGCGTCGTCACCGGCTACGGCACGGTGGAGGGCCGCCAGGTCTTCGTGTTCGCCCAGGACTTCACCGTCTTCGGCGGCTCGCTGTCCGGCGCCTACGCCCAGAAGATCTGCAAGATCATGGACCTGGCCACCCGCGTGGGCGCGCCGGTCATCGGGCTCAACGACTCCGGCGGCGCGCGCATCCAGGAAGGCGTGGAGAGCCTCGCCGGCTACGCGGACATCTTCCTGCGCAACACGCTGGCGTCCGGCGTCGTCCCCCAGATTTCGCTCATCCTGGGGCCGTGCGCGGGCGGCGCGGTGTACTCGCCCGCCATCACGGACTTCATCATGATGGTGAAGGACACGTCGTACATGTTCATCACCGGCCCGGACGTCATCAAGACGGTGACGCATGAAGAGGTCTCCAAGGAAGCCCTGGGCGGCGCGCTCACGCACAACCAGAAGTCCGGCGTGGCCCACTTCGCCGCGGAGAACGAGCAGGCCGCCATCGCGATGACGCGCGAGCTGCTCTCGTACCTGCCCTCCAACAACCAGGAGGACCCGCCCGCCCAGCCGTGCGAGGACGACCCGTTCCGCGCCGAGGAGTCGCTGAAGACCATCGTCCCGGCGAACCCGAACAAGCCCTACGACATCAAGGAGATCATCCGCGCCATCGTGGACTCCAAGCACTTCTTCGAGGTGCAGGAGCACTTCGCGAAGAACATCGTCGTCGGCTTCGCGCGCATGAACGGCAAGAGCGTGGGCATCGTCGCCAACCAGCCCGCGGTGCTCGCCGGCTGCCTGGACATCGACGCCAGCGTGAAGGCCGCGCGCTTCGTGCGCTTCTGCGACTGCTTCAACATCCCCCTGCTCACCCTGGTGGACGTGCCCGGCTTCCTCCCCGGCACCGACCAGGAGTGGGGCGGCATCATCACCCACGGCGCCAAACTGCTCTACGCGTACGCGGAAGCCACCGTCCCCAAAATCACGCTCATCACCCGCAAGGCCTACGGCGGCGCGTACGACGTGATGGCGTCCAAGCACATCCGCGCGGACATCAACTACGCCTACCCCACCGCCGAAATCGCCGTGATGGGCCCGGAAGGCGCGGTGAACATCATCTTCCGCAACGAGCTGCTCAAGGCCCAGGACGCCAACGCCGAGCGCAAGAAGCTCACGGACGACTACCGCGACAAGTTCGCCAACCCGTTCAAGGCGGCGGAGCTGGGCTACATCGACGAGGTCATCCGCCCGGAGGAGACCCGCGCCAAGGTCATCCGCGCGCTGGAGATGCTCAAGGACAAGCGGCAGGAGAACCCGCCCCGCAAGCACGGCAACATCCCGCTGTAGAAGGAGTCCCCCAAAAGTTCCGGAGACCGCCTGCCTGCCTCCCGCTGTCTGGAGAGCAGGCGGGCGTCGCAACTTCCGGAAATTCTGAGGTAACGCCGGGGCTTTCACGGGGCCACTCAAGGAGCCCCCCACGTGTCCCAGCAGCGCCGACTCGTCCTGTTCCTCTCCGACGTCGAAGGTAACCTCACCGCCCTGCGTCAGACGCTGAAGGGCGTGTGCGAGGGGCTCGACCTGCCCACGCCGGAGGTCAAGTGGGTGGAGTCCCGTCCGGAAGCCCTGGCCGACTGTGGCTGGCACGTGGCGGAGATTCCCCTGGTCTCCGGCAAGACGCCCGGCAAGGTGTCCTCCCCCGAGGAGCACCTGGACGCGATGACGCAGGCCCTCTCCAAGGACTTCCGCGACCGTTCCATGGGCATGTACGTGGACCGGGAGCACAGCTACGCGCGCGTCTGCATGGCCGCCCCCAGCCGGCCGCCGCGCGCCATGGAGGGTGAGTACCTGGACGTCCTGCGCCAGGCCGCGCGCTGGCTGGACGTGGAGACGACGGCCCTGGCCCGCCTCTTCAGCGGGAATGCGGCGCGCAACCTGCTGGCGGCCGCGGTGGACTTCGGGCCGGACGGCAAGCCCGTGGAGGCCCCCGCGCACCCCGCCACGCCCCCGGAGCCGGACGAGGACGACCGCTTCGTCGAAGCGAAGCTCGCCCAGGCGAAGCAGCTGATGGATGAGTACCTGAACCTGCGCAAGTAGGGGCAGGCAATCCCGGGCGCCCCATGCTAGACGGGCGCCCATGCCCAAGATCCGCAAAGTGCTCGTCGCCAACCGCGGCGAGATCGCCATCCGGGTGATGCGCACCTGCAAGGACCTCGGCATCGCCACGGTGGCGGTGTACTCCGAAGCAGATCGCTCCGCCCTGCACGTGCGCACGGCCGACCAGGCCTACTTCGTCGGTCCCCCGCCCTCGCGCGAGAGCTACCTCGTGCAGGAGCGAATCCTGGAGGTCGCGAAGCAGTCCGGCGCGGACGCCATCCACCCCGGCTACGGCTTCCTCTCTGAGAACGCGTCCTTCGTGCGCGCCTGCGAGAAGGCCGGCATCACCTTCATCGGTCCGCCGGCTTCCGCCATGGACGCCATGGGTGAGAAGACCCGCGCCCGCGCGAACATGATCAAGGCGGGCGTGCCCGTCGTCCCCGGCACCACGGAGCCCATCGCCACCATCGAGGAGGCGCGCGAGTACGCGCAGAAGATCGGCTTCCCCATCATGCTCAAGGCCGCCGGCGGCGGTGGCGGCAAGGGCATGCGCCGCGTGGAGGGCATGGCCGACTTCGACTCCGCGTGGCGCTCCGCCAAGAGCGAGGCGATGAGCTCGTTCGGCAACGACGCGGTCTACATCGAGAAGTACCTGGAGAAGCCCCACCACGTGGAGATCCAGGTCTTCGCCGACCAGTACGGCAACACCATCCACCTGAACGAGCGCGAGTGCTCCGCGCAGCGCCGTCACCAGAAGGTGGTGGAGGAGACGCCCAGCCCCATCCTCACGGCGGAGATGCGCGCGAAGATGGGCGAGGTCGCGGTGAAGGCGGCCAAGGCCGTCAACTACGTGGGCGCCGGGACGGTGGAGTTCCTGGTGGACGTGCACCGCAACTTCTACTTCCTGGAGATGAACACCCGCCTCCAGGTGGAGCACCCGGTGACGGAGTGGGTCACGGGCCTGGACCTCGTGGCCATGCAGATCCGCGCCGCCGAGGGTGAGAAGCTCCCCCTCTTTGAAGCGCCCGCGCCGCGCGGCCACGCCATCGAAGTGCGCGTGTACGCGGAAGACCCCGCGCGCAACTTCATGCCCAGCCCCGGAAAGATCCACGCGCTGCGCGTGCCGAGCGGCCCGAACGTGCGCGACGACTCGGGCGTGTTCGCGGGCTTCACGGTGCCCAACTTCTACGACCCCATGATTTCGAAGCTGTCCGTGTGGGGCGCCACGCGCGAGGAGGCCATCGCCCGGGCCAAGCGCGCGCTGTCCGAGTACGTGGTGAAGGGCATCACCACCAACATCCGCTACCTGCACGGCATCCTGTCCCACCCGGAGTTCGTGGGCGGGGACTACGACACCAGCTTCCTCACCCGCCAGCACACGGCGCTGCTGGGCGAGGAGGACCCCAAGCTCAGCGAGGTGGCGCTGCTCGCGAGCACGCTGCACGCCTTCCAGCGCGACCAGAAGCGCGCGAAGACGCTGCCGTCCCGCAGCGGTGGCGGTGACACCAGCGGCCGCATCAGCCCGTGGCGCCTGGCGCTGAAGAGCCGCCGCCGCTGATCCACTTCCTGCCCAAGCCCAAGGAAGGACCTTTCCTCCATGCGTTACTTCACGAAGCAGCAGGGTCAGAAGGAGTCGGTGCCGGTGGACCTGGAGTCGCTGGGTCAGGACCGCTACCGGCTCACGGTGAACGGCAAGGAATACCACGTGGACGCGCTCTCCGTGGACCAGGGCACGCTGTCGCTCCTGGTGGACGGCCAGTCCTACAACGTCGAGTTCGAGGAGAACGGCGACGAGATTGGCACGCTGGTGCGCGGGCAGGTGAACCGCACCGACGTGGCGGATGAGCGCAAGCTGCGCATGCGCGCGGCCGCGGGCAGCTTCTCCGTGGAGGGCCGCCAGCTCATCCTCGCGCCCATGCCCGGCAAGGTGGTGAAGGTGCTGGTCAAGGTCGGCGAGGAGGTGAAGGAGGGCCAGGGGCTCGTGGTCGTGGAGGCCATGAAGATGGAGAACGAGCTCAAGAGCCCCAAGGCCGGCAAGGTCACGGAGGTGTTCGCCAAGGAGGGCACCGCCGTGGAGAACAACGCCAAGCTCGTCGTCGTGGAGTAGCCCGCCCCATGGAGATGCTCTGCACGCTGCGCAGCACCACCGAGACGCAGCGCCAGGCCTTGCAGAAGGCGCCGGAGTCGCTGGAGCCCTTCCTGGAGGACGAGGAGGACTTCGGCGACGCGAAGGGCGCGGCGTTCCTGGAGCTGGACATCGGCGAGGCGTGGCACGGCCTCCAGTACCTGCTCACCGGCACCGCGTGGGAGGGCACGCCGCCGCTGGACTTCCTCGTGCGCGGCGGCGAGGACGTGGGCGACATCCCGTCGGATGAAGGCACCGCGCGCGTGTTCGACGCGCCTTCCGTGAAGGCGCTGGCGGAGGCGCTGAAGAAGACCTCCGTGGAGGACCTGCGCCAGCGCTTCGACCCGGCGCGGCTCCAGGCGGAGGACATCTACCCCGGCACCTGGGACGAGGAGGAGCCGGCGGAGGACGTGGATCCGCTGGAGGAACTGCTCTCCTACTTCGTGGAGCTCCAGAAGTTCACCGCCGCCGTGGCGAAGCGCGGCCTGGCGATGCTCGTGCACATCGGCTGAAGGCCGGGCGGGCGCGCCTGCATCAGGCCGCCCAGCCCAGCCACACGTCGCGCCCCAGCTTCAGCACCAGCGCGGCCACCACGCCCAGCACCACGACGCGCACCAGCTTGTCGCCGCCCTTCACCGCCACGTGCGCGCCCAGCCACGCGCCGGTGAACTGCGCCGCGGCCATGGGCAGCGCCACCTTCCACAGCACCACGCCCCGCAGCGCGAAGAGCGTCACCGACGCCAGGTTGGAGGCGAAGTTCACCACCTTCGCGTCCGCGGACGCGCGCGCCAGGCCGTGGCCCAAGAGCGACGAGAACGCCACGATGAGGAACGTGCCCGTGCCCGGGCCGAAGAAGCCGTCATAGGTGCCGATGCAGAGCGCGATGAGCGCGCCGATGGCCTGCGCGCGCGGCCGGGGCGAGGGCTCCACGCCGTCCCGCCTCGGCGGCGTGCGGCGGAAGGCGAGGAACACCGCCACCGCGATGAGCAGCACCAGCACCAGCGGCTTGAGCACCTCCGGCTTGAGCAGCAGCACCAGCGCCGCGCCGCCGAACGCACCCATCAGGCCGAAGGGGAACGTCGCCCGGGCCAGCTTGCCGTCCACCAGCCCCGCGCGGGCGAAGCGCACCAGCGCCGCGCCCGAGCCGAACACGGACTGCCCCTTGTTGGTGCCCAGCGCCACGTGCGCGGGCAGCCCCGCCGTCAGCAGCGCCGGCAGGGTGATGAGCCCGCCGCCTCCCGCGATGGCATCCACGAAGCCCGCGCTCAGCGCGGCGACACACAGCAGCACCAGCTTCAACGCGCTGACGTCCAGGTCCACGGTGGGGCCCGCCTCCTCGCCGCGGGTGGCGCCCGCTTATCACCCGGACGGCGCGCCGTCCCGGCCGGTTGCTTGCGTCGCGCGGAAGCTTGGGGGTCAATGCGGTCCATGCTCGCGACCCTGATGACCGTGCTGGCGCTGACGCTCGCCGCGCCGCCCTCGCCGCCCGACGCGACCACCGCCACGTGCCGCTCCATCGACGGGCACGTGTCCTGTGGCTATGCGTGCAAGTCGGATGGACAGCGCGTGCGGTGCGCCCAGACGCTCCAGGGCAAGTGCACCGTCATCGACGGGCAGGCCGTCTGCTTCGACCCGCCCGCCTACGTGGTGAAGGCCTTTGGCGCTGGGTTGCCGGAGCCGGAGTGCAAGACCATCGACGGGGTGGTGGGCTGCGGCTACGGCTGCGTCACCGACTTCGGCAAGGTGCAGTGCGCGAAGACGCCCGCGGGCGTGTGCCGGAGCCAGGGCGGCAACGTGACGTGCTTCGACCCGCCCGCCGCGGTGTTCGCGGTGTTCGGCCGGCAGGTGCCGCGCGCGCAGTGCGTCAGCAACGGCGTGCAGCTGGCGTGCGGCTTCAACTGCGTGAACGCCTCCGAAGGCGTGCGGTGCGCCAAGACGCCCATGGGCGTGTGCAAGGCGCAGAACGGCCACGTCACCTGCTTCGACCCGTCGCCCGGGGCGCTCTGCGCGTGGGGCAAGGGCCTGCCAGCGCCCCAGTGCAAGCTGAGCGAGACGGGCCCGGTGTGCGGCTACAACTGCACCACGGCCTACGGCAAGGTGGCGTGCTCGGGGACGCCGGCGGGCATCTGCAAGGTCTTCGACAGCGAGGTGTACTGCTTCGACCCGCCCGCCGAGCAGCAGGCCGACGCGGCCTGTCTCGCCAGCGTGGGGCTGGCGGCGATGGAGGGCGCGACGCCCTGAAACGCCTGACCGCCCGCTCCTGGAAGGACGTCCGCTTGGACGCGGGCGCGGGCGGCGATAAAATTTCAGCTTCCCGGCGCTAGAGGGAATGGGAGCAGGACGGCACATGGCGGAGGGCGAGGTCCGGCAGTACTGGGTGCGGAACGATCGGGGCACCACGTGGGGGCCGCTGACGGGTCCGACCATCGAGCTGCTCATCGACAGCGGCTCCATCCAGGGCAAGCTCCAGGTCTCCACCGATGGTCTGCAGTTCGCCTTCCCGTGGCGCTTCCCGGAGGTGCGGGACGCGTTCCCCCGCGAGCTGTGGGGGGACGGCGCGCCCGCGTCGCAGGTGCAATCCGCGCCCGCCGCCATCGTTCCTCCGCCGCCGCCCGGCCCCGTCGTCGCGCCCGGTCCTGGGGCCGCGCCCATGGCGGGTCCCGGAGCGGCGCCCGTCGCGGGGCCTGGCGCCATGCCCATGGCGGGCCCCGGAGCGGCGCCCATGGCGGGGCCTGGCGCCATGCCCATGGCGGGCCCTGGCGCGATGCGGGGCCCCGGGCCCGGAGCAGCGCGTCCGGCCGTGGACGCGGCGGGACGTCCTGTCGCCGCCGCGCGGCCTCCGGGGCCACCTGTCGCGGCGCCCCGTCCGCCGGGCGCTCCCGCCGGGGCTCCCGTGGCCGCGGCGGCGCGTCCGGCCGCGCCCCAGACGCCGCAGGCTCCCGCGGATGACGGAACCAACACGGTGCCGCCGCAGGGGCAGCTCCAGCAGTGCTCGCCCATGCAGCTGTATGGGCGCATCGCCGCGGGCGAGCAGACGGGCCTGCTGACGCTGGGGCTTTCGGACCGCACGCTGTCCATCCACTTCCGCAAGGGCAGTCCGGAGTTCGTGGACTCGTCGCACGCGGAGGACGCGCTGGGCGTGTCGCTGCTGGGGGCGCGGCTCCTGACGGCGGAGCAGCTCCAGCAGGCGGAAGGCGCGAAGGACCGCTTTGGCGGTGACCTGCTCGCGGCGCTGTTCGGGTTGGGGCTGCTCCAGCCGGCGACGGCGTTCACGCAGCTGGCGCAGCGGGCGCTGGGCATCCTGGGCAAGGCGCTGCGGGCGGAGTCCGGGACGTTCTCCTTCGAGGCGCGCGACCTGCCGGCGCAGAAGTCGATGCCGCTGGGCAACCGCTGGGCGCTGCTCAGCGACCAGGTGCGCCGCATGCCGACGGCGGACCTCAAGCGGCGGCTGGCCTACGTGCTGCCCATGCCCATCATGAAGTCGGGCGGCCGGGTGGCCTCCAGCGACCTGCGCCTGACGCCGCACGAGGTGCGCGCGCTCGCCTTCATCGACGGGGTGCGTTCGCTGGGGCAGTTGCTCCAGGACGTGCCGCAGGACGCGGAGCACCTGCTGCGCGTGGCGTTCCTGCTGAAGGAGCTGAACGGCGTCTCGTTCGCGGCGGCCTCGCGCACGCAGGCGGCGGCTCCGCCTCCTCCGGCCTCGGGTCCCACGGCCACCGCCGCGCCTGGAGCGGCGCCCCGTCCCCCGGGTGCCGCGCCCACGGCGGGTCCTGGGGCCGCCGGTCCTGGTGCGCCCGTCGCGGGTCCCGGTGCCGCGCCCGGTGCGCCTGTCGCCGGTCCTGGTGCCTCCGCTCCTGGTGCGCCTGTCGCGGGTCCCGGTGCGCCTGTCGCGGGCCCGGGTGCGCGTGGCGCCAGCGCTGGATCGCCCGTCGCGGGTCCTGGTGCGCCCGGTGCGCCTGCCGCGGGTCCCGGAGCCAGACCCATGGGCGGTCCTGGAGCCCCCGTCGCGGGGCCCGGTGCCGCGCCGATGGCCGGACCCGGTGCGTTCGTCGCAGGCCCTGGTGCGCCTGGCGCGGGCCCGGGCGCTCCCGTCGCGGGGCCCGGTGCCGCGCCCCGCCCTGCCGGTGCCGCTCCCGTGGCGGGTCCGGGTGCCGCGCGTCCCGGTACCGCGCCCACGGCGGGCCCCGGTGCACGTC
>NZ_RAVW01000415.1 GCF_003611585.1 Corallococcus exercitus | reverse complement strand
CCTTATGCCCCGCCCCCAACAACTCGGGAACGACCGCCGAGCCAATGAAACCCGATGCACCCGTGACGAATACGCGCATGGAAAAGCCCCTTGATGTCAGCTACTGACATCACTACTAACAAGTGATGTCAGTGACTGCAATCAGGTTATGCTGATGCCCATGGGCCGCTGGGAACCCAACGCACGAGACCGGCTCGCACAGGCCGCGATGACGCTGTTCCAGGAGCACGGGTACGACCGGACGACGGTGGAGGACATCGCCGCGCGCGCGGGGCTCACGGAGCGGACGTTCTTCCGCTACTTCACCGACAAGAAGGAGGTCCTGTTCGGGGGCTCGGACGCGCTCCACGAGCGCATCGTCACCACCATCGCGGAGGCTCCCCAGGGGACCGCGCCGCTCGACGCGGTCGCCGCCGCCCTGGAGGCCATGACCCCCTTCTTCAAGGACCGCCGCGACCATGTCCGGGCGCGCCAGACACTCCTCGCCGCTCACGCCGAGCTTCGGGAGCGTGAGCTGATCAAGCTGGCCTCGATGGCCTCGGCCGCCGCGGACACCTTGCGCAAGCGCGGCGTCACCGAGCCCACCGCGAGCCTGGCCGCCGAGGCAGGCATCGCGGTCTTCAAGGTCGCGTTCGAGCGCTGGCTCGAGGATCCGAAGGCGCAGGACCTCTCACGGCACATCCAGCTCGGCCTCGATGAGCTCAGGGCCGTCACCGCGAGCACCGGCACCGTGCCCCCGGCCACGCCCCCACAGCGGCCCGCCAGGCCGGCCAAGGCCTCCAGGCGCTGACGGGCCCCGCCCCGTGGAAGGCAGGCGCCGCTCGCTCAGTCCTCGCCGCGACCGGTGACTTCGAGCGTGCCGTTGATGGTCTCTTTGATGCCCTGCGGCGGCTTGACCTGGGAGCAAT
This sequence comes from Corallococcus exercitus, assembly GCF_003611585.1. GTDB lineage: Bacteria > Myxococcota > Myxococcia > Myxococcales > Myxococcaceae > Corallococcus > Corallococcus exercitus. The sequence goes on along the minus strand of NZ_RAVW01000415.1, from coordinate 7,820 downwards.
CGCCCTTCGTCGGGGTGGACCACCACGAGGCGTGCGACCCCGGCTCGTCCTTGCCACGCACCTTCCACGCAGCGCTCCCGCAGGCGGGGACCAGCAGCGGGTTGTGCGACCCATTCTTCAGGAGCGCACCGTTCGACAGACCGATGCACCGGGCCTGATTCACCTGGGACACGAACGTCACCGTGTGACCGGGCTGCACCTCCACATTGTCGCTGCTGAAGTGCACCTTGTCGTCCAGGAGGGTGATGTTCACCACCGTGCCGCCCTCGGACTCCGCGGGCGTGCTCGACGAGCAGGGCTGCACCGGGTCGGTGTCGCTCGACGCGGTTTCAAGGGGGGTGGCACGAGGGCCGCTGGCACAGGCCAGCAGCAGTCCGGTGAGGCACAGCGGGAAGAGGACGCGGCTTCGCATGGGGAACCCTCCAGGGGGATGAGCACTGACGGCGCAACGGCTTAGCAGTCAGCGTGCCACGCGGCGCACCCGTCCGCTCACGTCCCCTTCGCCACCAGCCCCAGCTCCTTCAGCCGCCGCCCCAGCGCGCGCTTCGACACCTCCAGCGTGCGCACCATCGCGTCCAGGTCGCCGCCGCAGGCCTCGAAGCAGCGGGTGATTTCGTCCGCGCCCAGGTCCCCCGCCGTGCGCAGGTTCGGGCTCCGCTCGATGAGGTCATAGACGGACGGGCGCGGGATGCCCAGCGCGTCCGCCGCTGCCTTCAGGTCCCACGCGCTCGCCCGCAGCGCGGCCAGCAGCTCCGCCTCCGTCACCTGCGAGGGCTTGCGCCGGGGCACCGCCGCGTCGCGCGACTCCGGAGCACCGGACCCTCGCGCGGGCTCCGCCTCCAGGCCCTTCGCCCCACGCGCCGGTGCCGCCACCTCCGGCACGCCCAGCAGCTCATCCAGCTGCGCGTCCGCCTGGAGCCGCGCCTGTCCCCGGCTTCCAATGACGAGCTGCCGCGTGAGGTTGCGAAGCTGCCGGATGTTGCCCGGCCACGCCGCTCGCACCAGCCTCGACGCCAGCGGCGCGGGCAGCCACGGCTCCGCGTGCGGCTCCTCCGTGTCCAGCCGCCCCTGCTCTCCCAGCGCCGCCAGCTCCTCGCGCGCGAAGTGGAAGAACAGCCGGCCCACGTCCTCACGCCGCTCGCGCAGCGCGGGCACGCGCAGGTCGTAGCCCGCCAGCCGGTGCAGCAGCGGCGCCTTGAAGCGCCCGTCGCGGATCTGCTCCTCCAGGTGCGCGTCCGTCGCGGCGATGAGCCGCACGTCCACCGTCACCGGACTGCTGGCGCCCACGGGGTACAGCTCCCCCGTCTCCAGCACGCGCAGGAGCATCACCTGCACCTCGGGCGGCGCCTCGCCCACCTCGTCCAGGAACAGCGTGCCCCCATGCGCGGCGCGGAAGAAGCCCTCGCGGTCCCGCGTCGCCCCCGAGTACGCGCCCTTCTGCGAGCCGAACAGCTCCGCCGCCGCCAGCTCCTTGGGGATGGCGCCCAGGTTGACGCTCACGAAGCGCCCCGCCTTGCGCGGCCCCAGCCGGTGGATGGCCTGCGCCACCAGCTCCTTGCCCGTGCCCGTCTCGCCCCGGATGAGCACCGACACGTCCAGGTCCGCCACCCGCTCGATGTGCTTGCGCAGCCGCCGCAGGCCCGCGCTCTCGCCCACCATGCCCAGCGTGTCCGCCGCGCCCTCGCCGTCCAGCTCCACCGCGTGCAGCAGCAGCACCACGCGGCCCGACAGCTCCAGCGCCACGCCGTCCCTCCACTCCGACGGCCCGAAGTCCCGCGCGCCCTGGAGCGGCACGCCCGCCGCGACCACGTGCGTGCCGTCCTCCGGCACCGTCAGCCGCACGCCGCCGTCCGGCAGGGCGGAGAGCTCCAGCGGCTTGCGGCTCACGAACGGATCCGCCAGCGGCAGCCCCAGCGAGCTGCCCGGCGGGGCGAAGTCCGGGGCGTTGCGCGACAGGGCCACCGGACGGCCCGCCACCAGCGCCTCCAGCAGCCGCCGGTCTCCCACGCGCCGGGGCACCGGATGGGACACCACCGTCAGCGCGGGCACCACCCGCGGAGCCCCCCGGGAGGCTCCGCGCTCCTGCATCGCGGCCGTGGAGATGTCGGCGAGGGGGTCGTGCGCCATGGCCCACGACCCTACCGCACCCTCCATCGCCCCTCAGCGACGCGTCGAAACCCGTCGACCGACCCGTCGGGCCCCGTGCCGCACCGCGTTTTCGAACAATCCACGCAAAGTTCTTGAAGCCTGGGAACCTCCCGGGTTGAGACAGCCCCGCCCACACGGGTAGCGTGGGAAGGCATGCCGAGTCCCGAACGCCTCGTGTTCCAGCAGAGCTTCGAAGGGCTGATTCGCGCCCTGGGTGACCGCCTGGACGATTCCTGCGCGCGGCAGCTGCGCGAGGCCGGCATCGACCCGCGCGGGAAGCTGTCGGTGGCCTATCCCCTGGAGGTCTGGGTGGAGTCGCTGAAGCTGGCGGCGTCCGTGCTCGCGCCCGCGGCCACGCTGGACGACGGCGCGGAGGTGGTGGGCCGGCGCTTCCTGGAGGGCTACGGGGCCACGCTGATTGGCAGCGCGCTGCTGGCGGGCGTGCGGCTGTTGGGCCCACACCGGATGCTGGAGCGGATGACGCGCAACCTGCGCACGGGCACCAACTACCTGGAGGCGCGGCTGGAGCAGACAGGCCCCACGCGCTACGTGCTCACCTGCCGCCCGGTGGTGGTGGCGGGCTTCTACCGGGGCCTGTTCGCCGCCGGCCTGGAGATGAGCGGCGCGCACGGCGCCTCCGTGGTGCTGATGCGCAGCGCGGGCGACGCGGCCGTGTACGACCTGTCCTGGCTCCCGGAGAAGGGCGCCGTCAAGCCGCCCGAAGCGAAGGCGGCGCCGCCCCGGAGCCCCGAGCCGAGGAGCTGAGCGGGGCCTATATTCGGCCCATGCTCCGTCTGACGAAAACCGCCGTGGTGGTGCTCGCGCTGGCCCTCGCTTCCGGGGCGCTGGCCGCGGGCGGCAGTCCCCAGCTCCAGACCTACTTCCAGGGCTCGGTGGACAGCCCCGCCTACCAGCAGCAGGCCTTCCAGCGCGTCGCGAAGGCCTGGAAGCAGCCGGGCCCCAAGGGCACGCCGGCCCTGGGCAAGAAGACCATCGTGCAGGCCGTGCTCGACAAGGACGGCAAGCTGGTCTCCACCGCCATCCTCACGGAGTCCGGCGCCAAGGCGTGGGACGCCGCCGCGCTGGCTGCGGTGAAGAAGGCGGCGCCCTTCCCGCCCCTGCCCAAGAGCACCACCACGCCCACGGTGGAGGCGCACTTCCACTTCGCGTGGGTCAGCTCACCTTGATGACAATCTTCCCGAAGTGCGCGCCCTGCTTCATGTGCTCGAAGGCGGCGCGCGCTTCCGCGAAGGGGAACACGCGGTCCACCACCGGGTGGATGTCATTGAGCGCGAACGCGCGCGTGAGGGCCTCGAAGGACTGACGGTGCCCCACGAACACGCCCTGCACGCGCAGGTTCTGCATCAGGATGGGGACGAGCGACACGGAGCCCGCCCCGCCGGACAGCACGCCGATGACGGACACGGTGCCGCCCACGCGCACCGCCTTGAGTGACTTGTCGAAGGTGCCCGCGCCGCCCACCTCCACCACGTGGTCCACGCCCACGCCGCCGGTGAGCGTGCGCGCCGCCTTCTCCCAGTCCGGCGTGGTGACGTAGTTGATGCCCTCCTGCGCGCCCAGCTTCAGGGCCCGCTCCAGCTTGTCGTCGCGGCTGGACGTGACGATGACGTGCGCGCCGAACAGCCGGGCAATCTGCAGCGCGAAGATGGACACGCCGCCGGTGCCCTGGACCAGCACCGTGTCGCCGGCCTTGAGCCCGCCCTGCGTGACGAGCGCGCTCCACGCCGTCACCGCCGCGCACGGCAGCGTGGCGGCCTCCTCGTCGGACAGGTACGCGGGCGTGGGCACCACGCCGTCCTCGTGCAGGAGCACCGTGTCCGCGAGCGCGCCGTCCAGCGGTCCGCCCAGCGTGGTGGCGGTGATGGCCTTCGTGGGCTCACCGGCCTGCCATCCCTGCGCGAACAGCGTCATCACCCGGTCCCCGGGCTTCACGCGGGTGACGCCCGGGCCCACCGCGTCCACCACGCCCGCGCCGTCCGAGTTGGGGACGAGCGGCAGCTTCTGGCGCGGGTTGTAGCGGCCCTCCACCATCATCAGGTCGCGCGCGTTGAGGCTCGTGGCCTTCACCCGCACGCGCACCTGGAAGGGTCCAGGCGTGGGGTCCGGCCGCTCCGCGCGCACCAGGTTCTCCAGGCCGAAGGCACCGCGAATCTCATGGACGTTCATGGCCGCTGAACTTAGGGCCGCCTCCAGGGCACCTGGGAAGTCCTTCTTCGTGAAATGCGACCCCGGCATCTTCGTAGCGTCTTTCCAAGACAGGAGGTATTTCCCATATGACGCGTTTCTTTGGTCGTCCCCTGGTGCTCGCGTGCGCGATGGCGCTGGGGCTGCAAGCGTGTGGTGGCAGTGAGCTTCCCTCGGAGGCGGCGGCCCCGAGCGCGCCGGAGGTCCAGGCGCAATCCCTTGCACAGGATGCGGCGCCGGACATCCTGGCGCAGCTGCAAGCCATTCCCGGCCTCACGGTGGTGCAGGAGCGGCCGGTCCCCGTGCCGGGCCTCCGGTTCTTCGTGATGAGCTATGACCAGCCGGCGGACCACCTGCATCCGAATGGCACGCGCTTCCAGCAGCGGGTGACGCTGCTCTACCGGAGCGCGGAGGCTCCCACGGTGCTGGCCAGCACCGGCTATGGCATTGGCACGTTCCCCGGCCAGTGGGAGCCCACCTACCTGGTGCAGGGCAACCAGCTGACGGTGGAGCACCGCTTCTTCACGCCCTCCATTCCGCAGCCCGCGAACTGGAAGCTGCTCAGCATCGAGCAGGCGGCGGCGGACCACCACCGCATCGTCCAGGCCTTCAAGCCGCTCTTCCCCGGCAAGTGGATCAGCACCGGCGGCAGCAAGGGCGGCATGACGTCGCTCTACCACCGGGCGTTCTTCCCGCGCGACGTGGACGCCACGGTGGCCTACGTGGCGCCCAACAGCTACGGCACGCAGGACCCGCGCTACGTGAAGTTCCTGAGCAAGCTGGGCACGCCCGAGTGCCGGGAGAAGATCCGCGTCTTCCAGCGCGAGGTGCTGGAGCGGCGCGCGGAGACGGCGCCCCTCTTCCAGCAGACGGGCGCGGTGCATTACGGCAGCACCTACGACTTCCTGGGAGTGGACAAGGCGCTGGAGTTCAGCGTCCTCGAGTTCGCTTTCGCCTTCTGGCAGTACGGCGACGCGTCGCTGTGCGACGTGATTCCCCCGAAGGGCGGCTCCGCGCAGACGCTGGTGGACACGCTGGATGAGGTGGTCGGCCTCTCGTACATGAGCGACGGCGACCTGGACTACTACGCGCCCTACGACTTCCAGGCCGCCACGCAGCTGGGCAGCTACGCGTCCGAGGAGAGCCACCTGCGCGGGGTCCAGCACTATCCCCGGGGCTACGACCCGCGGGCGCTCGTGCCCTTCGACATGAAGCCGTACCCCTTCAACCCCTTCGCCATGCCGCTCGTGGAGGGCTGGGTGAAGGCGTTCGGCGAGCGCATCCTGCTGGTCTACGGAGAGAACGACCCGTGGTCCACGGGCGCGTTCAGCGTGAGCGCGCGCAATGACTCGTACCGGTTCTTCGAGCCGGGCGGCAACCACGGCGCCAGCATCACCGGCCTGCCGGAAGCGGAGCAGGCCGTGGCGCTGGAGCGGCTGCGCACCTGGGCGGGGCTGCCCGCGGAGGACTCCGCGACCCTGGGCCTGCGCGTCCGGAGCGCGAAGGCCGCGGAGCTGCCCCTCACCACGGGCGTGGTAGACCGCCGCCACGGCCCGCCGCGCGACTGACCTTCAGTCCCTTTCGGCTGTCACCTCGCGGGCCGCGTCGAGGAAGGCGCGGAACGCGGGGGGCACCTGGGCGTGAAGTTCGCGCTGGCGCTGGGCGCGCACGAGGTGGGGGTGTCGTCGAGGCCGGAGGAGATGGCGGCGAAGGCGAACTCGCTCGACTTCATCCTCGACACCGTCTCCGCGAACCATGACGTCAACGCCTACCTGGGGCTGCTGCGGCGCGACGGGCACCTGGTGCTGGTGGGCTTCCCGGCGAAGCCGCTGGAGGTGGCCCCCGTCGCGCTGCTCTCCCGCCGCGCCAGCTTCTCCGGCTCCGGCACCGGCGGCCTGCCGGAGACGCAGGCGATGCTCGACTTCCGCGGCGAGCACGGCATCGTCTCCGACATCGAGCTCATTCCCATCCATGCCATCAACGAAGCGTTCACGCGGCTGGAGAAGGGCGACGTGAAGTACCGCTTTGTCCTCGACCTCCAGAGCCTGAAGTAGTGTCAGCATGACGGGCGCCTCCGGGGGTGCCCGAACTTCGCCCCCTGGCGCGGCAAGGCGACCCCCATGGGCGTCAGCAGCCCGTCGCCACGTCCGGGAGGAGGCACGGCTCGGGCGAATGCGCTGGAGGACCATCGGCACACGCAAATCCCCCGAAGAGCGTGCAGGGCTGCGCGGGCAACAGGGGATGTGCGGAGCTACACCCCTCACGAAGAAGTGGAGCGGGGGCGCAGGCAGTGCAGCAGCCAGAGGCGAGCCGCCCACCAACCCCGGGGTGGGTGGACGTCCGAGGCGCCGTGAACGGCTCCGGCTTCGTTGCGCACGGCCTCGTGGGTTTGGAGGGAAGCGATGGGTAGGGTCTCGGACTGAAGTCCTCCATCCGGAGGCGAAGTGTCGCAATCCCTCCGACGGTCAGACAAGTCGCCCGGGGGCCTATTCGTCAGGTCCCGTCTCGTGCATTCCCGATGGGCTTCACAAGCGGTGGACTGAGGGGCCACCGGAAGCCTGCTGTCGGGCTCCAAGCGAAGGGCATCCCCTCGCGGAGGCGCTGCACTCCCGGTTGCCTCGGAGCTCCCGGCAGCTGCCGCGAGACTGTCCGTTTCGATGCCGGGCAAGGTTTCGGGCACAGCATCCGTCGCGGTGGCCGAGGAGGCCTCGCCGAGGAGGCACGCCTGAGCATGAGGGACCTCGGACGCCACAGGTTCCTGGGGACATGGAGCGAATGGGTCGAGCACCCGCTCATCACACGCTTTCAGCAGCAGCGGCAGTTGGTGCTGAAGCGCCTGCATGTCGCGCTCACCCAGGGCATGACTCGCGCAGATGGCCCATTCGCGCAGCGGCTCACCACCCATGAAGGGCAGCAGCCGGGCCGAAATGCCCCTGAAGGCCCGTTGCAGCGACTGGATGAGGAGCAGGTGCCCGGGACGTGCAGCCGCCTGGGCCGCCTGCCGCATCAACTCGAACTCCAGTTGAGCGCAGCGCTCCCCGGGGTGCCAGCGCGCTGCGTCCCACAATTGGAAGCAGGTGCCTTCCAACAATTCCAGGCTCACGGCGGAAGCATTCGCGCAGCAGTCGGCAAGGAGGTCCACCAGCACCTGCCGCTTGAGGCTGAAGAAGCCCTCCAGAAGCCGCCGGCACTCCTCGGAGCGCGCGTCATGCAGCGCCAGGCCCAGGTTCTCCAGCGTCAAGGACTCGTCCAGCGCCACCGCGCGTGTCTGGCGCCCGGCGCGCTGTACCACCAGGCCCCGCGCCGCCAGCCGCCGCAAGGCCTCGCGCACCGTGCCCCGGCTCACTCCAAAGTAGCGAGCCAGCATCCGCTCCGAGGCCAACCGCCCGTCCCTCGGCAGCCTCCCCCGCGCAATGTCCCGCTCGAGCTGCTCCTCCACATACGCCACGAGCCCCACCCGCACCATC
>NZ_RAVW01000414.1 GCF_003611585.1 Corallococcus exercitus | reverse complement strand
CCCGCCCCCTCGGCCAGCACGCCGAAGCGGTACGCGTCCGGGAACGCATACGCGCGGGCCCCGGCGAGCAGCCGGAAGGTGGATGGCCGCAGCCGCAGCTGGGGCTCCACGAAGGGCGACAGGATGAGCGTGGGACCCAGCACGCCGGGTACGTCCACGGGCGGCGTGGCCCATGGATGGATGGGCCAGGAGAGCACCCAGTGCGCGCCGTCGCCCCACTCGCGGCGCAGGTCCGGGATGGCGGGCTCCAGGAAGCACAGCGTGTAGAGACACAGCGTGCGCTTCCAGGACACCAGGGCCGGGGCGCGGGGTTCATGCTCCTCCGCCCGGGCCGGCGGCGCGGCCAGGAAGCACAGCAGGCTCCCGGCCGCGACCGCGGGCTTCACGTCACTTGCCCTGGAAGTTGGCGGGGCGCTTGGCCAGGAACGCGGCCATGCCCTCGCGCTGATCCTCCGAACCGAAGAGGACCGCGAAGCCCTGGCGCTCCAGCTCGTTGGCGGCGCGCAGGTCCTGGTCCGCGCCGTACTCCACCACACGCTTGGCCTGGGCCACCGCGAGCGGGCCGTTCTTCAGGATCCTGGCGGCCACCGCCTTGCAGTGGGCCATGAGCTGATCCGGAGGCAGCACCTCCAGCACGAGGCCGATCTCCTTCGCCTTCGCCGCGTCGATGCGGTCCGCGGTGAAGAGCAGCTCCTTGGCGCGGGCGCGGCCCAGCAGGCGCGTGAGGCGCTGCGTGCCGCCGAAGCCGGGGATGACGCCCAGGGTGACTTCCGGCACGCCCAGCTTCGCCTTCTCCGACGCGTAGATGAGGTCGCAGCCCAGGGCCAGCTCCAGGCCGCCGCCCAGCGCGAAGCCGTTCACGGCCGCGATGGTGGGGATGGGCAGGTTCTCCAGGGACGCGAAGACATGGTGGCCCAGCGCGGAGAACTCACGGGCCTGCGAGGCGCTGATGGTGGACATCTCCGCGATGTCCGCGCCCGCGACGAAGGACTTGTCCCCGCCGCCGGTGACGATGAGCGCGCGCGTGTCGTCCTTCAGCGAGCGCAGCGCGTGGTCCATCTCGTGGAACGTGGCGCTGTTGAGCGCGTTGAGCGCCTTGGGGCGGTCCACGGTGAGGATGGCGATGGCGCCGTCCTTCTCGAACTTGATGTTCTGGTAGTCCATGTGCGTGGTGTCTCCTGTCGAGGCTCGGGAGGCCTAGTACTTGTAGAAGCCGCGGCCGCTCTTCTTGCCGTACCAGCCGGCGTCCACGTACTGGCGCAGCAGCGGGCACGGGCGGTACTTGGAGTCACCCAGGCCCTTGTGGAGCACTTCGGCGATGTAGAGCACCGTGTCCAGGCCGATGAAGTCCGCCAGCTGCAGCGGGCCCATGGGCTGGTTGGTGCCCAGCTTCATCGCGGTGTCGATGTCCTCCGCGGTGCCCAGGCCCTCCATCAGCGCGAAGCAGGCCTCGTTCAGCATGGGGATGAGGATGCGGTTGACGATGAAGCCCGGGTAGTCCTTGGACACCACCGTCGTCTTGCCCATGCGCTCGGCCATCGTGCGGATGGTGGCGTAGGTCTCGTCGCTGGTGGCCGCGCCGCGGATCAGCTCCACCAGCTGCATCACCGGCACCGGGTTCATGAAGTGCATCCCGATGACGGCTTCCGGACGCTTCGTGGCCGCGGCGATGCGGGTGATGGGGATGGAGGACGTGTTGGTGGCGAGGATGCCGCCGGGGCGGACCACCTCGTCCAGCTCCAGGAAGATGCGGCGCTTGAGGTCCTCGTTCTCCGTGACGGCCTCGATGGCGACGTCCACGTCCTTGGCCTCACGGGCGCTCGTGAAGGTGGCCAGGTTGGCTTCCGCGGCCTGCTGCTTCGCCGCATCCAGCTTGCCCTTCTCCACCAGCTTCTTCAGGCCGGCCTTGATGCGGTCCGCGCCCTTGGCGAGCCCGTCCTTGTTGACGTCCACCAGTGACACGCGGAGGCCCGCCTGGAGCGCCACCTGCGCGATGCCCGCGCCCATCTGCCCTGCACCGACGACGACGATGTGTTCCGTTGCCAATTGAGCCTATCCTTTCCCCGCGAAATGCGGGCATATGTAGAGCCAGCTGCCTGGTCAAGCATGAGATGAAGCATGATGGAGAAAGGCCACCACCGATGGTTCAGTCCCACGAAGAGATGCTGACAGCTTTTGCTTTGGGACAACGTCTTTACGAGCGATTTGCAAAGAAGACGAGTTCTCTTATCGCCGAAATACTTGAGGCCAGCCCAATTGGAGTTCACTCAATCGGCTTCCGAGTCAAATCCAAGGAAAGCCTCAGAGAGAAAGTCGCCCGACCTGACAAGGGCTACAGCAGGCTTGAAGATATTACGGATCTGGTAGGGATAAGGATCATTACTCACTTCGCCGAGGACGTCGACCGCGTCGCGGAATTAATTGATAGAGAATTCGACGTCCAGCCTCAGTCCATAGATAAACGAAAATTGATGGCTGTAAACTCATTTGGATACAGCTCTCTTCATCGAGTTTGCAGGCTCTCGACATCTCGACTGCATTTCCCGGAGTACTCCTCATTTCAGGGGCTCACGTGTGAAATCCAGATCCGATCAATCTTGCAGCACACATGGGCCGAGATACAGCACGATTTAGGATACAAGCGACAGGGCGGCGTCCCAGATCCGATTCAAAGGCGCTTCTTCATATTGGCGGCCTTGTTGGAATCTGCGGACACTGAGTTTTCGCGAATTAAGTCTGAGCTGACGGCATATGAGCAGAAATCAAGGATTGAGGCGCAGACCACTCCACAGAAAGTGGGTATTGATGCAATTACACTGCTGCAATTCGCAGAGAGAAGTCTTGAGCTTCGAAATACGGAAAAAGAAATCGCTACCAAGATGAGCGCGGACTTGTATCCGGTCCCACCACATGATGTTGGCGCAGTTTTTGGTATCTGGGCCGCCTACCTTCTGGGCTCTGGCATTGCGAATGTCGACCAACTAGAAAAAGAGTACGCTTCCAATCGCAATGACATTGTCAAGTTTGCGGCCGGGCAGCTTCAAGGCACACATTTCCATGAAGGCATTTCCCTTTTAGTTGTCTCGCTACTTAAGGTTAGCCGAATTGGAAGCATGGATGAAATCAAGAAAAAACTTGAAGACATGGAGCCCCACGAGCGTTCTCGAGAAATACACTTTTCGCGCATTCGTCGTTTTTTGGGGGTAGGCAAAGCTACCTCGTAGCGCATGGTAGGCAACGTGACTCTAAGGCTTGGTTTTGTTTCCGGGCAGTCTCAGCGGGACAACGATGGCCGTCGACTCGCCCACCATCAGCCGGCCCCGCACCACGTCCCGCTTCTCGCGTCCCTCCACCTTCACGAACAGGAGCGTGCGGAAGGTGCCCTCCGGCAGGCGCATCTTGAACGTCACCTCCGGGGGCGGGCCGTTCGCGAAGAAGCGCTCCTCGCGCTTGAGGATGTGCTCCTCGTCGTCCAGCACCTGGAGGTCCACGGCGCGCACGCCGCTCCAGCCGTCTCCGGTGAGCTGGAAGATGAGCTGGCGCTCCGGCAGGTCCGTGGCCTTCCACAGCCACAGGCCCACCGCCACGATGGCGATGAGCGCCAGCCGCTTGGGCAGCGGGTGCGTGCGCCAGCCAGGCCGCGGCTTGGGGAGCGGTGCCGGAACCTCCGGCGCGGGCGGCGTGGTGCCTTCCTCCGCCACGTCCCTACTCCCGCTTCGAGCGCTTGGAGGCCGGCCGGCGCGCGTTCACGTCGGTGATGACCACGCGCGCCGTGGGCGCCTCCGCGGCCTTCTTGCTGGCCTTGGTGCTGTGCGGCTCCGCGGCGGGCGCCTCTTCGGACTTCTCCGACGGCACCAGGCGGATCTGCGCCTTGACCTCCACCGTCATGCCGGAGAGCAGCTTGAGGAACTCGTCGCGCAGCTTCTCCGACTGCATGAAGCGGCGCAGCTCCTCCGTGACGACGCGGCTGATGTCGTCCTTCGTCTTCTCCGCCTGGGAGAGGATGAAGCCCAGCGCCTCCTTGGGGAGCTTCAGCTGGCCGGCGAGGGCACGGATGCCCTCCTCGCCCATGAAGACCGCGCCCATGCCGGCCACCGCCATGCGCCGCACGAAGTCCGGCACGAAGCCGCCCGTGCGGCTCTCGCGGCCGGGCTGCTGCTCCGAGTCGTCGTCGAACAGCGGATCAGGCGGGAGGTCGTCGTTGCCGGCCGGGGCCATGCGGGGTCTCCTTTACGTCAGTTGAGCCCTACCGGGCCTGCATCACCGGCAGGGGCACGCTCTTCATGGTCTGCGCGGACACGCGGCCCGCGATTGCGCGAGCGACGTCCTGGAAGGCCTTCGCCTCCGGGCTGTCCTTGTGCCCCACCACCACCGGCACGCCGGAGTCTCCCGCCTCGCGCACCTTGAGGTCGAGCGGGATCTCCCCCAGGAATGGGATGCCGAACATCTCCGCCGCCTTGTGCCCGCCGCCGTGGTTGAAGATGGGCGTGCTCTTGTTGCAGTGCGGGCAGATGAACTGGCTCATGTTCTCCACGATGCCCAGCACGGGGATGTGGACCTTGTCGAACATCTGCTTGGCGCGCACCACGTCCGCCAGCGCCACGTCCTGCGGCGTCGTCACCAGCACCGCGCCCGCGGCCCGCACGGACTGCGACAGCGTCAGCGCCACGTCGCCCGTGCCCGGGGGCAGGTCCAGGATGAGGTAGTCCAGCTCGCCCCAGTTCACGTCGCGCACCAGTTGCATGAGGGCGCCGTGGAGCATGGGGCCGCGCCAGATGAGCGCCTGATCCGCCTCCACCAGGAAGCCAATGGACATGATCTTCAGGCCGTGGGCGACCAGCGGATCCAGCGTCTTGCCGTTGGGGCTCACCGGGCGCTTGTCCGCGGTGCCCGTCATCAGCGGCACGGAGGGGCCGTAGAAGTCCGCGTCCAGCAGGCCCACCTTGGCGCCGTGCTGCGCGAGCGACGCGGCCAGGTTCACCGCCACCGTGCTCTTGCCCACGCCGCCCTTGCCGGCGCCCACGAGCAAGATGTTCTTCACACCCGGCAGCAGGGCCCCGCCGGAGCCTCCGGCGACGCCGCGCACCTGGGCGCCCCACTCAATGTCGAAGGACTTCAGGCCCGGCACCGCCTTGAGCGCGGCCTCCGCGTCCGCCTGGATCTTCCCCTTCATGGGACACGCGGGCGTGGTCAGCTCGATCTTCAACTTCACCGTGTCACCGGTGACGCGCACGTCCTTCACCATGCCGGCCTTCACCAGATCGACGTGCAGCTCGGGGTCGATCACCTTCGACATGGCCGTCATCACATCGGCCTGGGACACGCTCATCGGGACACCTGAAACCTTTTGAAAACAGGCGTTTGCACGCTTGAAGGGGGGCGGAGATTGCCAGCACTCCGGGGGCTGTCAACGTCGTTTAACGCACATCTCCGGAGCCCGCCCGGCCTTCCGCCCTGCCCGGGACGCGCGCGGCTTCTGGCCGTCATTCGATGGCCGCCACGCGGTACTCGCCGTCTTCCAGCACCAGCCGCACCGCGCGCTCACCACCCAGGGGGAACAGGGCCTCGCCCGCCGCCACGCGCACGTGGGTGTTGAGGGCCAGACGGGCGCGGCGCAGGCGCTCCTTCGCCAGGGGCTCGCGTTCGAAGTCGTCGCGCAGGCGCTCCGGCGTGTAGCGGGCCCTCAGCGGCGAGGCGAGCAGGCCCCACGCGCCCTTCCAGTCGCGGGACTCCACCTCGTCCAGGAACTTCTTCAGCGCCGCCCGGGGCACGTCCGCGGGGCGGGACTCCACCACGCGCCAGTCCTCGCCCTGACGGGCCAGCGTGACGGACGGGGCCCGGGCCTCCAGCACGCCCGCGCCCGTGCGGACGGCGGCGGCGCGCTCCTGGCGGGCAGCAAGGTCTGAGTATTCGTCCAGGAAGGCGCCCTCCCCCTCCGGGCCGCCGGTCGTCAGGCGGTAGGCGTCCGACAGCCGGTTCTCCTCCAGCGCCTTCGCGTACGCCTCCGCCACCGAGGCCGGTTCACGCGAGGCGGTGGCGCAGGCGGTGCCCAACAACAGGAGGCTCAGGGGAGCAAGGCGGGTCATCACTGGCGCGGCAGGGTAGACCCCGGCCCCGGGGCGGGCAATCTCCCGTCGGTGCCTGGGCTCCAGGCGGGCGGGCGGCGCGCGAGGGGTCAGCGGCGCAGGAGCCGGAACAGCCAGATCACCAGGTCCGACATGTCGACGACGTCCGACATGTCCAGGTTGGGCATGGTGCTCGCGTCGCGGCTCTTGGGCAGGCTGTTGCCCGACACGGCGCCCTTCGGGCGGTGCTCGCCGCAGTAGATATCGCCGTTGAACGCGTGGGCGTGGACCACGGAGACCTGGATGCCGCAGTGGACGCAGGCCAGGGGGGAGCGCACGCCCAGGCCGCCCGTGGGTGAATCCGACGGCGGCAGCGCGGCCGTGGCGCCCGGGCCCCTCCAGGGATCCGCGCCGCCATCCGTCGCGGGGGCGACCTCCCAGCCCTTGGACACGGGCGCGGCCTTGGGAGGCGTCACGATGGCGTTCTCCAGGGCCTCGAACTTGCCCGCGTCCAGCCAGGTGCCGCCGCAGTGCGTGCACAGGTCCACGTTGCAGACGCGCGCGTTGACCAGCGCCAGCCGGGCGCCGCAGCCGGGACAGCCCACGGGCTCGCCGTCGCAGGTGGCACAGAGGGCCAGGGCGCGCGGAATCAGGTGCCCGCCCTTGCGGCACCGCGACGCGGCCTGCTTCGCCGCGTTCACCAGCGGCTTGAGCGAAGGCCGGTCCGGGAAGCGCTCCAGCTCCCCCCGGTCGAAGTACATGCCGTCGCAGCGAGGGCAGACGTCCACCTCCACGTCGGAGGCCTGGATGGCGTTCAACGTCTGGCTGGGGCAGACCGGGCAGGAGCGGGCCATGCCGTGCATGCTAAGGCGCCGCTCTGGCTGGAGAAAAGGGAGTGATGCCTACTCGATGCGCGTGGACGAACCGGAGCGCTGGAGGCTCCAGGCCGCGGTGCAGAACGCGTACGTGGCGGGGTGCGCCGCACCCATCAGCAGCTTGAGCAGCGACAGCCTTGCGCGAGGGCCGCCATAGCGGACGATGTCGAAGTCATCCGACGGGACGCGCGCCTCGTCCAGCGCGTGGCGGCAGACCTCCTCGAAGCCGCCGATGCGGTCCACCAGCCCCGCGTCCTTCGCGCGCACGCCTGAGTAGACGCGCCCCTCCGCGCGCTGGTGGATCTCCTCCTTCGTCCGGCCGCGCGCCTGGGCCACCAGCTCCAGGAAGGACTGGTAGCTCTCCTCCACCTCGCGCTCCAGCGCGGCGCGCTCGTGCGGCGTGAAGCCTCGCGACGAGGAGAAGAAGGCCGCGTTCTCCCCCCGCGCCAGCGTGGTGCGGTGGATGCCCAGCTTCTCCAGCAGCTCGCCGTACTCGAACTTGCCCACGAACACGCCGATGGAGCCCACGACGGCGTGGGGCGCGGACCAGATCTCCTTCGCGCCGATGGCCGCCATGTAGCCGCCGCTCGCGCAGACCTGATCCACGTACGCGATGACGGGCTTCTGCTTCGCCACGCGCTTCACCGCCTCCAGGATCTGCTCGGACGCGAGCGCGGATCCGCCAGGGCTCGCCACCGCCAGCACCACCGCCTTCGCGCGCTTGTCCCTGCCCGCCCGCCGCAGCGCCTTCACCACCGTGTCCGCCGCCGCGAACCGGCCCGCGCCGCCGCTGCCCGGGATGATGATGCCCGCCACGTCCACCACGGCGAGCCGGGGCTTGCGGCGCAGCCGGCGCCACTTCACCGGCGGGAACGCGAGCGTCGCCAGGTACGCGTCATACGTGGGCACCGGCGGCTCCTCGTCCTTCTTGGCCTCCAGGCCCAGGTGCGCGCCCAGGTCCGCCTCGTGGACCAGCCCGTCCACCAGCCCCGCCTCCTGAGCCCGCTTCGCGCTGTAGGGCCCCGCGTCGATGAGCGCCCGCGCCTCCTCCGGCGTCTTGCCCCGGTCGCTGGAGAGGGCCTCCACCAGGGCGGCGTAGCGTTCATCCAGGAAGGACTCCAGCGTCTGTCGCTGGATGTCGGACACCCTGCCGTCCGTGAAGAGCTCCGGCGCCGTCTTGTAGTCGCCGCGCCGGGCGAAGTGCGCGTGGATGCCCACCCGGCCGAAGGCCTCGCCCAGCACCGTGGCCTGGGCGGCGTAGCCCACCAGCTCCACCCGGCCCATGGGGGCGAGCAGCACCTCGTCCGCCGCGCCCAGCACGGGGTATGCGTCCGTGTCCACCATCACCGCCCAGGACACCACCCGCTTGCCGGCGGCCTGGAAGTCCGACAGCAGGCCGCGCAGGGCCTCCCGCCGGGCGTCCGGGATGCCCAGGCCTTCAATCTCCAGGAGGATGCCCTCCACCTTCGGATCCGCGGCCAGCACCTTGAGTGCACGTCCCAGCGCTTCCAGTGACGTCACCGTGGCGGGCTCCGTCGGGGTGCCGCCCAGGCGGAAGCGCGGCATGGGGCGCGGGCGGTACGGCAGGCTGCCCGCGAGCCGGAAGCGGATCCACGTGGGCCGCTTGCGCGCCGCCATCAGACGGAAGGGCAGGCCCAGGAGCAACCGCAGCCCCAGGAGGAGGTTCGCCAGCAGGAGGAAGGGAAGGCGGAGCATCCCGCGCGCCTAACGCCCCGCGCCGGGCGAAGCAACCCCTGTTCACCCGCCCCGGGAGGCTCTGTTAGGCTCAAGGCCCATGCCCTCCCC
>NZ_RAVW01000413.1 GCF_003611585.1 Corallococcus exercitus | reverse complement strand
CTGCCGGTCCCCCACGGCCCCGCCTACCGCGAAAGCACTGCCCGCGGTCCCGGAAAGCCGGAAGCGCGGGCCCAGCGCCCAGGTGCCGTTCAGTGTCAGGTCGGCCCTCGGGTAGACAAGCCCCGTCAGCCGGTCCACGAAGGGCGTCACCCGCGCGGAGAGCCGGCCGTTGAAGTCCGCCAGCCGCGAGGGCACCCGGTAGGACACCGCCAGCGTCAGGTCCGGCAACAGCTCCAGGCGCTGCGCCGGGTCCGCCGCCGGGGTGTCCCCGACCTGAAGGGTCGTCAGCCGTCTGCTACCTGGAGAGATGGCTGACGGGGTGGTGTCCGGCGTGTCGGGCGTGTCCGGGGTGGCGTCCTCCGTCGCGCGCACGGAGTACGCCACGCCCACTCCCACCCCGGCCTCCAGCGACGTGCGGCGGTCCAGCCGGTGCGTCCAGGCGCCGGTGAACGTCGTCACCGTGGCGCGCGCACCGGTGGAGAAGCGGGAGTCCGTGTAGCCCACCGTGGTGGCCAGGGTGTGCCGGGGCGCGGGGGAGTACCCCAGGGACAGCTGCGCGCGCGGGCCGTACTGGAAGGGCACCGCCTCCTTCGCCGCGTCGTCCAGGCCGCCACTGGCGGAGAAGCCCGCGCTGCCCGACAGCCGCCAGCCCGGGCCCAGCCACACCGTCTCCGCCGCCAGCGTCGTCAGCGAGGACAGGAAGAACACCGTGTCCACGCCCTCCGGCAGGGGCTGGATGGGGACGTCCGGGACCGGGGTGTCCCCGGGCACCGTCGGGTCGTCGCCCGGCCCGCCGCCCAGGGGCAGGTTGGTGAAGAGGTTCACCTGGCCCAGCACGAACTCCTGGGTGCCGTGCAGGGTGAGGCCGCGGGACGGGCGCCAGTCTCCCAGCAGGCGCCCCACGTGCTGCACCTCCGTGCGCGGGGCGGTGGTGGCCTCCCGGAAGGAGATGCGCGGCGCGTACTGCACGGACGCCACCGCGCTGCCGTCGTCGTACTTCAGGCCCAGCGTGGGGACGATGTCCATGTCCGCCGCCACGGGGGCCACCGGTTCACCCGTGGCCTGCTGCTCCATGGAGCGCGCGCGGGTGTCCACGCGGGCCGCGGCGTCGTACGTCACGGAGGCGGAGGCCACCTCCAGCCACAGGCTCGTGAGGGCCGCGTCCAGCATCCGGCTATTCCACCACCACCACGTCGCCGGGGCGCAGGCGGAAGGCCGCCGCGCGGCCCTCGCCGCGGATGATGTCCTCGTAGCGCACGCGGATGCGCGTGGGCTGCTCGGCCTGCGGGTCGTCCCGGCGCAGCACGAAGATGCGGTCGCGGTGGGCGTAGTCCGTGAAGCTGCCCGCGGCGCCCAGCGCCTGGAGCAGCGTCGCGCCCGGGTCCAGCACGTGCGCGCCCACGTTGGCCACCTCCCCCAGCATCGTCACCGACATGGGGCGCGCTTCCTCCAGCGACACCGTGACGACGGGGTGGTTGATGAAGTCCTTGAGCCGCGTCTGGATCTGCTGCGCCAGCAGGGCCGGGGAGTGCCCCGCGGCCTCCACGTCATCCAGGAAGGTGAGGCTGATGTGGCCGTCCTCGCGCACCTTGGCGCGCGTGGTGAGCGCCTCCTGGCCGAACACCTTCACGTTGAGCACGTCGCCGGGGACGATGCGGTACTCCGCGTCCGACGCGACCGGCTTCTCCTGGTAGTCGTTCACCCAGGTGTACTTGCCCAGGCCGCCGCACGCGGGGAGGAGCAGCAGCAGCCCGGCGCACGCGAGCGCGCGGGAGACGGGGCCGCGGAATCGGGACGAAACGGACGGCATGGCGCTCCTCACGCGGTGGGGGCGGCCGACACGGCCACCTCGGAGGATGCTCCATTACCACCGCGCTGGCGCGCCATGCGCACGACCTGAATCAGCTCCGCCGGACGCACCGCGCCGGTGCCCAGCACGCCCGCCACGTAGGTGGCGGCCGTCAGCCCCAGCCGGGGCCAGGGCGCCACGCCCGCGCCAGAGAGCACCCGGTCCAGGGCCACGCACACGCCGCACACCACGGCCGTCTTCGCCACCATGAGCAGCGAACGCCGGTCGAAGGAGTTCCTTCCCATGCGGCCCAGGAAGAGCACCGTGACGATGACCTCCGTGAGGAACATGGACAGCGCGGTGGCGGTGGCGCCGCCGGACGGGCCAATGCGTCCGTACAGCCACGGGATGAGCGCCAGGTTGAACAGTGGGTTCACCACCGCGCCCATGGTGGCCGCCAGCGTCACCCACCACTCCTTGTTGGACATGGTGAGCCAGATGCTGCTGACCATGGTGACGTAGGCCATCACGAAGATGGGGGACAGCACGCGCAGGGGCAGCGCCGCGGGCTCGAAGCCGGGGCCGCACATCAGGCGCACCCACAGGTCCGCGCCCAGCACCATGGCCATCATCACCGGCACGGTGAACGCGAGCACGCCCTCCAGCGAGCGGCGCGTCAGGTGCGACAGCTCCTGGGGGGAGCGGGCCGCCGCGCGCGACATCATGGGCATCAGCACCCAGCCGAAGATGGGGGAGATGAGGAACGTGAGGCCCGCGATGCTGAACGCACCGCCGTACCAGCCCACCTCCTCCTTCGACGCGAGCTTGCCCAACAGCGACATGTCCGTGCGGCCGTTGCACGCCAGCGCCGCCGCGGTGAGGAAGAACGGCAGGCACGCCTTCATCACCTTCTTCGTCGCGGCGATGTCGATGCGGAACTTCAGGTCCAGGTGCTCCTTCGCCAGCTTCCAGCTGATGACGAGCTTCACCGCCTCCGACAGCACCATGGGCACGGCCAGCCACTGAAGGCCCACGCCGAACGCGGCCATCAGCGCCAGGCCGCCGCCCCAGACAATCTTGGTGATGACGTTGGAGACGGAGAGGCCCGCGACCTTGCCCTTGGAGTGCAGCAGCGCGGCCATGGACGCGTTGACGACGATGAGCGACTGGGCCACCGCGAACCACTGCACCAGGTGCTGCACCTCCGGGGGCTCGCCGGTGGTGTGGAGCACCAGCGCCAGCGCCACCATGAGGATGAGCGTCATCCCCAGGCGCAGGAGCATGGTGGTGCCGAAGAAGTCGCTCGCGTGATCCGGGCGGACGGGCACCTCCTTGCGGATGTACGTCTCCAGGCCCAGGTTCGTGGCCACGAAGAACGTGGCGGCGAACGCCTCCGACCAGTTGAAGTAGCCGAATGCCTCCGGGCCCAGGTAGCGCGGCATCAGCGCGCGGATGCCCAGCGCGATGGCGTACGTCACCATCAGCGAGCCTCCGAGCTGCAGGGTGCTGCGGACCGCGCCGCGCACTTCGTTCGCACGGGCGCCGTCGTCGGCTTCAGCGGAGGGGGAGATAGGACTGTTCACGGTCATGGATGATGCGGGCCTTCAGGGGGCTGCTGCGCACTCAAGGGGGGGAAGGCCCGCCCCATGGAAAGACAAACGGGCCCGGCGCGTCAACGCCGGGCCCGGGAAGCACACTCCGGTCGCTAGCTTGCCCCGCGACCGGTGATGACCACGGGCACCGTCTGCAGCAGCAGCCGCAGGTCGCCGGTGAGGCTCCAGTGGTCGATGTACTGCATGTCCAGGTACATCCACTGCTCGAAGGAGATCTGGTTGCGGCCGGACACCTGCCAGATGCAGGTGAGACCCGGACGCACCGACAGGCGGCGGCGCTGCCACGTCTCGTACTTCGCCACCTCGCTGGGCACCGGCGGGCGCGGGCCCACGATGCTCATCTCACCGCGCAGCACGTTGAGGAACTGGGGCAGCTCGTCGATGGAGAACTTGCGGATGAACCGGCCGATGCCGGTGATGCGCGGGTCGTTCTTCATCTTGAAGACGGGGCCGGTCTGCTCGTTCTGCGCGGCCAGCCGCTCCTTGAGCTCCTCCGCGTTCACCACCATGGAGCGGAACTTCATCATGTAGAACGGCTTGCCGTGCTGCCCGGTGCGCAGCTGCTTGAAGAAGATGGGGCCGCGCGAGGTGAGCTTGATGGCCGCCGCCACCACCAGGAACAGCGGCAGCAGCGCCCACAGCGCCACCGCGGACACGGCGATGTCGAACAGGCGCTTCATGGCCATCTGGTGCGGCTTGGGCGCCACCGCGGCGAAGTGCAGGTAGCCGTCCGCCACCGCGCGGGACTCCACCGGGCGGGCGCGGTCCAGGCGGAACGAGTGCGCCGGCAGCGCGAACGGCACGCCGAAGCGCTCCGCCAGCTTGATGGCCGCCTGCATGGACTCGCCCTGCTTGAGCGTGTTGCCCGCGATGTAGACCTCGCTGACGGGCAGCGTGCGCAAGAGGCGCTCCAGCTCGTCCGCGGGCCCCAGCACGTCCGCCGGCAGGCTGTCGCCGGAGGCGTGGTCCTCCGGGAAGCGCACGTAGCCCAGGATCTTGTGACGGCCGCGCTTGAGCAGGTCCTCGCCCGTGTACCGGCCCATGGCGCCGGTGCCCACGATGAGCACCTCCTCCGTGGGGGCCTCCTGCGAGGCCACCTGGCGGAAGACGCCCAGGCGCAGCATCAGCGCCACCGGCCAGAAGATGAAGAGCAGCGGCGCCAGCCCCACGTGGGCCGCCGCCGGCATCGCCAGCTCCAGCACCGCCTGCACCGTCACGACGGCCAGCGTGGTGACGGACACCAGCGCCACGTGGTCCAGCTTGCTGCGCTCGGCGAAGCGCGAGTCGTACAGGCACAGCGCCGTGCCCGTGATGAGCCACACCAGCACCGCCGTCACCACCATGCTGGGCAGCTCCCAGCTCATGGGGAACGTCAGCCCGCCGCGCATCCACGCGGACCCCAGCAGCACCCCCACCAGCAGCGCCACATCCACGGTGAGGTTCAACTTCGCCGCGAAGCCCGGCGCCAGGCGCGGCGGATCGGTGACCTCGGTCGAGGCCCCATTCACCGTCGAGGCGGGAGCCTTGACCTCGGCGCTTGCAGTCGCACTGCTCATCGTGTCCACCCCCCTCTGCTCACGTTCAGGTTTCGCAGAGGATACCGTCTAGGCTAGAAAAGTTTAACCAGGAGGAAATGCAAGACTGCCAAATTGTGCGTCGCGGCGCAACCACTGCTCAGCAAGAAAGACGTGACAGCAAGTGAAAGCTTGGAGGCCTGTGCCCGCCGTCTGATGCGACTTTGTGTCCGGAGACATTGAAGTCTGGCGGGTTCATTGGATCTTCGCTGGACTCCAAACGGACCCGGTCTGGCCGTGGACTGCATGTACGATGCCGGTCTGACACCTGGCTGCCTGCCCCTTCACCGGGATGGGTCATGGCGGAAGTCATGAGGGATTCCCGGGGTTTGGGCGTGGGCCTGCAGGCGTTCTGTCGCGGTGTAGACGTTGCAGCGGCCGTTCCTTGAGAACGCAGCGAGCGTCACGCCAGCACGCAGGGCCAGGTCGATGGCCAGGGAGCTGGCGGCGGACACGCTGACGACGACGGGGATGCGGGCGCGGGCGGCCTTCTGGACGATCTCGAAGCTGGCGCGGCCGCTGACGGCGAGGACCGTGGGCGCGGTGGGGAAAGGTGGGGTGGGCAGCCGGCGCGGGCTGCGCACGGCGCCGGCCAGGACCAGGGCCCCCACCACCTTGTCCACGGCGTTGTGGCGGCCCACGTCCTCATGGGCGGCGAGCAATTCGCCGTGGGCGTCCAGCGCGGCGGCGGCGTGCACTCCGCCGGTGTGCTCGAAGGCGTACTGGATGTCGCGCAGGCGTTCGGTGGCGCGGGCCACGGTGCGGGCGGAGAGGACGGGGCCAGGCGCAACCGGGTTGCAGGTGGCCATCAGGTCGTCCACGTCTCGGCGGCCGCACACGCCACACGCGGAGGTCGTGAGGGTGCCGCGGCGGGTGGCCTCCACGCGCTCCAGGTCGAGCACTGCGCCGGCGGCGGGAACGACTTCCAACACGTTGCCGTAACCTTCCTCACCGGGATGGCCGCAGTGGAAGAGGCTGCCCAGGTCGGCTCCATCAGTAAGGATGCCCTCGGCGAAGAGGAAGCCCACCGCGAGCTCTCGATCATGGCCTGGGGTTCGCATGGTGGTGGCGACGGTGTCGCCGCTCACGCGGATCTCCAGCGGCTCCTCCACGGCCACGCGGTCATCCTCGGTCTCACGGAGTGTGTCTCCGTCGAAGCGACGCACGGCGCGATGCGTGACGCCGCGCGGTTCAGGGCGCGGGCTGCGAGGCGCGGACTGATCACGCAGCCACGCAGTGAGGAAGTCCGCGACGGCGCGTGCATTCACTGGCAGGCGTTGACGCGAGGCGACTGAAGGTGGAAGCGCGGGCGCGTCCGTCACCACGGCGAGCACCCCCGGACGCGAGGCCGCGAGCGGCGCTTCCAGTCCCTCGCGCCACACCTCCAGCTTCGGGAGCGGGCCGTCCTTCCAGCCCTCCACGAGCAGCAGGTCCACGCGGTCGGTGTCACGGGCCAGGAGCGCGGGGGACAGCGGCTGCCGGGTGGTGAGCTGCGTGCCATCCGGCGTGGCGAAGCCCGTGGTCACGGCGCCCGCGGCGTCCAGGCGCGCGGTGTCGCTGCCCGCGCGGTGGAGCGGGTGCGCGTCCGACGAGTGCTTCACGTACGCCACGCGCAGGCCGCGCGAGGTCAGCTCCGGCAGCAGGCGCTCCAGGAGCGTCGTCTTGCCGGCGCCGGACCAACCGATGACGGCGAGCGCGGGAGGCGGCTTCACGCGGCCTCCACGGGTTGGAAGTCCGGCGGGTCGAAGAGCTGCACGTCCACGGCCTCGCCCTCGGCGAAGTCGGCGCGGCCCGCGGGGAGCACGGCCCAACCCCGGGCCGCGACGTTCTGGAGAATCTGTCCGGCGCCCTGGGGACGCAGGCGTGCCCACGGCTCGGCGCCGTCGTCACGCGCTTCGAGCGCCGCGACGGTGACGAGGTACGTGAGGCCCGCCTGCTTGTGGCGTGACTCGGAGAGGCGGGCGCGGGTGACGCGGCGCTGTTCGAGGACGCCCTGGTGCTTGAAGAGGAGGGGCCGCGCGAATTGATCAAACGCGACGGTGGCGGCGCCGGGGTTGCCGGGCAGCACGACGACGGCGGTGGAGCCCAGGCGGGCCACGGCCACGGGCTTGCCGGGCTTGAGCGCGACGCCGTCCACGAGGAATCGAGCCCCCATGCGGGAGAGGACCCGCTTCACACAGTCTCGATCACCCACGGACGCGCCGCCGGTGGTGATGAGCACGTCGACCTGGGGCGCCAGCTTCTCCAGCTGCGCGTGCAGCTCCGCCTCGTCGTCGCGCGAGCGGCCCAGGTGCGTGACGTCCGCGCCGGCCTCGCGGGCGAGCGCGGCCACGAGGATGCGGTTGCTCTCGAAGACCTGGTGCGGTTGGGCGGGCTGGCCGGGAGGAACGAGCTCATCCCCGGTGGCGACGATGGCGACGCGCGGCGCGGGGCGCACGAGCGCGGTGGCTTCCCCCAGCGACGCGAGCACGCCGAGCACGGTGGCGTCCACGCGCTGGCCCGCGGAGAACAGCGGCGTGCCGGGCATCACCTCTTCGCCAGCGCGGCGCAGGTCATTGCCGGGCGTGACGGAGACGAAGAGGTCCACGTGGGTGCCGTCGTCGGTGGGGCGCGCGGCCTCCTGGCGGACGACGGCGTCGGCGCCGGGGGAGAGCGGGGCGCCGGTGAAGACGCGCGCGGCCTCGCCAGGTTGGAGGGTGCGGCGCGGCAGGTGGCCGGCGTAGACGGTGTCGACGATGCGCAGGCGCGCGGGGCGGTCGCGGTTGGCGCCCCGGGTCTCCTCGGCGCGCACGGCCCACCCGTCCATGGCGGAGTTGTCGCAGCCGGGCAGCGCGCGAGACGCGGTGATGCCAGCGGCGAGGAACCGGCCATGGGCTTCCAACAGGGGAAGGTGCACGGGGGCCGCGGGCGCGATGGCATCGAGCGCGGCCAGTCGCGCGGCGGGGAGGGGAGTCAGCGGCATGCGTCCAGGAGGGGGAGCCGGACTCTATGACGGGCGGCGCGTGCCTTGTCCACGGGGGGCATGGGAACAGCGGTTGCTCCCTCCCTCTGGGGCTTGGCGAAATCCAGGGAGTGACGTGTTTCCCGGGCGAAGCGGCGGGGGAGTGGACGGAGGGAAAGATGTGTAGGGTCGGCGGACATGGATGGATCCACGACCTTTCCCGACGTGACGCTGGCCATCCTGGCAGGGGGGCAGGGGACCCGGCTGGGAGGCGTGGCCAAGGGGCTGCTGAGCGTGGAGGGGCTCACAACCCTGGAACGCCTGCGGGCGTTCGGTTCGCATTTCGAGGACGTGGTGCTGGTGGCCAATGTTCCGGAACCGTACGAGCGCTTCAGGTTTCGCACGGTGAAGGACACAGTCCAGGGGAAGGGAGCGCCCGGAGGCGTTCATGCGGCCCTGGGCGCGGCCCGCACGCCGTGGGTGTTCGCGGTGGCATGTGACATGCCGTTCGTCACGGAGGCCGCGGCGCGGGTGGTGCTGGACGCGCGGGCCGGGGACGTGGACGCGGTGTGCTTCGAGCGCGATGGACGCTGGGAGCCGCTCTTCGCGGCGTATCGCGCGGACCTGGTGACGCGGTGGGGTGAAGCGTTGTCGGAAGAGCCATCCATGCGGCAGGTGCTGATGTGCTTCCGCACGCGGACACTGCCCGTGGACGCATTGCGCGCGGTGGATCCGGAGCTGCGCGCACTGGCGAACGTGAACACGCCGGAGGACCTGGCGCGTTACGGCGTCACGTTGCCGGAGCGGTGAGTTCGGGACGGGGGCGTGTGGGGC
>NZ_RAVW01000412.1 GCF_003611585.1 Corallococcus exercitus | reverse complement strand
GCCCCGAAGCCTCCCGAGCAGGCTCCGGCCCCCGCCGCCAGCGGCGCGGGTGAGGGGATTGCCATCCTGATGCCGTCCCTCTCCCCGACGATGACGGAGGGGAAGATCGTCAAGTGGCTGAAGAAGGAGGGGGACAAGGTCTCCTCCGGGGACGCCATCGCCGAGGTGGAGACGGACAAGTCCAACCTCGAGGTGGAGGCGTACGACGACGGCACGCTCGCGCGCATCACCGTGCAGGCGGGTGACATGGCCAAGGTCGGCGCGCCCATCGCGTTCCTCACGCCCAAGGGCGCCAAGGCCGGGGCCTCCGCTCCGGCGGCCGCGCCCCAGGCTCCGGCCGCTCCGAAGGCGCCCGTCGCCGCGGCTCCGTCCGCGCCCGCCGGGGGACAGGTCGTTCCGCTGCGCCGCGAGCCCCAGGCTCCGGCGGCGGGTGGTGGTGGCGCTGGCGGCCGGCTGCGCGCCAGCCCGCTGGCGAAGCGCATGGCCCAGGAGCGCGGGCTGGACATCAGCCAGGTGCGCGGCACGGGTCCGCTGGGCCGCGTGGTGAAGCGCGACGTGGAGCAGGCGCTGGGCCAGGGCCTGGCGAAGGCTCCCGCCGCGCAGGCGCCGGCGGCGAAGAAGGCCGGGGCCCAGCCGGAGGTTCGCGCCTTCGGTACGCGTCCGGAGCCTCAGGCGGTGCCCATGTCCTCCATGCGCAAGGTCATTGGCCAGCGCATGTCGGAAGTGAAGCCCGGCGTGCCGCACTTCTACCTCACGGTGGAGGTGGAGATGGACGCCGCGGTGAAGATCCGCGAGGAGGCCAAGGCGCTGGACCTCAAGGTGTCCGTCAACGACATCATCGTGAAGGCGGCGGCCATCGCGCTGCGCCGTTCACCGAAGATGAACGTGTCGCTCCAGGGCGACCAGGTGCTGCACTACGGCACCGTGGACGTGGGCATCGCGGTCGCCATCGAGGACGGGCTCATCACGCCCATCATCCGCGACGCGGACCTCAAGGGCCTGCAGGCCATCTCCGCCGAGTCCCGCGACATGGCGGAGCGCGCCCGCAAGCGCTCCCTGAAGCCCGCCGAGTACACGGGCGGCTCGCTCACGGTGAGCAACCTGGGCATGTACGGCATCGACCAGTTCATCGCCGTCATCAACCCGCCCCAGTCCGCCATCATCGCGGTGGGCGCCGTGGCGGAGAAGGCCGTGGTGCGTGACGGCCAGCTGGCGGTGCGCAAGATGATGACGGTGACGCTGTCGGGTGACCACCGCGTCATCGACGGGGCCACCGGCGCCGAGTACCTCCGCGAGCTGAAGGGGCTCCTGGAGCACCCCTCGCGGTTGCTGTTCTAGCGGTCGAGCGGTCCGCCGCCTTCGCCCCCGTGCGACACGCACGGGGGCGGGGCACGGCCTGGACTACTCCCGCGTCGGCTCGTCCGACTCGACGTCCTTCTCCAGCTTGCGCTGCGCCTCGGTGACGCCGGCCTGGTCCGCGCGCTTCGTGCCCGTCTCCAGGTCCTCCTCGTGCTCCTGGCTGCGGCCCTGGATGCCGGGCCACGGGTCCGGGCGGGTGGCCTGCACGTGCTTCACGGGCTTCACGTCCTCGTTCTTCTTGTCCGCCATGGTGCGTCACTCCTCCCCGGAAAACGGGGGCGTGGGTGGAACTTCCGTGGCGGTACGGTGGGATGTCCACACCCGAGCGGCCACCCGGTGGGATGAAGGGGCAGAGCGCCTGCCTGCCTGACTCCCTTCGGACGGCGAAAAAAGGTCGGCAGCCGGAGCGGTTCGCTGCTTAACTTCTCACTCAATGAACGACGACATGACTCGCGAGCGCCTGGGACTTGGACTGCAGGAGGTGGAGCTGTCACCGGCCCCCCTGACTCCGGTGGTGTCCCTGGCGCATTCGCTGCAGCAGGCGCTGCGCGGCGCGGTGTTCCCGCTCACCGCGGAGCAGTTGGTCTGGGTGGCGCGTGAGAACGAGGCGCCGCCGCATGTGGTGTCGCTCCTGGGCACGCTGCCCCGCGGCCGGTTCCCGTCGGTGGACACGGTGGCGCTCGCGCTCGGAAACGCCTCCGTCTGACGCCTCAGTCCGAGGTGACGTGCTGTTTGCGACGTTCGCTTGGGGCCTGGGTACAAGGTACCCCCAGGCGCGCGGTCGGACGTGCGCGTTATCTTCGGCGCGACCAGCCTGTCTTCCGGATGAGGAAGCCACGGTCTGGAGGAGCTCCATGAACGCCTCGGACCTGCCCGCCGTGCTGTACGTGGACGACGACGCCCTCAACCTGAGGGTGTTCGACGCCAACTTCGGGCAGCGGTTTCGCATCTTCCGGTGCTCGTCCCCCAACGAGGCCCTGGCGCTGCTGGAGCAGCGGCGCGGGGAGATTGGCGTGGTGCTGTCGGACCAGCGCATGCCGGGGATGACGGGCGTGGAGCTCCTGGAGCGCGCCCGCACCATCGCGCCGGACGCCAAGCGCATGCTGGTGACGGCGTACGCGGACATGCAGGCCGTCATCGACGCGGTGAACCGCGGCCAGGTGACGCGCTACTTCGTCAAGCCGTGGGACCGCGCGGAGCTGCTGGCGGCGCTGGAGGACGCGCTCAAGATTGCCCGCCTGGAGCTGCGCATCCGCGAAGTGGAAGGCCGGATGATGAAGTCCGAGCGTCTGGCCACGCTGGGGCAGGTGACCGCGGGCATCGCGCACGAACTCATGGGCCCGGTGGGCTACCTCACGCAGAACGTGTCGTCCCTCCAGCGCGACATGGAGCGGGTGGTGCAGTACGTGTCGCGCCACCTGGCGACGGATCCGGACGCGGAGGTGTCCTCCACCATCGAGGATCTGCCGTCGCTCATCAAGGACCTGTCCGAGGGCGCCACCCACCTGCGCGAGGTGGCGCTGGGCCTGCGCGCGCAGGCGCGTGGCGAGGACATGGAGTCCACCGCGGACGTGGCGGAAGTCGTCTCCTTCGCGGTGAAGCTGGCGCGAGCGGAGGTGCGCGACCGGGCGCGGCTCACCAGCAGCGGCGAGCCCATCCGCATCGTGTTCGGGCCGGTGAAGCTGTGCCAGGTGCTGCTCAACCTCATCGTCAACGCGGCGCAGGCCATGGAGGGCACGGGCCGTCCGGGCCGCATCGACGTGCGGTGGGCGGCGCGCGACGAGGACGTGGTGCTGTCCGTGATGGACAACGGGTGCGGCATCCCGCTGGCGCTGCAGGAGCGCGTGTTCCAGCCGCTGTTCACCACGAAGCCCGTGGGCATCGGCACGGGGCTGGGCCTGTCCATCTGCCGGGAGCTGGTGACCCAGTTCGGCGGTCAGCTCCGCCTGTCGTCCACGCCGGGTGAGGGCACCGAAATCGAGCTCACCTTCAAGCGAGCCCCGCTCCCTTGAGCCCGAAGGCGTTGTGCAGGAGCCGCCACACCCGGTAGAGGGTGTCGCTCTCCTGCGGCCGCACGTCCCGCACCAGCAGTGCGCGCCGGGGCGCGGCTTCCGGGCCGTACTCCACCACCAGTGCGTATCCGCCCTTCGGCGGTTCGATGATGTGCACCGCGCGCACGTCGTCGAAGGGGAAGGTCTCCGTGCGCGCCGCGCCGGGGGCCCACGCGAGCGTCTCCAGCCGCAGGGACTCCGTCTTGAAGTGCAGCACGAAGCGCCGCCGCTGAAGCCGCGCCTCCAACACCAGCGCGCCGCCCACCATGGCTCCCGCCAGCACCAGGAGCAGGGTCGCGGCGCCCGGTGTCCGGGCCTTGTCCAGGACAAGCAGGAGCAGCCCCACCCCCGTGCACACGGCGGCGAGCCCCACGAGGAGCGTGGGCAACAGCCGCAGCGTCCAGGGCGGCGGCAGGGACTCCCCCACCAGCCGGCCCCCGTCGTAGAACAGCCGCACGTCGCCCAGCCGTGGCGGCACCCGGTTCTCCCGGAGCGCGTCTTCGAAGCTCACCCGGCGAGCATAGTGGGCGCGCCTGTTTCCCACCCTCGAAGTTGGACGTGAGCTGTGCGATCCTCCCAATTCATGGATCTCCCGTTCGAGACCGGCGAAGGTGAAGGGGAAGGGCGGGGGACGCTCGCCTCGAAGGTGCTGCTGGTGGATGACGAGCCGGTGGTGCTCGACATCTGCGTGCGCCTGCTGGCGCGCGAAGCGGACCTCATCGTCTCCCCCGTGGGCAGCGCGGAAGAGGCGCTCGTCCTGTTGAAGGACCAGCGCTTCGACGTGCTGGTGACGGACAAGAACCTGCCCGGCATGGGCGGGGTGGAGCTCATCGCGGAGGCGCGGCGGATGCAGCCCGCGCTGGAGGCGGTGATGATCACCGCCTACGCCAGCTCCGAGTCCGTCATCGCCGCGTTCGCCGCCGGCGCCAGCGACTACATCGTGAAGCCCTTCGACGACCTGCGCGTGCTGCGCGCCAAGGTGCGCGCCGCGCTGGAGCGCCGCTCGGAGCGGGTGCGCACGCGCGACGGTGCCCGGGAGATGGCCCGTCAGGCCGCGGCGCTGCTGGACGCGGGCCGGGACGCCCCGGAGCCCGCGCACGAAGCGCTGGAGACGGAGCTGCGCAACTACGAGCAGGCGGTGCGCCTGGGCCACACCGGCAACGTCGCGGTGGTGGGCAGCGCGGAGGCCGTGAAGGTGCTGCGCGACGCGGAGTTCGAGGTGGTGGAGCTGCCGCCGTACTCGCCCCAACTGGAGAGCGCGGACGTGGTGGTGGTGGAGACCGGGGATCCGCAGTGGCACACGCTGGCGGAGCGGCTCCAGGGCCGCTCCCCGGACGTGGTGCTCCTGGCCGGCGCGGACGCCGACCTGAGCGACCTCCTGGAGGCCATCACCCTGCGCATGGACCTGGTCGGCTACGGCCAGTCCAACGCCGCCCGCGTCCTGCCGGAGAAGGTGCGCATGCTGCTGATGCGCCGGGGCATCCAGCGCGCCCAGCAGCGGCTCACCGCCGCGCTGGACACCTTCCGCCAGAGCATCGCGACCCCGAACTGAAGGGGAGTGCCCGGGCTCCGGAGCCTGGGGCCGCGTCCACGAGCACGGGCGCGGCCGTCACCGGAGACAGGGCGGGAAGGACAGGGCGAGACGCCAAGGCAAGGCCCGCAAAGCGAAACGCCCACCTTCGTTTCCGAAGGTGGGCGTCTCAGTGTGACCCTGCCGGGATTCGAACCCGAGTTTGAGCCGTGAGAGGGCTCCGTCCTAACCACTAGACGACAGGGCCGGCTTGCTTCCCTACAACCACTGCGTTTCTGCTGCTGCTTCCTACATTCTCCGTTCTGACCAGTCAACCGGAGATTTTCAGCTGGGGAACTAGGATTCGAACCTAGATAAGCAGAGTCAGAGTCTGCTGTCCTGCCGTTAGACGATTCCCCAAGGCGCTGCGTGCTGCGGCTGCGTGTTGCGGGCGCTTCTACTACCGACTTCTGCTGCTGACTTCAACTACTTCGTTTTCCTGACCGGCTTGCCTTCGGACTTCTTCGCCGGCTTCGCCGACCCCTGCAGCGGGACGACGTAGATGCGAACCTCTTCGTTCGCTTCGTAAATGTTCAGCCCCTCGAAGTTCTTCCCGGAGGGGTTGGAGATGTGCACGGCCTTGACGCCCGGCTGGTTGACGACGGACCGCCTCGGGTAGCTCGAGGTTGGGTAGACGTTCTTGTAGTAGTCGAGCGTCGCCTCGAAGTCGCGCGACGCCCGGTACCGGTTCTCGCCCACCTTCTGGGCACCATCCGGAATCTGGGCGCCGTTCACCAGCTCGGCGCCAGAGGCCGTTGCCCAGAGGGCGAGCAGCACCGCCCCGAGCGGGCGCGCCTTATAGAAATGCGGTCTCAGGCTGTCAAGCGGTCGCGTCATCGCCGGCCAAGATAGGGCCCGGCGGTGCCCGCGTCCACCGTCAATCTCACGTCCCGCGAGCCAGCGCCGCGTCGATGCGCTTGAGGGCCTCCTCGCGCCCCACGAGCAGCAGCGTCTCCCCGATGCCGGGGCTGGTGGTGTTGCCGGTGATGGCGACGCGCAGGGGCTGGGCCACCTTGCCCATGCCCACCTGGGCGGCCTCGCTCACCGTCTTCACCACGCCGTCCAGCGGCTCCACCGTCCACGCGGGCAGGGCGGCCAGCTTCTCCCGGGCCTGGCGCAGCAGGTTGAGCGAGTCCCCGCTCAGGTGCTTGGCGGCGGCCTTCTCATCCAGGGTGACGCCGCTCTTGAAGTAGATGGACGCGGTGTTCGCCATCTCGTCCAGGGTGCGCGAGCGCTCGCGCAGCGCGAGCACCAGCGGCTCCAGGCGCGCGTCGCCCTTCACCTGGAAGCCGCGGGCCTCCAGGAAGGGCACCAGCCGCTCCGCGACCACGGCCGGGGGCAGGAGCTTGAACCACTGCTGGTTGAGCCACTGGAGCTTCTCCGGGTTCCACACGCCGGACGTGCTGCCCACGCCGTCGAAGTCGAACCACTCCACCATCTGCTCGCGGGTGATGACCTCGTCGTTGCCGTGGCTCCAGCCCAGGCGGATGACGAAGTTGAGCAGCGCCTCCGGCATGATGCCCGTGCGCTTGTGCAGCATCACGTCCGCTTCCGGGTGCTTGCGCTTGGAGAGCTTCTCCCGGTCCGGCCCCAGGATGAGCGGCAGGTGCGCGAAGGCCGGCGGCGTCCAGCCCAGCGCCTGGTAGAGCATCAGCTGCGGGAACGTGGAGTTGACGTGCTCCTGGCCGCGCGCCACCAAGTCGATCTCCATCAGGTGGTCGTCGATGACGCAGCCGTAGTTGTAGAGGGGGATGCCGTCCGCGCGCATCATCACCCAGTCATCCAGGTCCGAGTGCGCCTTGGTGATGGTGCCCAGCACCTTGTCGTCGAAGGACACGGTGCCTTCGCCCGCGGGCATGCGGAAGCGGATCACGGCGTCCTCCAGCTTCTTGCCGGGGGGCGGGCCCTTCAGGTCGTGGCAGGTGCCCTCGTAGCGGTAGCTGCCCTGGCCCTTCACCTTCTCCACCGCCTCGCGGCGCTGGGTGATCTCCTCGCGGGTGCAGTAGCACCGGAAGGCCTTTCCCTCCGCGATGAGCTGGTCCGCGTGCTTGCGGTACGTGTCCAACCGCTGCGTCTGGAAATAGGGACCGTACTTCGGGTCCTCCTTGCCAGGGCCCTCATCCCAGTCCAGGCCCAGCCAGTTCAGTCCGTCCAGGATGGCCTTCACGGACTCCGGCGTGGAGCGCTCCTGGTCCGTATCTTCCATGCGCAGGACGAAGGTGCCGCCGTAGCGCTTCGCGTAGAGGTAGTTGAAGAGCGCCGTCCGGGCGCCTCCGATGTGGAGGTATCCAGTAGGTGACGGAGCGAAGCGGACGCGGGGTTTTGACGGAGCCATGGGCAGGCGCGCGATAGCAGGACGGGTGCACGAGGGTCAACGCAAGCCGCCCGCTTGGGGTTAGGCTGCGCGGCCAAGGAGACTTTCCATGTCGATTCGACACGCGGTTCGCACGGTGGTGCTGGCCACCCTGCTCGGAGGGCTGCCGGTGGGGGCCACCACGATGCTGCGGGCGGACCTGCCCCAGATGGCGCAGACGTCGGACACGGTGGTGCAGGGCGTCGTCCGGCGCGTGCAGAGCCGCTGGAGCGGGGACAAGCAGCGCATCGTCACCGACGTGGAGATCCAGGTGACGGAGGCCCTCAAGGGGCAGCCCGGCGGCACGGTGCTCGTCACCCAGCCGGGGGGCCGGGTGGGGGACATCGGCCAGGTGGTGAGCGGCCTGGCGTCCTTCTCCGAAGGGGAGGAGGTCGTCGTCTTCCTGGAGAAGCGCGGCGCGTCCGCGTTCCAGCTGGCCGGCATGGCGCAGGGCAAGTACCAGGTGAAGCGCACCGGCCCGGGCGCGATGGCGGTCCCGGCGTCCACCGGCGACGCGGTGCTGATTGATCCGAAGACGCGTCAGGAGACGGTGTCCAACGCGAAGCCGGTGACGCTGGAGGAGCTGAAGGCCTCCGTGCGCGCGGCGGTCCAGGCGCAGCAGGCGGCGCCCGCGAAGAAGGGGGCGAAGTGATGGGCGCGCTCGCGTCGTGGGTGGTGCTGGCGGCGGTGATGGGACAGAGCTCCGCGCCGTACGTGCGCAGCCGCGTGTCCCCCGGGGATGACACCACGCAGTGCCTGTACTGGACGCAGAAGAGCGTCACCTGGCAGCAGAGCACCGTGGGCAACCCGAAGGCGACGAACCACACGGAGTTCGACGCCATCACCCGCTCGTTCCAGAGCTGGCAGGACATCTTCGCCAGCTGCGGCAACCTGTCGCTGGTGGAGGGCTCGCGCGTGAACTCCCGGACGGTGGGCTACAACCGCTCCGGCGACAACATCAACCTCATCCTCTTCCGGGCCCGCGCCTGTCGCGAAGTCGTGGACGCCAACGACGCCTGCTTCTCCCAGGACACGTGCGCGAACACGTACGACTGCTGGGATGACAGCGACGGCACCATCGCCATCACGCTCACCACGTACGACGAGCGCACGGGCGTCGTCTACGACTCGGACATCTCCTTCAACGCCGCGCGCTTCAACTTCACCACCGGCAACGGCGGGCCGTGCGGCATCGTGGCGACGCCGGACTGCGTGGACACGGACGTGCAGAACACGGCCACCCACGAGGTGGGCCACTTCGTCGGCCTGGACCACACGCTGGCGACGAACTCCACCATGAACCCCAGCGCGCCGCCGGGTGAGACGTCCAAGCGCACCATCGACTCCGGTTCGCGCAACTTCGTGTGCGTCGCGTACCCCAAGGGCAGCGCCAGCCAGCCCTGCTTCCCGGTGCCGGGCGGGAACGGGAACGGCAATGGGA
>NZ_RAVW01000411.1 GCF_003611585.1 Corallococcus exercitus | reverse complement strand
GGGCTGGTGAGCGGGCTTCTGGCGGGCGCGGGACTCGCGCTGCTGCTGGTGCCGGGTGCGCTGCGCGGGCGCATGGGGTGGGGTGACGTCAAGCTGATGGCGGGCGTGGGCTGCGTGCTGGGCTTTCCCACGGTGCTCGCGGCGGCGGCCTTCATCTCGCTGGTGGGAGCGCTGCAGGCAATCGTCACGCTGCTGTGGCAGGGGGCCGTCTGGGACACGCTGGCGGCGGTGGCCCGTCGCTGGGCGGTGCGGATGAAATGGATGCGCGAGGAAACCTCGCCCGCTCCCGTACGACACATCCCCTACGGCGTCTCCATCGCGCTCGGGACTTTCTGGGCCATGTGGTGGCAGCAACAACATCTGGGATAGCGCGCCATCAGGCCGGGCGCGCGCACGCAAGAAGGGGATTCACACGATGTCCACTCGCTTCACGCAAGCCCTGGCGCTCGGCGCCCTCGTCACCCTGGTGGCCAGTGCCCCCGCCCTGGCCCAGGAGGGCAGCACCGTCAGCCTGGGCGTGGGTACCCAGAAGGTGCTCACCATCCCCGGCCTCAGCCGCGTCGCACTGGGTGATCCGTCCATCGCCGAGGTGAAGACGCTCGGCACCGGCCAGCTGCTCGTCACCGGCAACCAGGAGGGCAAGACGACGCTGCTCGTCTGGAAGTCCTCCGGTCAGCGCATCAGCTACCTCGTCACCGTCCGCAAGCAGGACCCCAACGAGGTCATCTCGGAGATCAAGCGCCTCCTGGGTGAAATCGAAGGCGTGTCCGTGCGCATGGTGGGCGACCGCATCTACCTGGACGGTCAGGCCTACACCACGCAGGACGCGGACCGCATCGAGCAGGTGGTGAGCCTCTACCCGAACGTGAAGTCGTTCGTGAAGATCGCCCCCAACGCCAAGAAGCTGGTCGCCCAGAACCTGAACGCGGCCTTCCAGAAGGCGGGCCTGAAGAACGTGCAGGCCAACGTGGTGGGCGCCACCATCTTCCTGGAGGGCTCCGTGGAGAGCCAGCAGGACCTGCAGAAGGCGGAGCTGATCACCAAGGCCATCGGTGAGAAGGTGGAGAACCTGCTCGTCGTCGGCATCAAGCGGATGATCCTCTCCGAGGTCCAGTTCGTCGAAATCCGCCGCAACAGCCGCGACCGCTACGGCATCAAGTACCCCACGGACATCACCGGCTCGCTGACGGCCACCGTGAACCTGAACAAGGCGCTCATCCCGTCCGGCGACGCCGTCTCCAACCTCATCCTGGGCGCGGTGGGCGGCTCGGACCTGAGCATCGGGTTCCAGGCCAACGACGGCTACGGCCGCCTGCTGGCGCAGCCCAAGCTGGTGTGCGCCAGCGGTGAGAAGGCGGAGTTCCTCGCCGGCGGCGAGGTTCCCATCCCGCTCATCACCAACACGCAGTTCACGGTGGAGTACAAGCCCTACGGCGTCATCCTGAACATCCGCCCCACCGCGGACCGCAACGGCAACATCCAGACGGAAGTGGAGGCGGAGGCCTCTGAAATCGACACCTCCGTGTCCGTGTCCTTCGGTGGCAACTCCTCCATCCCCGGCTTCCGCACCCGCAAGGTGAAGACGAACGTCACCGTGCGCCACGGTGAGACCATCGTGCTGTCGGGCGTGTTCAGCCACGACGAGCAGAAGGCCGTCGCGAAGCTGCCGGGCCTGGGCCACATCCCCATCGTGGGCGAGCTGTTCAAGAACCGCGCGTTCGACTCCACCAAGCGCGAGCTGGTGATCTTCGTCACCCCGCGCATCGTGAACCCGGACTCGGACAAGGTCCGCAGCATCATCGAGGACGTGAAGACCCGCTACAAGCAGGCCCGCTCCGAGGTGAACTTCAACATCTTCGACTGAGGCCCTCACAGCCCTCACGTCGGATCCGGGCCGGCCCCATCCCTGCTTCAGCGGGGGAGGGTGCCGGCCCGTCCGTTACCGGGCAGCAGGCGGGCGAGCGTCGCAGGAGTCTTTGAGGTCGTAGGAGGGCTTGGTAGCATCCCGGCCCATGTTTCTCATCACGCTGACGGAGAAGGGCGGCGGTTCGGAGCAGCGGGAGTACCCCAAGAACGAGATCACGATCGGCCGGATTGCCGGCAACGACATCGTGCTCGCCAAGGGGAACGTCTCCAAGACCCACTCCCGCATCGTCGAAAAGGACGGGCGCTTCATCATCGTGGACATGAAGTCCACGAACGGCACCTTCGTGAACGGCAAGAAGATCGCCGGTCCCATGGTGCTCAAGCCCACCGACCAGGTCTCCATCGGCGACTACATCCTCAACGTGGAGGCGCTGGAGGACGCGCCCCAGGACGAGGGCTACGACGAGGAGCAGGGCGAGGAGGCCTACGAGGAAGAGGCCTACGAGGAGGAGGAGCCCTACGAGGAGGAAGAGGCGCCCCCGCCCGCCGCCGCCGCTCCCAGCCGCATGCCCGCGTCCATGGCCGCGGCCATGGCGAAGAACAAGCGCAAGGTGGACCCCCGCCTGGAGCGCTACTCGCGCCTCCAGAAGGAGATCCACGACCGGCTCATCGAGTACCTGGACCTGCGCCGCATGGACATGGACCGGCTCGGGGACGAGGAGCTCTGGCGCCGCACCGAGAAGGCCATCCGGGACATCATCGACCAGATGGAGGCGGACGGAGAGCTTCCGACGGACGTGGACCGGGAGGAGCTGCTCACCGACGTCATCAACGAGGCGCTGGGCCTGGGGCCCCTGGAAGCGTTCCTCGCGTCGGAAGAGATCAGCGAGATCATGGTGAACCACGCCAACCAGATCTACATCGAGCGCAAGGGCAAGCTGACCCTGTCGGAGAAGACGTTCTCCTCCAACCAGGCGGTGCTCGGCGTCATCGAGCGCATCGTGGCGCCCATCGGCCGGCGCATCGACGAGTCCAGCCCGCTGGTGGACGCGCGCCTCAAGGACGGCAGCCGCGTGAACGCCATCATCCCGCCGCTGGCGCTCAAGGGCCCCTGCATCACCATCCGCAAGTTCAAGAAGGACGCGCTGAAGATCCAGGACCTCATCAAGTACAAGACGGTCACCGCGCAGATGGCCGAGTTCCTGGAGATGTGCGTCACCGCGCGCCGCAACATCGTCATCTCCGGCGGCACGGGCTCCGGCAAGACGACGACGCTGAACATCATCAGCTCGTTCATCCCGGAGGGTGAGCGCATCATCACGGTGGAGGACGCGGCGGAGCTTCAGCTGCCGCAGGACCACTGGGTGCAGCTGGAGAGCCGCCCGCCCAACCTGGAAGGCAAGGGCGCCATCACCATCCGCGAGCTGGTGAAGAACTGCCTGCGCATGCGGCCGGACCGCATCGTCGTGGGCGAGTGCCGCTCCGGCGAGACGCTGGACATGCTCCAGGCCATGAACACCGGCCACGACGGTTCGCTCACCACGCTGCATGCGAACACGCCGCGTGACGCCATCGCGCGGCTGGAGACGATGGTGCTCATGTCCGGCATGGAGCTGCCGGTGAAGGCCATCCGCGAGCAGATCGCCAGCGCCGTGCACCTCATCGTGCAGCAGACGCGCTTCTCCGACGGCTCCCGGAAGATCTGCTTCATCACGGAGGTGTCCGGCATGGAGGTCGACATCGTGACCCTGCAGGACATCTTCTATTACAAGCAGGATGGCTTCACCGAGGACCACAAGGTGCGCGGGCGCTACGTGGCGTCGGGCTTCGTCCCGAAGTTCTACGACGAGCTCCAGCGCAAGGGCATCCCCGTGAACATGAGTATCTTCCGCGAGGACTGACGCGCCCATGGCAACCCTGGTCGTCCGTCACCCTGACGGCACTGAGCACGAGCACGAAATCGCTGGCGAGCTGAAGATTGGCCGCCAGCAGGGCAATGACCTGGTCCTCACGGAAGGCGGCGTGTCGCGGCAGCACGCGCGCGTCTACGTGGAGGGCGGCAGCATCTACATCGAGGACGGAGGCAGCCAGAACGGCACCTTCGTGGACGGTGAGCGCATCGAGGGGCCCACGGCGCTGACGCCGGCCTCTCAGGTCCTGCTGGGCGACTACGAGCTGAAGCTCAAGGGGAGCGCCCGGAGCACCAGCGGCCGCCGCGCGGCGACGCCGCCTCCCAGCGATCCCGCGACGCTCGCGGACGCGCCCGTGAAGGGCACGCGCGCCATGCCCAGCATCCGCGCGAAGGCCACCCAGAACGGCGCCGCGAAGCCCGAGGGCGCGCTGGCGAAACGGCCCTCGCGGCCCCTGCCCGCGGGTGCCGCGGCGGCGGGCGCGGGCGCGGGTCCGGTGCTCAAGGGCATGACGGGGCCGTGGGCGGGCAAGTCGTATCCCATCAGCGGCACGCTGCTGGTGGGCCGGGCGCCTCCGGCGGCGGTCATCCTGGATGACGACTCCGTGAGCCGGAAGCACGCGGAGGTGCAGCGCGAGGGCCCCGTCGTGCGCGCGCGCGACCTGGGCAGCGCCAACGGGACCCTGCTCAACGGCGAGCTGCTGGGCGAGGAGTTCGTCGACCTGCAGGCCGGGGACGTCCTCCAGTTCGGCGTGGTGGAGATGACCTTCGAGGCCTCCGAAACGCCCGCGCGGCGTCCGGGGACGGGCGCGGTGCCGCCTCGCCGTGGAAGCCGCGCGGAGCCCGCGGCGGACAACAAGCGCAAGCTGCTGGTGGTCGCGGGCGGCGTGGTGGCCCTGCTGGCGGTGGCGGCGGTGGTGAAGTCCTCCGTCGCGCCGCCCCCGAAGACCCAGAAGGCCGGGCCGGCCGCGCCGCTGGACCCCGCGCAGCAGGTGCAGGAGCTGCTCAGCGAGTGCCGCTCCTACGCCTCCAGCGAGATGGGCGCCCCCAACTGGGATCGCGCCGAGGCCACGTGCGAGCAGGCGTTGGACCTGGACCCCATCAACGCCGAGGCGAACACCCTCGTGCGGCGCATCAAGCTGGAGAAGGAGGCCTTCGACAACTTCGAGGCCGCGAAGAAGGCCATCGAGCTCAACCGCGAGAAGGAAGCCCTGACGCTGCTCCGCAAGATTCCGAAGGAGAGCGAGTACTTCCGCCGCGCCCGCTCCAAGGCGCGGGAGACGGCCGAGCAGTTCGTGGCGCGCGCGAAGGACGACTGCAAGCGCTACCTGAACAACTCGCAGTGGGGTCCCGCGGTGCCGCGCTGCCAGGAGTACATGGAGGTGTGGTGCCAGAAGCAGAGCAAGGAGGACCTGGAGCCGCCCATCGGCCAGACGCTCCGCCTGGAGGGCGGCCTGCGCAAGAACGACTGGCGTCCCAAGGACCCCATGTTCGTGAAGTTCCTCATTGCCCGCACGCGCGTGGACCGCGGCGCCGCGCCGTGGACGTGCCCGGTGTCCGACATCCTGGCGGCGGATGAGCTGGGCCCGGATCAGGCCAGCGAGGTGCGCGCCATGTTCAGCAAGCGCTACGCCCCGAAGCTCGTCCAGGCGGCGATGATGGACTACTGGGCCGGCCGCGGCAGCGAGTCCGTGGCGACGCTGCAGAAGCTGCGCGCGAAGGTGGACCAGGCGGAGTTCCACTCGCTGGCGGACGAGCTCATCCGCGACGTGTCCAATGTGGATCAGCTCTTCAAGACGGGCGAGAGCGCGCTCACCAACGAGGACCCCGAGCGCGCGGTGGCTCCGTTCAAGGAGGCGCTGGCGACGGACAAGCGCATCATGGCGGAGCTCGCCGAGTCCCACGTGTCCTTCTATCGGAAGAACATCTTCCAGGACATGGCGAGCGCGGCCTACCTGCGCGGCAAGCACTTCGCCGACCGCGAAGACCGCCGCCGGGGCTGCCGCATCTGGAAGCTGGGCTTCGACTTCTACAAGGGCAACACGGACCTGAACCGCGTGGTGGCCTTCTGCTCCACGCAGGCGCAGAACGCGCTGTCCGGCGTGGGCAGCTGTTCGGACCTGGCGATGGTGGAGGACTACGCCGTGCCGGGTGACGGCATCGCGGAGCAGGTGGCCGCGAAGAAGGCCGAGCTGAAGTGCCGCTGAGCGGCGCTCGCGTGCGGGGCTTCGTGGACAGGGAGCGGGAGGCGCGCTAGGGACGGGGGATGGCCGACACCAGCCCCCCGCGCTCCGAGCGCCGCCTGGCGCTCTTCGACGCCTCTGGCTTCATCTTCCGCGCCTATCACGCCATCCCCCCGCTCACGACGAGCAAGGGGGTGCCCACCAACGCGGTGCTGGGCTTCACCCGCATGGTGCTCAAGGCCCTGCAGGAGCTGAAGCCCACGCACGTGGCGCTGGCGTTCGACAAGTCGGGCCGCGTGGAGCGTCAGAAGATCGACCCCACGTACAAGGCGAACCGCAAGGCGCCGCCGGAGGACCTGACGCCCCAGTTCCCGCTCATCCGCAAGGTGGGGGACGTGCTGAACCTGCCCTCGCTGGACGCGGAGGGCTGGGAGGCGGACGACGTCATCGGCACGCTGGCGCTCCAGGCGAAGGCGGAAGGATTCCAGGTCCTGGTCATCACCAGCGACAAGGACTTCATGCAGATCGTCGACGAGGACATCACCCTCTTCGACCCCGCGAAGAACAAGCGCATCGGCATCGCGGACGTGCAGGAGAAGATGGGCATCCTGCCGAAGCAGGTGCGCGACTTCCTGGCCCTGGTGGGCGACGCGGTGGACAACGTCGCCAAGGTGCCGGGCGTGGGCGACAAGACGGCGGTGGAGCTGCTCCACCAGTTCGGCGACGTGGAGACGCTGCTCTCGCGCGTGGAGGAAGTGAAGAAGCCGAAGATCCGCGCGGCGCTGGAGTCCCACCGCGAGAGCCTGGTGCGCGCCAAGCAGCTCGTCACCTTCAACACCGGGCTGCCCCTGGGTGTGAAGCTGGACGACCTGGCCCGCCGCCCTCCGGATTCCACGCGCGCGAGGGATTTGTTCACGGAGCTGGAGTTCTTCGCGCTCTTGCGCGACCTGCCGGCGGAGGAGCCCGCGGCCCGCCCGGACGTGGCGCCGCTCGCCGTCACCACCACGCTCGTCACCTCCGAGGCGGAGCTGAAGGCGCTGGCGGACGCGGCGAAGGCCGGCGGGGCGCTCACGCTGGTGCCCGCCTTCGAGGGCATGCCCTTCGCGGCGCCGCTGGTGGGCCTGGGCGTGGCGCTGCCGGATGGAGCCACGCGCTACGTGCCCTTGCGGCACCAGCAGCTGGGCGCGACGCAGGTGCCGGTGGCGGCCTTCACGGCGGTGATGAAGGACGTGCTCGCGGACGCGGCGGTGAAGAAGGGCGGCCACGACCTCAAGGCGCTCACGCTGGTGCTCGCCAACGAGGGGCTGACGCTGGAGGGCGCGCACGACGACGTGGAGCTGCTCAGCTACCTGCTCAACCCGTCGCGCCGGGAGCACGCGCTGGAGGACCTGGCGCGCGAGCGGCTGCGCTCGGAGCTGCCCGTGCTGCCCGCGTCGGTGGGGGGCAAGAAGGGGCGGGCGCTGGCGGACCACGGGCCGGAGGAGGTGGCCGCGGCGTACGCGGTGCGCGCGGACGCGGCGCGGCGGCTGGCGCCGGAGCTGTGGAAGGAGCTGGAGCTGGGCGGACTGGCGGAGCTGGCGCGCACGCTGGAGCTGCCGCTGTTGCCCGTGCTCGCGCGCATGGAGCGCGAGGGCGTGAAGCTGGACGTCGCGGAGCTGGCGCGCACCTCCGAGCGCGTGGACGTGGAGGTGAAGGCGAAGGAGGCCGAGTGCCACCAGGCCGCGGGCCACGTCTTCAACCTCGGCTCCAACCCGCAGCTGGCGCAGGTGCTCTACGAGGAGCAGAAGCTGCCCATCCTCAAGCGCGGCAAGACGGGCCCGTCCACGGATCAGGAGGTGCTGGAGAAGCTGGCGGAGGAGCACAACAGCGTGCTCGCGCGAGCACTCATCGAGTACCGGGGCCTGTCCAAGCTCAAGAGCACCTACCTGGACACGCTGCCCACGCTGGTGGCGAAGGACGGGCGCATCCATACGACGTACCACCAGGCGGCCACCGCCACCGGCCGGCTGTCCTCGTCCGACCCGAACCTCCAGAACATCCCCATCCGCTCCGAGCTGGGGCGTGAAATCCGGCGGGCCTTCGTGGCGGAGGCCGGGCACCAGCTGGTGAGCGCGGACTACTCGCAGGTGGAGCTGCGGCTGTTGGCGCACATCGCGGAGGACCCGGTGCTCATCGAGGCCTTCCGCAACGACGAGGACATCCACAGCCGCACGGCGGCGGAGATCTTCGGCGTGGACCCCAAGGACGTGGACCGCGAGCAGCGCCGCGTGGCGAAGACGGTGAACTTCGGCATCGCGTACGGCCTGTCCGCGCACGGCCTGTCCACGCGCCTGGGGATTTCGCAGGAGAACGCGCGCGACGTCATCGAGCGGTACTTCACCCGGTACGCGGGCATCCGCCAGTACCTGGAGGACACCGTGGAGAAGGCGCGCAAGGTGGGCTACGTGGAGACGCTCTACGGACGCCGCCGCCTGATGGGGGACCTGCTCTCCAAGAACCGGGGCGTGGCCCAGGCCGCGGAGCGCGCCGCCATCAACATGCCCATCCAGGGCACCGCCGCGGACCTGATGAAGAAGGCCATGCTGGCCGTGGACACGGCGCTGCGGGAGCAGAAGCTGAAGACGCGCGTGCTGCTGCAGGTGCACGACGAACTGCTCTTCGAGGCGCCGGACGCGGAGGTGGACGCGGTGAAGGCCCTGGCCGTGAAGAGCATGGCCTCCGTCGCCGAGCTGAAGGTGCCCCTCAAGGTGGACGTGGGCGCGGGGAAGAGCTGGGCGGACGCGCACTGAGCACAAAAAAATGCGGGAGAGCGCCCACCCC
>NZ_RAVW01000410.1 GCF_003611585.1 Corallococcus exercitus | reverse complement strand
CGCCACGGGGACGGACGGGGCCGGCTCCACGGGGGGCTGCTGGGTGCCGCGCAGCACGAAGAAGCCCGCCGCGCCCAGCCCCAGCAGCAGGGACGCCCCGAACAGGGCGATGCCCAGGCCCTTGTTGGACTTCTTCTCCGGAAGGCCGCCGGCCTCGTCCACGGAGATGTCCAGCGCCATGGTGTTGGGCGCGGGCGTGGGGCCCGAGCCCAGCGCGGGGTGGGCCCCCGAGTGGATGCCGCTGTGCGGACCGCTGTGGGGGCCGGAGCCCACCGCGTTGAGGCCGGTGCGCGTGGCGAAGACGCCGCTGACGCCGGACGCGGAGGCCGCGGTGCGCATGCCCTGGAGCACGGCGTCCATGGACGCGTAGCGGTCCACGGGGCGCTTGGCCAGGCACTTCATCACCAGCGCCTCCACCTCCGCGGGCACGTTGTGGTCCGGCCACACGGTGTGGAAGGGGGGCGGCGGGTCGTTGATGTGCTTGACGATGACGTCAATGCTCTGCGCCGCCTGGAAGGGCGGCCGGCCCATCAGCACCTGGTAGAGCACCACGCCCAGGCTGTACACGTCGCTGCGCGGATCCGCGATGTTGCGCGCCTGCTCCGGCGCCATGTACTGCGGCGAGCCCAGGATGACGCCCGCCTGCGTGAGGGTGGTGTCCTCCTTCATGGCGGCGTCGCCCACGAAGGACTTCACCAGGCCGAAGTCCAGGACCTTGACCACGTCGTGGTCCGCCTCCTGGTTGAGGATCATCACGTTGGCGGGCTTGAGGTCTCGGTGGATGAGGCCGACCTTGTGCGCCTCGCGCAGCGAGCGGGCCACCTGCTGCCCGATGGTGAGCGCGCGCTCCCACGGCAGCGGGCCTTCCTGGGTGAGCAGCTGCGACAGCGTCAGCCCCTCCAGGTACTCCATGGCGATGTAGTAGATGCCGTCTTCCGTCTTGCCGTAGTCGATGACGGTGACGGTGTTCGGATGGCGCAGCTTCGCGGTGACGCTGGCCTCCAGGAAGAAGCGCTTCTGGAAGCCCGGGTCCTTGCC
The DNA here is from genome assembly GCF_003611585.1 of Corallococcus exercitus. Taxonomy (GTDB): domain Bacteria; phylum Myxococcota; class Myxococcia; order Myxococcales; family Myxococcaceae; genus Corallococcus; species Corallococcus exercitus. Next base: position 7,746 of record NZ_RAVW01000410.1, on the reverse strand, counting down.
CTCGCCGCTGTACTGCGGGTTGAGGACCTTGAGTGCCACCAGCCGGTCCAGCGGGGCCTGCATGGCCTTGTAGACGCGGCCCATGCCTCCGGCGCCAAGCGTCTCCAGGATGCGGAAGCGCTCGTTGAGGATCCGCCCGAGCAGGGGATCCGGCACGTCGGCGGGCGCGCCCTTGCTGCGGGGGGCATCGCTTTCGATCATGTGTTCCCCCAAGGCGTAGAGAAGGACCGCATACGTCGTTTCGGACCCGGCGGAGCCTAGCACCGCCTTGGAAAACCGCCCAAGAGACGTGCCGCTATCATCGCCACGCGCCGGCCCCGAGTTTCCGGCCCGCGCCGCGCGCTCGCCCTCCCGCACTTCCCGTGCTGCCCCGTCCCCGGGTGCTTCGGAAATCGCGGAAATCAGCGTCCGTTGCCGCACAATTCCCAGGTGCTGGTGCGTCGCGTCATCCCGGGTGGCGGAGGCGGGAGCGGGTTAGGGTTTCCCGCATGAATGCCCAGCTGTCCGCGCTGTTGTCGTCGGCGCCGCGCCATCCGCGGCGGGTGGTGTGCCTGACGGAGGAGACGACGGAGGTGCTCTACCGCATTGGCGCGGGGGACCTGGTCGTCGGCGTGTCGGGGTTCACGGTGCGGCCGCCGGAGGCGCGCAAGAAGCCCCGGGTCAGCTCGTTCCTGGACGCGAACTTCGAGCGCATCCTGGAGCTGAAGCCGGACCTGGTGCTGGGCTTCAGCGACCTGCAGGCGGACATCGGACGGGAGCTCTGCAAGCGCGGGGTGCCGGTGTACTTGTTCAACCAGCGCTCGCTCGCGGAGATATTGCAGGCGGTACGGCTGACCGGGGCGCTGGTGGGACGAGCGGAGCCCGCGGAGGCGCTCGCGGTGGAGCTGGAGAAGAACCTGGAGCGTCACTCGGACGCGGCGCAGTCCCTGCCGAAGCGGCCGCGCATCTTCTTCGAGGAGTGGCACGAGCCGCTCATCTCCGGCATCCGCTGGTGTTCGGAGCTGGTGGAGGTGGTGGGTGGGGTGGACGTGTGCCAGGAGTCGCGCGCGTCGCAGGGCGCGAAGGGCCGCATCTTCGACCCGGAGGAGGTGGCGAGGCGCGACCCGGAGGGCGTCATCGCCAGCTGGTGCGGGCGCAAGGCGAAGCGCGAGAAGATCGCCTCCCGGCCGGGCTGGGCGGGCGTGCGGGCCGTGCTGGATGATCAGCTCTACGAAGTGAGGAGTTCCTACATCCTCCAGCCGGGGCCGGCGGCGCTGTCGGACGGAGTGGATCAGCTGGCCCGCATCGTGGCGGCCGTCGCGAAGGGGGAGCCGTTGCCCATGGCCCGGCCGGGGGACCTGCGCACCGCGCTGACGTGAGCGGAGGCTGGCGACAGGCGCGGCGCATGACAGGATGCGCGCGTGCCGCTCTCACTGCCCGTCCTGCTGGTCACCGTGCTCGCCGCGACGGGCACGCCGTCGGGACCGCCTTCGCGTTGGAACGGAGCCATCACCCAGGTCGCTGGCGCGCAGTCGCCCGGGCCTGAGGGCTCGGGCAAGCCCCAGGACGTCGCGCCGCCGGATGCGCCCGTGCGCTCGCCGGACGTTGAGCCCTCGGGCGTGTCGAACACGGAGGTCGCGGCGCCGCCTCGCGCGGAGCTGGTCCCGGTGGGGCCGGAGGGCACGCAGGGGCCCGCGGTCGCCACGGCGGACGAGCAGACGAAGAACTACGAGGACGCGCTCATCGCCTGGGGCCTGGGCGAGGTCGAGCGCCAGGTGGAGCCCGCGCCCGAGGGCAAGGTGCTGGAGGAGGTGCTCGTCACCGCGGAGGAGGTGGTCGCGCCGATGGATCCGTATCCATCGCTGCTCAACATCTTCCACGTCCGCACCCGCGACGACATCGTCCGCCAGGAGGTGCTGATTGCTCCGGGGCAGCCGTACTCGGAGGCGCTCGTCGCGGAGTCGGTGCGCAACCTGCGCAAGCTGGGGCTGTTCTCCGTCGTGCGCGCGGTGCCGGTGAAGGGCAGCGCGCCCGGCAGGGTGGCGCTGCTGCTGGTCACCAAGGACCTGTGGTCGCTGCGGCTCAACAACGAGTTCTCCGCCGTGGGCTCGCTGCTGCTCTACCTGCGCCTCCAGGGCACGGAGCAGAACTTCCTGGGGCGCGGCAAGAAGGTGGCGCTGGACTTCATCATGCGCCTGGACACGTTCAGCTTCGGCCAGAGCTACACGGACAAGCGCGTGCTCGGCAGCCGGTGGTCGCTGACGGAGTCCGCCGCGGTGCTGATCAACCGCGACACGGGCAAGGCGGAGGGCTCGCGCGGGAGCCTCAGCCTCAGCCGGCCGCTGTATTCGCTGGCCACGCCGTGGAGCCTGAGCACGTCCGTGGCGTGGAACGTGGAGACCGCGCGCCAGTTCCGGGGCGCGGACATCTGGCAGCTCCCGTTCCCGGACGGCGCCCCCGTGCCGTACGTCTACAACACGCGCGAGGTGGCCGCGGGCGCCACGTACACGCGCTCCTACGGCCAGCGCTACAAGTGGAACGTGGGCATGGGCGCCGGGGCCTACCACTACGCCTACGCCGCGCCGCTGGCCTCCCAGCTCAGTGACGCGCAGGCGGACTGGTTCCGCCGCAACTACCTGCCGCGCGCGGAGGACGCGGGGTACGCGAACTTCTCCTTGAGCGCCTTCGAGGCCCGCTACGACGTCCTCCGCAACGTGGACTCGTACACGCTGTCGGAGGACTTCCAGCTGGGGCACTCGGTGCTGGCCACGCTGCGCTACGCGCCGCCGGTGTTCCCGTCCGCGGCGCACTTCGCGGAAGGGGGCCTGTCCCTGCGCTACCGCGTGCACTGGGGCGACGCGCTCACCACCGCGTCCGCGGCCGCGTCCATCCGCCAGCAGTTCAGCGCCCAGACGCCCGGCGCGAAGGAGGGCTGGACGAACCGGCGCTGGGCCGCGGAGCTGGTGCAGGTGTCGCCGCGCGTGCTCGGGGGGCGCTTCGTGGCGCGCGGCCTTCTGGACGTGAACATCGACGACCTGTCGGACCGCGTGAGCCTGCTGGGCGGCAGCAACGGCCTGCGAGGCGCGGCGGTGGATGCGTACTCCGGCAAGCGGCTGCTGCTGGTGAACCTGGAGTACCGCACCGCGCCGCTCGTCGTGCGCACGGTGCACCTGGGCGGCGTGTTCTTCCTCGACTCCGGCAGCGCCTTCAACAAGCGGCCGGAGATGGTGACCACCGTGGGCGTGGGCCTGCGGCTCTTGTTCCCCCAGTTCAACGTGTTCCCGTTCCGCATCGACTTCGGCTACGTGCTCAACGGCGACCGTCCCCCCGTGGGCAGCCGCCTGTCGCTCAGCAGCGGGCAGGTGACGGACTACCGGCCCTCGTTCCTCGACTCGCCCTGAGGCTCCGGAGCAGCTCCGGAGCAGCTCCGGAGCTTCAGGGCGGCTCGACGCGCAGCAGCTCCCGGAAGAGGACCTCCGCCACGTCGCGGAACAGCTCCCCGGACGCGAGCAGCCCGCCGCAGTGATGCGGCTCACGCGCCAGCGTCAGCGCCACCGCCTTGCCCAGCACCGCGTCCCAGAAGGGCTCCGAGTCAGGGGGCAGGAGGAACTCGCGGATGACGGACTTCGGCCACGGCAGCACGGTGGTGGGGTCCGCGTCGCTCAGGCTGGTGAAGCAGTCCAGGTCCACGTCCAGCAGCACGGCGGACGCGGCCTCCAGCACGTCGCGCACCGCGTCCGCGGGGCCGGGGTGCAGGTACGCCTCCGCCGCGCGGTCCACGGTCGTCACCGTCACGAGCCGATGCGAGCGGCCCCGCGTGTCCACATAGGTGTCTCCGGAGAAGGAGCCCCGGGGCCGGGTGCGCGCGATGATCAGCGCGTCGCCCACGAGGTTCGCCTCCATGGCCGCGACGATGTGGTCGTAGTTGCGCACGTCCAGGTGCCACCGCGCGTGTTCATCCAAGGCGCGCAGGCCGGCGGAGCGGTCCGGCATGTCGGCGGGGCGCTGGGGCACGACGATGTCCAGGTGCCGGTCCAGCGTGACGAGCAGGGCAGGGGGCCCCGCGTCGCCCAGGGCACAGGCCCACGCGGGCAGCGCGAGCCGGTGCGGGTCGAACACGTAGGCATCCGTCGGGCCTCGGCCACCGCCCAGCCCCAGCCGCACCACTCCCGCGAGGCGCAGGTGGCGCAGGGCGTCGTCATCATTCGGATTCATGGGGGTGGGAATCCTCTCCTGGGCTGGACGTTGGGGGGGCCGCGAGGCGGCCGGAGTGTAGGCTTGCCCGCACCTTCCCGCGAAAGGAGCCCCGCCCCGCGCGGGGATTCAGCTACGCATGCGTCAGGTCCTAACCGCCGCCGCGCTTCTCCTCATGAGCAGCGCCCCCTCCATCGCCCAGGAGCGCAAACCCTCCGCCATGGCCCCTTCGCAAAAGCAGCCGGACACCTTCCTGCGTCAGTACGCCGAGACGCGCCGCTTCCAGAGCGGCCGCCCCGTGGGCGCGCGCATCACCCCGGACGAGAAGTCCGTCCTCTTCCTGCGCACGTCCCCCACGTCCAACGTGCAGATGCTCTACGCGTTCGACGTGGCCAACGGCCAGGCGCGTGAACTCCTCACCCCCGAAGCCCTGCTCAAGGGCGCGGAGGAGACGCTGTCCCCCGAGGAGAAGGCCCGCCGCGAGCGCATGCGCGTGAGCGCCCGAGGCTTCACCTCCTACAACCTCTCCGAGGACGGCACCCAGCTGCTGGTGCCCCTCTCCGGCCGGCTCTACGTCGTGGACCGCGCGACGGGGAAGTCCACCGAGGTGAAGACGGGGCCCGGCGTCATCGACCCGCGCCTGTCGCCGGACGGCAAGCAGGTGGCGTACGTGCGCGAGCACGACGTGTACCGGGTGGACCTGGCCTCCAACCAGGAGAAGCGCGTCACGCAGGGCGGCACCGCGGAGAAGACGCACGGCCTGGCGGAGTTCGTGGCCCAGGAGGAGATGAGCCGCTTCTCCGGCTACTGGTGGAGCCCGGACTCGAAGTCCATCGCGTACACGGAGTCCGACACGTCCGACGTGGAGAAGCTCACCATCGTGGACGTGATGCACCCGGAGAAGGGCGGGGAGATCTTCCCGTACCCCCGTCCCGGCAAGGCCAACGCGAAGGTGCGCCTGGGCGTCACGCCCGTCACCGGCGGCAAGACGGTGTGGGCGCAGTGGGACGCGCAGAAGTACCCGTACCTGGCCACGGTGAAGTGGGACAAGGGCGGGCCGCTGACCCTCGTGGTGCAGAACCGGCTCCAGACGGAGGAGCAGGTGCTCGCGGTGGACCCCGCCACGGGCAAGACGCGCGTGCTCCTCACGGAGAAGGACAACGCCTGGGTGGAGCTCGCCCAGGACTTCCCGCTGTGGCTGGAGGATGGCTCCGGCTTCCTCTGGTACACCGAGCGCAACGGCGGCCCGGAGGTGGAGCTGCGCAAGGCGAGCGGTGAGCTGGACCGCTCCGTCGTGAAGCCGGACGCGGGCTTCCGCAACCTCGCGCGCTTCGTCCAGACGGACAAGACGCTGTTCTTCATCGGCGGCCCGAACCCCACGGAGAGCCACCTGTGGCGCGTGAAGGCCGGCGGCGCACCGGAGCAGGTGGCCACCGGCACCACGGGCCCGGCCGTGGAGGGCGGGCTCGTCTCCAAGAACGGCGGCCTCGTCGTCCTCAACACGCAAGGGCCCAAGAGCATGCCGCGCACCGTGGTCCTCAAGGGCGACGGCACGAAGCTGGGCGAGCTGCCGGAGGTGGCGCAGGAGCCGTCCTTCACGCCGAACTTCGAGATCCGCCAGGTGGGCCCGAAGAAGTTCTGGACCTCGCTGGTGAAGCCGCGCGACTTCAAGCCCGGCACCAAGCTGCCCGTCATCGTGGAGGTCTACGCGGGCCCCACCGTCACCGTGGTGCACCAGTCCATGTCCGCGCACCTGCTCAGCCAGTGGTTCGCGGACCACGGCTTCCTGGTGGTGAAGGTGGACGGGCGCGGCACGCCGCTGCGCACCTCCGAGTGGAACCGCGCGGTGAAGAACGACTTCGCCACCGTCACCCTGGATGATCAGATTGAAGCGGTGCAGGCCCTGGCGAAGGAAGTGCCGGAGATGGACCTGAGCCGCGTGGGCATCACCGGCTGGAGCTTCGGCGGGTACATGGCGGCGCTGGCCGCGCTGAAGCGCCCGGACTTCTTCAAGGCCGCGGTGTCCGGCGCCCCGGTGGTGGACTGGCGCGACTACGACACGCACTACACCGAGCGCTACCTGGGCCTGCCGGAAGAGAGCCCCCAGGCCTATGAGGTCAGCAGCCTGCTGACGTACGCGAAGAAGGACAGCCCCATCGGCGCGCTGCTGCTCATCCATGGCACCGCGGACGACAACGTCTACTTCTTCCACACGCTGAAGCTGTCGGACGCGCTGTTCCGCGCGGGCAAGCCGCACCAGCTGCTGCCCCTGTCCGGCCTCACGCACATGGTGCCGGATCCGCTCATCACCGAGCGCCAGTACGAGCGCGTCATCGCCCACTTCGAGCAGAACCTGAAGAAGTAGGGCAAGCGCACCCGCGCCTGGAAAAGGCAGAGGCCCGGTTCCCTCAAGGGGGCCGGGCCTCTGTTGCTTCAACCAGTCCGTGAGGAATGGCTGAGACGCGTCACTTCACGCCGCGCGGACGTTCTGCGCCTGCAGGCCCTTCGGGCCCTTGGTGACTTCGAACTCCACCTTCTGGCCCTCGGCCAGGGTGCGGAACCCATCCATGTTGATGGCGGTGTGGTGGCAGAACACGTCCTCGCCGCCGCCGTCCTGGGTGATGAAGCCGAAGCCCTTCGCGTCGTTGAACCACTTCACGGTACCAGTTGCCATTGCGCTTCCTTGCGTTTGCAGGGCAGCCGTGGGGAAGGCCACCCGTTCTGCCCGACGACCGGGGAGACAGAGCTATTTGTAGTGAAAGGGCCGACTGGAAGTCCAGCCGGCCCACGGGGAATGCCCGTCTTCCACCCCCGCACTGTCATGTGCGGCGGAGTAGGTCAGATGTCGAGCAGCAGGCGCTCGGGGTCCTCGATGCACTCCTTCACGCGCACCAGGAACTGCACCGCTTCCCGGCCGTCCACCAGGCGGTGGTCGTACGTGAGGGCGATATACATGATGGGCCGGATGACCACCTGGCCGTCGCGGGCCACGGGGCGCTCCACGATGTTGTGCATGCCCAGGATGCCCGTCTGCGGCGGGTTCAGGATGGGCGTGGACAACATGGAGCCGAAGATGCCGCCGTTGGTGATGGTGAACGTGCCGCCCGTGAGGTCGGACATCGTGAGCTTGTCGTTGCGCGCACGGCCGCCGTAGTCACCGACCGTCTTCTCCAGCTCCGCGAGCGACAGCTTGTCCGCGTCACGCACCACCGGCACCACCAGACCGCGGCTGCCGCTCACGGCCACGCCGATGTCGTAGTAGTGCTTGAAGATGACGTCCTCACCGTCGATCTCCGCGTTGATCTGCGGGAACGCCTTGAGGGCCTCCACGGACGCGCGGATGAAGAAGCTCATGAACCCGAGCTTCACCCCGTGCTTCGCCTGGAACTTGTCGTTGTACTTCTTGCGAAGCGCCATCACCTCGCCCATGTCCACCTCGTTGAAGGTGGTGAGCAGGGCGGCGTTGGACTGGGCCTGGAGCAGGCGCTCCGCGACGCGCTTGCGCAGCGGCGTCATGCGCACGCGCTCCTCGCGCGCGGCGTTGGGGCGCGGGCCGGACGGCGCGGCGGGGGC
>NZ_RAVW01000040.1 GCF_003611585.1 Corallococcus exercitus | reverse complement strand
GCCCCCACCCTGTCAGCGCCCCGCCAGGGCGTTTCGCTCCAGGGGGCGCGAGGACCAGTGCTCCTCAATGGCCTGGACGAATTCGGGACGGACGATCTTCGCGCGCGCGAGCAGGAAGTCCCCCTCGTCACGGCGGAGGTAGAGGCCCTCCATGGGCGCGTGGGTGAGGCTGGAGGGGCCAAGCAGGTTCACCACGTCGTCCACCGTGAGACGCCCGCGCGTGACAGTGGGGACGGCCGCGAGGCCGAGCGAGGTCACGAGGGCGTCTCGTCTCCGGGAGGACCAGAAGCGCCGGGCCTGCTTATCGTAGACGTCGAAGGCGAGGAACCAGTCCGGCAAGGCGTCGTAGCGCACGCTGTGGACCGCGAAGCACCATTCGCCAAAGAGCATCAGGTGTGGGCCCAGCGTCTCAACGATCTGCTGGCGCCGTGTCTCCAGCCAGGGCCACAGCGGCTGGAACTGGGGGGATGCTCGGGGACCGAGGTAGGCCCCGCGGTTCTGGGCGCGCAGTTCGCCGTCAGGGCCTACGGAGATGCCCAGGTTCGCCCCGTCGATCTTCTCCTCGATGAGGACCTCGCCATCGAGGAACTCTCGCGCCTCGGGGGGAGAGAGCACCTTGTCATGGCGCACTGGCCTGGAGGACAGCCAGGTGAGATGCGGCGTGTGGGGGAATTTGAAGAAGTCGTCAGCCATCACTTCCCAACCTGACGCTCGTGGAGTTCCTCGATGTCCCTTGGGCATAGAAAGTGGATGCGGATCCCGCAGCGCTCGAACTCTCTTCGTAGCCCCCACCACTTGCTGTCCGTTGCCTGGAGGATGGGCGGTCGAGCCTCGTGGGCACAGCTTGCCGCGACGAACTTGCGGTCCGCCGGATCGAAGCCGGCAAGCGCCCCGTCACGGGGAAACTCCTCGAAGTCGCGAGGATCATCCGGATGTGGCGTCAGCGAGACCCGGACGCAGCGAGCCGGATTGGCTTGGTTGGTCAGGACCCACCTGAGGAAGCGATCTCCCACGCCTGGCTGGCCGGTGGGAGACAGCTTGTGTTTGTACTCGTTGATGATGCTCCATTTGTCATCAAGAACGATGCATCCGCTTTGAGTCACTGCGTTGATCGCCTGGACACATGCATGAACGCATGCGGAGCTGACCGTGTTCGCCTTGTTGGCGGTGAGCGGCACGTTGGTGTCGACGACGCATAGCGCGGGAGACGCGTTCATTATGGGTCCCCCTCCTGCTGGCGTTTCATCGCGGCCTCGGTCATCGCCACGAGGTCGCCCATGTCGTCGCCGAAGAAGTCTTTCGGCCAGTTGGTGATGTTTCCGTATTCGTCGAGCTTCAGCTTCTCGATGCGCGAGCCGTCAGGGCCGGGTGAGCAGAAGTAGAGCGCTGTCTCCTCTGGCAGGAGCTTCCCTTCAGCGATACGCCGTTGGATCCGGCGCAAGACGTGCTCGGAGTGGCTCTCGATGAGCAGCTGTATGTTCCGGGGCTGCCCATCCTCGCTGGCGTGAATCGCATCGATGAAGACGTCCGCGAGCTCGGTCTGTGCTTTGGGATGAAGGTGGAGTTCGGGCTGCTCAAAGAGCAGTGTGGAACCGGGCTCGGTGTAGAAACACTGAAGCAATACAGGCATGACCTGGGACACACCGAACCCAACGTCCGGCAGGCGAACCGCCATCGGGCTGCCGGGTGTGCGAACGAAGACTTCATATTCTTTTCGATGGGGCGCAATGGGCCGCACCTCGAAGGAGTCCAGCAGTCCCATGCTGACAAGCCTTTCCGCGATCAGCTGCGCAAAAGGGCGAGCAGGGTGGTCCTCCACCTGGATTGAGCGCTCATTCGCAGCCAGAAGTGCTGCAACCGCGAGGCTGCCGTCATCACCTACACTTTCAGGGGCCTCACCTGACCAAAGATAGGTTCGATGCGGAGGTTGTCGTAGTGGCCCCAGATACTGGATTGCGTCCAGTTGGTCTTCGAGTTCGAGCGCAAGGCTGTCCAGGTCGCCGAGGAATTTGTAGTGGGCTTCGGCTTCATGGGGGAACCCATAGAAATGAATGGGGGCTGAAAGCGCCTCCCTTGCGGTTCCTTGTCTGGCGAGCTCAACGTTCTCCAGAAACAATTCGTACCCTGGTCCATGCGTGCGCCTGGTCATGCCGATGCCCTGCGTGGACTGGAGAGTCCTCAACCTGTAGATGAGTTGCTTGACCTCGATCCTGGTGGACTGGGTGTCTTCGTGGCCAATCAAGGCCTCGAAGGAGACTGTGTCCACCGCTCCTTTCTCCTGCGTCCTCACGCCCCACTCCATGTTGAAGCGGAGGATCGCGGCAGGATCTTGGCGAAAGAGTATTTCCGGAAAGGTCCCCATATCGACAGGAGTGTTTTCGTCGCCCAGGTTGAGCACCCGCTTCCGGTCTCTCGACTGCGCAGTCTGCTGCAACAGGAGGAGGAACTGCTGGAGACTCGTCTTCCCCGAGCTGTTCGTCCCGAAGAACATCGTAAGGGGGGCGAGCTGGATGTCGCCCGTGTCCTTCCACGCCTTGAAGTTCTGGAGGTGCAGCTTCTTGAGCATGCCGCCCGTTCTACCTCAGTCCTCCTTCCGTTTCGTGCGGAGCGTGGACGCGTCCATCCGCGCCAGTGAACTTCACTTCCTAGTCCCTTTGAATGGCGCAGCAGTTCCTGGACGGCTCATCCCCTGTGGGATGCGGCATGTAGGCAGGGCTGACGACCGAAGGGCAGGGGAGCAGCAGGGGGGCCCGGTCGGTTACCCTGCTCAGGATGCTTGGGGGTCCAGCTTCAGGCCTTGGACGTCCAATTGGCCGCAGAGGGAACGATGACCCATTTTCTTAACATCGACCTGGAGCTTCGCGGCACCGCCGGTGTTCGTGAGCTGATCCAGGCGTTGGAACCGTCCATGCTCGTCCTCCGGATGACGGACACCGAGGCCAGCCTGGAGCACCGGGAGCAGCCGCAGTCTGTGGAAGAGGGACTGCACTGGCTGGCGCAGGTGGTCGAGAGCCTTCCAGCGGATGCTCGAAGGCAGTGGGATGCATGCGAGACCCGGACGATGGACGTGGGGATCCAGGCCGAACCGCAGCAGGTTGCGGCGCTGTTTTCAGTCTCGCGCGATGCCATGGCCGCGCTGCTGCGCATTGGGGCGGAGCTGCTGTTCACGGTCTACGCCCCCTGCACTGACCGGCTTGCTACACCCTGATGCCAAGGCTGCGATGATGAACTTCCCTGAGCTTGAGGTGATTGACGACCTGGTCGCGGAGGATTGGTGGGCTTACGTGACAGCCAAGGGGGAGGAGCGGGTGACCCGGGTGTCCATCGGGCGGCCGCGTACTGCTCCCGAAGCCATGGGCGGAGGTTGGTACTGCCCCATCAAAATTGACGACTTCACCCACAAGGTTCTCTGCTTGGGTGGAGTTGGGCCCGTGGATGCGTTGGCAAACGCCATGAGGATTGCGAAAGCGTTCGAGGACAGCGTTGGAGGTGTATCCCCCGGAGCGAAGCAGCCGACGGGCGAGAGGTTTTGACCCGGTGACGCACTTCCCGGGCCTGATTGGCTTCAGGCCCTGGGGGCGCAGTGCTCCTGGATCGCGGCGAGCAGGGCGTCCAGCAGGAGGGGCTTCTTGAAGACCCCCGCGACGCCCAGGCTCCGGACGCGGTCGCCCAGGTGGCCCGCGCTCAGGATGAAGACGGGGATGTGGCTCAGCGCCGGGTCCTCGCGCTGGACCTCGCGGAACGCGTAGCCGTCCATCACCGGCATCATCAGGTCCAGCAGGATGAGCGAGGGCGCCACGTTCGCGCGGAGATAGCGCAGGGCCTCGGCGCCGTTCGCCGCCGTGACCACGGTGTAGCCCTCGTCCACGAGGAGTTCGCTCAGGGCGTCAGCGATGGCCGCGTCATCGTCGACCAGCAGGAGGGTGTGGGACGGCACGTGCCAGCTTCCCGGGGACCTACGCGCTTCGCCGGGACGGGAGTTCGACCTGGAAGGTCGTTCCTTGTCCCGGCTTGCTGGTCAGCTTGATGCTCCCGCCGTGCGCGTCCACGATGCTCCGGACGATCCACAGCCCCAGCCCGAAACCTCCGGCGTGGGACTTCGGCGACAGCTGCACGAACCGCTCGAAGACGCGCTGTTGTGCTTCCTCGGGGATGCCCGGTCCGCCGTCGCGGACGACCAGCGTCGCGCGGTCCTCGCTGGAGCGCACCTCCAGCTCCACGACGGTCCCGGGGGCGTACTTGATGGCGTTGGACAGCAGGTTCGTCACCACCTGCTCCAGCCGCATCCGGTCCCAGTGGCCGACGGCGGGCTGATCCGCGCGCAGGCGCAGCTCGCAGGCGGCGCGCTGGAGCCCCTCCGCGAAGACCTCGCCCACGCTCCTCGCCACCTCCGCGAGGTCCACCTCCTCCGCCTCGATGGGCAGCGGATCCTCCGACGCGGAGGCGCGCGAGACGTCGAGCATCTTGTTGATGAGGTTCTCCAGCCGCCCGCACTGCTCCTTGGCCTTGAGGAGCTTGGGCGTCGCGTGGTCGACCGACAGCGTGCCCCGCTGGTTGGCGCGCAGCAGGCTCTCCACGTAGAGCTGGAGCGAGGTGATGGGCGTCTTCAGCTCGTGCGACGCGACGGAGAGGAACTCCTCGCGCATGTGGAGCGCGTGCTGGAGCTCCGCCGTCCGGTCCTGCACGCGCTGCTCGAGCTCCGCGTTGAGCTTGTGCAGCTCCGCCTTCGCGCTCCGCAGCGGCGCGCTTTCAATCAGCTCCCATTCGCCCGCCTGACGGATGAGCGCGAACTGGTGGTTGCGGACCACGTCGAGCACGTCCCGGGGGCCGCACCGGCTCAAGCAGTAGCTGCACAGCCCGATGATGTTGTGGCTCTTGAAGGTGTCGGTGACGCGCGCTTCGTACTCGACGAAGTCGGACCAGTCCTGACGCTCCAGCCAGTAGGTGTTCCCCGTCAGCCGCAGCCCCGCGTAGCCCTGCGCGAGCGCCCGTCCGTGCCGGTCCACCCAGCCCTGGAGCACCTCGTCCGCGCTCTTGCCGCCGGACTTCATGTACCAGTCGTGGTGGTCGATGATCTCGATCTGCCCCCGGCTCATCCGCTGATCCAGGTCCGGCACGGCGTTGCGCAGCATCGTCCGGGCGTCCGTGGCACCGAAGGGCTCGGACGTGACCCACAGGCAGTGCTCGTTGTTCTCCAGGCCCGCCTTGAAGTACGGGACCAGCGAGTCCACGAGGTCCTCCCGGTCGCCGTAGAACTGGCAGAAGTGGGAGCCCCAGGGCAGGTCCCCCACCGCGGGAATTCCACTCGGACGCAGGGGGATGGTCATGGGCCTTGGTACCTTGGGCATGGGGCCCCAACAACACCGCTGCGGCCCGAATTCGTTCAACGTTGGACCGTACACTTGTTGCAATGCGTCATGGCTCCGAGGTTCTCGGCTTCTCACGGTCTTGGAACAGGGGACGCAACTCCCGGCGCCATTTACCGACAATGTAGGCAAGCCTCCCTGCTGCACTGCTCGGCTCCCCCTCCCGAGGTCCCCCCATGGTCCAGGTCACGCGTCCTTCCAGCCTCACGCCGTCCACGCAGACACGGGTCGCTCCGGAGGCCCCTGCCCGGGCCAAGGGCGCGCAGGGCTACAACGCCGTGGTGAAGGGCGACCGCTTCACGTCGGCCACTCCGGCGGGCTCGCAGCAGGTCAATGCCCTGCGCCTGCCCATCCCGTGGCCTGGCAAGGGCGAGGCGGACAAGATCGGCTGGATCCAGAAGGCGTATCCGCCCGCGAAGGACTCCACGGCCGAGTTCATGAAGCTCAACCAGGCGGTGCGCGCGGGCCAGAACGTGATGCCCCCCGAGGCCAAGAACTGCGTGTTCCTGGCCGTGGGCGGACTGCTCTCCGAGGCGGCGCCCAAGCAGATCTACTTCGACAAGAACCTGGACGCGCTGGAGGCCCAGGGCCTCCAGGTGGGCCGGGTGCCCGTGGACACGGACATGGGCGTGGAGCACAACGCGGCCATTGTCCGTCAGGCGGTGCTGGAGGCCTCCAAGAACGGCAAGCAGGTGGTGCTGATTGGCCACAGCAAGGGTGGCCTGGACTCCGCGGCGGCGCTGTCGATGTACCCGGAGCTCAAGGAGCACGTGCGCGCGCTGGTGACCATCCAGTCGCCGTACGGCGGCTCGCCCATGGCGCAGGACCTGCTGGACAACCCGCTGGTGCGCTACGGCGTGGGCGGCGCGGTCGAGGCCCTGGGCGGCAGCATCCAGGCCGGTGAGGACCTGACGTACGACTCGCGCAAGGAGTTCCTGAAGAAGCACCCGATGCCCGCGGGCATCCCCGCCGTGTGCATGGCCTCCACCACCGCGAACCCGACGTCTCCGCTGTTCGCCATGGAGGAGTACATGCAGCAGCGCTACGGCGTGAAGTCGGACGGCCTGGTGCTGCCTCAGGACGCGTTCATCCCCGGCTCCAAGTCCGTGACCCTGTCCGGCCTGGATCACCTGGACTCGACCGGGACGACGCTGAACCCGTTCAAGCCCTACCAGCCCGAGGACCTGACCCTCTCGCTGGTCGCGATGGCGCTGAACATGCCCAAGGGCAGCTGAGCGTCACGGTCCTGTGGGAGGCGCCTGTCGCCATCCGTGAGTGCTGGAGGAATACGTGGCCGCTCCCAGATGGCGAGTGATTTCGGTGCCTGTCGCCATGCTCCTGGGAGCGCTGGGCACTTGGCTGACAACAGGCTCATACGGAGAATGCGAAATCGACCAGGATTGTCGTGGCGGTGGCCAGTACTGCATGGGCTGGCCAGTGGGACCATTGCCGCAAACCAAGCCATCCTGGGCTCGCTTCAAGGCCTATCGGAGTTGTGAGACCTTGTGCTCGCCTGGCGCGGTGCCGTGTCCTGACGGCCTTGCGTGTGTCAGCTCAGCACATGGTGAGCCAAGCATCTGCATGCCGTAGCGGACGCAGGGTCAGTGATGGGTAGTGCCTGCTTCAAAGCAGGGCTGCTCACGTCCCCGTGGGCGGCGCCTGTCGCTTCAGCTCGCGCGCGGGAATTCCCGCCACGGTGGACCCAGGCGCCACGTCCTCCATCACGAGGGCGTTGGCGCCAATCTTCGCTCCGTCTCCAATGGTCACCGGGCCCAATATCTGCGCGCCCACCCCGATGTAGACGTCGCGGCCGACTCGCGGCACGCCGGCCACTCCGGGCAGGGGCTCCAGGCTCACGTTCTGGGAGATGAAGCTCCGCTCTCCAATCTCCACGCCCGGCGCGATGATGACGCCGATGCCTCCGTAGCCCAGCTCCACCGTCGGGTGCAGCGCGGCCTTCGTGTCCACGTGACTGTTGTGGATGCGGTCGCCCACCGTGGCCACCACGCTCGCGAGCCTTGGGAGCGCCTGGAGCCGCTTCGCGGCCCTATAAAACGTCAGCGCCGTCGGACCCATCTGCCCACCATCCTTTTCGCTACCGGCGCCCAGCGGAACTTCGACCGCTGCAACGTCTGTCCCATCCAGGTGTCCCGGTAGATGAACAGCCAGTGGTGCTGCCGCACCTGCTCCGTCCACTCGCGCTTGTAGGGGGCGTCGTCCCCCAGCAAGTCCAGCTCGCTCAAACCCCTCTCAATGCAGTCCTGGACCAGGCTCTCCGTCAACAGGTGCCCCGGGCTCACTTCCGCCAACGTCTCGTCGTAGCCGGGCTTCATCGCCAGATATCGGCCGCCGTACTCCAGCCCGTACTGGAAGGCGATGGGCCGCCCGTCCAACCGCAGGAAGTACAATCCCAGCCAGCCGCGCTCCGCCGCCGTGCGCGCCAGCCCCGTGTAGAAGCCGCGCCGGTGATCCGCCTGCGCGATCGCCGTGCCTTCCTGTGCCTTCCAGCCGCTCTGTTCCAACGCGAAGGCCTCCTCCAACTTCGACCCCAGGCCCTCGACTCCGGCCACGCGCTCCACCTCCACGCGGCCCTTCTCCTCCAGCCGCCTGCGCCTGCGCCGGAGCGGCTTCGCGTTGCTGCGTCCCTTCGTCCACGCCGCCACCGTGGAGGGCAGCACCAGGTAAGGCGAGCGTGCGCTCGGCCACGCGCCCCAGGGCATTCCCGCGCCCTTCGCCGCGTGCACCAGCTCCCACGCCGCGCCGCCTTCCGGCACGTCCGACAGCCGGAGCACCTCCCAGCTGGGGTCGCCCATCAGGTGCGACAGGAAGGCCACCGCGGCGCGCTTCGGCTCCTCCGCGACGAGGTCGAAGCGGCAGGAGTGCTTGTTCGTCAGCGACGACAGCTGGCGCACCGGCACTCCGTACTGGTGGCCCTGCTCCTCCTTGAGGCCCAGCACCGCCACCAGCGTGCCCAGCGCGTTCCTCGCCGTGAGGATGCGCAGGGCCGCTCCTGGCGCGAAGTGCTCCAGCCAGCAGCGCACGAACTCGTGCCGGTAGAACACCTGGTCGTCCACGCGCTTCACCAGCGCGTTCCACTCGGCCTCCAGTGCGTCGAAGGCCGGAAGGCTCCGGACCTCCTGCACGCACAGGGGCTCCACGCGCCCGCGCGGCGCGGGCTCCACCGCGTTCAAGCGGGGCAGGGAAGGGACGCGCTCCCCGAGCATCGCGTCCGTGATGGGAATCTCCTCCATGTACGTCTCTCCTCGGGTCTCGTGCTCGGTGGGACTCAGGACAGCGGCTCGCCTGCGTCATCCACCGCCGACTCAGCGGCAGGGACCTCCGGGCCCTGCTTCTTCAGTGGCTCGTCACGCAGCAGCACGGGCCCCTCGCCCTTCGTCAGCGCGTTGGTGTCCATGGGGACGTGGTGCACCGTCACCGGGACCTTCGTGCTGGGGAGCTCCACCGTCGTCTTGAACACTGCCTCCGCCGGCGCCTCCGCCACGACGGGCACGGGTGCCTCCACCACCGGCGCCAGCCGCTTCGGCTGCTTCTTGAGGCCGCGGAAGAGCCAGCCGCCCTTCTGGCGCTCGTACAGCTTGCGCGTCTCCACCGCCGCCCGCGCGTGCGACACGCGGCCCGTCTCCAGGTCCTCCAACAACATCTCGCTCAGCCGCCGGCGCGTCACGCTGTCCAGGTAGTCGAACACCTTCTCCAGCTTGCGCACCACCACCTGCGTCGCGCCGCCCGCCGCCGTGTGCGTCAGCGCGTTGATCTTCAGCTCGTGCCTCGCCCGGGCGCGCTCCGCCAGCTTGCGCAGCCGGTCCGCTTCGTCCGGCGACGCGGCCTTGCTGACCAGCCCCGGCAGCACCGTGCGCGCCAGGCCCGCGTCCACGAAGCCCGAGTCGTCGAACGTCTCGAGCGACTCCAGCGCCCGCCGCCGCGCCTCCACCGACGTGCCCTCCAGCGCCTTCAGCGCCGTCGTCACGCGGTCCAGCGCCATCCAGCGGTACACCCAGTCCAGGCCCGTGCCCTTGATGTTCTGCGCGCCCATGATGCTCACCTGCATCCCGGGCGGCACCGCGCGGGCGCACGCGTCCACCACCTGGTCGCCCGTCGCCTGCGAGTCGGACACCGGCACCAGCTGCTCCAGCATCATGGCCTTGTAGGCCTCACGGAACTTCCCGTGGAACGCCTTCACGCGCCCCTGCGCATCCGCTTCACCCCGGGGCAAGAGCGCCTTCAGCCGCGCGTGCACCGCCATGCGCGCCAGCAGGTACAGCGCGTGCTCGCGCACCTCGTCCTTCGTCGCGGCCGTCAGCACCTCCGGCAGCGCCTGCGGCTGCGCGCGCGACACCGGTGACAGCGCCTCGTCGAGGAGCGGGCCCACCTCGCGCTCCAGCGCGCGGCGGAGCTTCTCCACGCCCACGTCGTCGTCGCCGCCCTCCAGCGCCTTGCCCACCGCCGCCGTCAGCGCCAGCGTCGCCGTGGCCTGGAGTCCCGCGCCGGCCGCGTACCGCTCCAGCCGGTCCATGAACGTCGCCATCGTGGGACGCGGCACCTTCAGCTTCGCCAGCTCCCTCGCGAGCCGCGCCTCCGCGCGGGCCTGCCCCTCGGGGCTCGAGACCTCCTCCGCCGCGACGACCTCCGTGCTCAAGAGGTGCTTGTCCAACGCGTCGCGCACGTACTTCTGGAGGCCCTCCAGGTTCGTGCCGATGAGCACGTGCCGGTCCGCGGGCGCGTCCTCCACCATGATGCGCGCGAAGACCTCCGAGCGGGACACGCGGTCCCAGCGGTTGTTGATGACCGTGATGACCGCGCGCTCCGGGTTCGCGTCCGGATCCACGTCCCCCAGGCCCGTGCGGATCCAGTTGTTCATGAAGCCCGTGCGCTCGTTCGCCGAGTGCCCGTTGATGAACTGGAGCTGCCGCCCGCGCACCTTCGCCGGCGGGAAGACCTTCAACACGCCGATTTCGGGCTGCACGTGCTCGGCCATCAGCGCCAGCGCGTACGGCCGCGACACGCCGAGCTGCTCGGCCAGCGTGGCCACCAGCGCCATGTTGCGCGGGTGCTCGCGGTAGGGGAACAGCGCGAGGAACTCCTCCGGGATGAGCTCCGCCTCCCACCACGCGCTGTGCAGCAGCGTCGTGTCCTTCTCCTTCGCCGCCTGCTTGAAGAGCGGCAGGAAGTGGTCCTCCGTCGTCACCACCCGGCCGCCCTTGGGCATGAAGTTGGTGATGACCGACGCGACGTTGATGCCCGCCGGGCCCTGGATGTCCTCATGGTCCGGATAGGCGTTGGTCAGCGTGGCGAAGTCGTCCTTCATCCAGTCGTTCTGGAGCAGCTCGACGAAGTTGGGCTGCAGCGCCATGCACTCCCAGAGGAAGACCTCCGTGCCCAGGCGCGCGCCCAGCTCCACCATGTCCTTCTGCTCCCAGATGGTGGCCTTGTCGTAGGGGCGGAAGATGAAGAACTCGGACGGCCCGGCGCCCGGGGCGCTGTGCACGAACATGGCCTCCGAGCCCGTCGTCTTCGCGAAGACCTCGAAGCCCATGCCGGAGAAGAGCGCCGCCTTCAGGCGCTCCGTGCCGGACTTGCCGCGCGTGCCCCAGCCGCCGATGACCAGCGGGATCTTCTCCCGCGACTTGCGCACGTTCTGGCGCTTCACGTACGTGTCGCCCAGGAAGATGGAGAAGAGCGCCGCGGTGAAGAGACCCAGCGCCGCGATGCCGTTGCCTCCCATCCCCAGGAAGTAGCCCTCGTTCTCCATGATGCGCTCGGTGAGGAGCGCCAGGAACCCGCTCTGCAGGCCCAGCAGCGCGGGCGTGTGCAGCGTGGACGGCGGCTTCGGCGCGGCCTCCGGCTCGTGGAAGAGCGTGGCGAGCGGCGAAGGGACCTGCTTGTTCTGACCGTAGGGCGTGAAGCGCACCTGGACGCCCAGGTCCTTCTCCACGTGCTCCACGAAGCGGCGGCGCTCGCGGGGCTCCTCGCCTCCCAGCGAGTCCAGCCGCAGCGTCGCGAGCCGCCGGTAGTCCTTCGACACCTTCATGCGATTCGTCAGCCGGCGCAGGCGCGAGGCGGGCGGCACCAGCACCGTCTCGCCGTGGCTGCTGAACAGGTGGACCTTGCCGTCCTTCGACAGCGGCATGTCCAGGAGGTCGTCCACGGTGGGCAGGTGGCGGCCCCAGCTGCCCTGGCTCGCCACGTGGACGCGCTCGCCGGGGACCAGGGTCTCCGTGATTTCATCCAGGTGGCCCGGATGCGCGCGCAGCGTGCCGGACATCACGCGGCCGGTGGTGTGCAGGAACGCCTGGCGCTTGTTCGGCGCGGGGCGGCCCAGCTCGTGCCACATGCGCCACAGGCGGCGCTCCTGCCGGTCGCCGTGCCACAGCGTCAGCGTCTTGTCCGTGCGCTCCGCGTACAGGCCGTGCCCGTCCTGCGACAGGTCCGCGAGGATGGCGCCCAGCCACGCGGGGCCCTCCGGCATCGGCGGCAGGTTCTCCGGCGCGGGCTGGAGCGGGATGCGCGTGCGGCTGCCCGGGCGGAGCTTGGAGACGCGGCCGGCGAGGAACGCCGTCCATGCCTGGCGCACCGGGTCCTTCACCCGGCGCAGCACCTGCGCGGCGGCGGCGGCGGCCTCCACCACCGGGCCCGAGGACTCCGGCTGCGTCGTCAGTGACTCCACCGCGTCCAGCAGCGCCGCGTGCGCGGGGCCCAGGCCGGCGGCCCCCAGCGCTTCCGCCAGCGCGGCGGCGCGCTCGCACGACACGCGCAGCACGAGCGGCGCGGTGTCACGGCCGAGCACGTCCACCAGTACCTGGAGGGCAGGGCCCTTCACCTTCGGCGACGCGAGCGCCGCGTCCACCGCGGCCAGCACGGCGGCGGTGCGCACGCGCGGGCTCGGCTCCGACAGGCCCTGTCCCGCGACGGCGGGCATCGACTCCAGGCCCGCAAGACGGCGCAGCAGGGACTGTCCGTCCGGACGCTGCGCGATGAGGGCGCACAGGCCCATGCGCACGTACTCGCTGGGGTCGTGGTGCGCGACCTCGGTGAGCAGCGGCAGGCGGTGCTCTTCCGACAGCAGCGGCGCGCACTGCTCCAGCACCTGGCGGCGGAAGAGGAAGTCCTTCTCCGACGGGGCGTTCGCGCGCAGCCGCTGGCGCAGCAGGGCCAGGCCCGTCAGCGCGTCCACGGTGAGCAGCGCGCGCAGGGCCTCCGCCTGGAAGAACGGGCTCACGTCCTCCTGGCCCGCGAGGCTCGTCAGCGTGGGGCCCACCTCGGGCAGCGACGCGGCGACGCCCGGCACGGCTTGCGCCAGCTGCCGGAAGGCCTCCAGCGCGGCGAAGCGGTTCTGCGCGCGGGGCGCGTCCACGGCGCGGTCCAGCAGCTGCCTCGCCAGCGGCACGGCGGCGGGCTGGAGCTCCTCGGGGTGGGCCGTGGTCAGCACGCCCGTCAGCGCGCGCAGCGCTGTCTCTTCCTCGATCAGCAGCTTGTGGCGGCGCTTCTCCTGCCGCTCGCGCAGGGCGTCGAAGCCCATCCACCGGTCCAGGGCGCGCAGGTCCTCCTTGCGGTCCTTGCGGTCCTTCACCGTGGCCTTGAGGTGATCCACCAGCACCTGGCGGCGGGCGGCGTCATCCACCGCCTCGTTGTGCTGGCGGGTGAACTGGACGATCTCCGCGTGGATCGCGGCCAGCTCCGTCTCCAGGGCCTCCAGGGCCACGCCCAGCCACGGGGCCAGCCCTTCCAGGCCAGCGGGGCGAGGGCAGCTTTCCACCAGCCGCTGGGCCAGGACTTCGACCGAGGCCCCCCGCACACGGCGGTGCAGGGGGGGCAGGGCTTCCAGCAGCTGGGATTCGAGAGTTTCGTTCGCCGGGTGCATGTCGCGGCCAGAGCTATTCATCGCTTGAGAAACCTGCCCGGCCCCCCCAGGCACGCGTTCGGATCAGGACAGCTCACGACTCCTCAGGGCTGCAAACGTTGTTCATCGAGCAGCTCTTCGAACTCCTCCTCGGTGGGCGTGACGTCCTGCAGCCCACGTCCACCCGACCAATCCCACCGCGCTCCGAGTGAAAAGACGTTCTGCGTGCCGTACGGGCCGGAGAGGAACGCGCGGTCTTCCGCGAAGAGCATGAGGCGGTTGCCGCCCTTGCCCATCCACACGTTCCAGTCCAGGCGGCCCGACACGCGGTGGCGCAGGTACGCCGTGGCGCGGTGATCATCCTGGAAGCGCTGCGAGGCGCCGTAGCCCAGCTCCACGCGCGTGCCCTGGAGCTTGCCGCCCAGGAGCGCCGCCCAGCTCGCGTAGGCGCCCGCGTTGTCCACCGTGTAGATGTTCGCGTTGCTCACCGCGGACATGCCCAGCGTGGCCACGTGGTCCTGGAACGGCTGCCAGCGCAGGGACAGCCGGGGCGACACGCGCACCGGGTGGTCCTTGCCGTAGAGCCAGTAGACGTTCTGGTCGTAGCGGCTGGCCTCCACCGCGCTGCCGCCCTGCATGGACTCCAGCGTCAGGCCCAGGCCGGGGATGAGGCCCACGTCCGGGGACAGGCGCAGGTAGCGGTCCGCCGCGATGCGGCCTCGCGCGCTCCAGCGCATGGCGCCGTCGATGGTCTGCGAGAACACGCTGCCCTGCATGGACAGGCGCAGGTCGCCGGGGAGCTGGTTCACGTACCCGGCCACGGTGCCGCCGAGCACGGCGGTCTGGTTGAGCGGGTAGCGCGCCTCGGGCGTGAAGCGCAGCCACGCGCGGCCCGGGGACAGCTCGCGGCGCAGGGACAGGCGGACCTCCAGGCCCGTCTGGAGCGGGCGGTTGAGCAGCTCGCCTTCCTCCACGTCCTCGCTGCGGTAGCCCATCTCCGCGGACACCATGCCCAGGCCGCCGGTGCGCGCCTCGGGGGGCATGCCCTCCGGCAGCAGCGACAGGCTGGGCGGCAGCGCGGGCCAGGGCAGGGGCTCCAGGCCAGTGGTGCCCTGGGCCCACGACGGGGCCGCGAGGGCGCTCGGATCCGAGGCGACACCCAGTTGCACCTGCACCAGGGCTTCACCCGCGGGCGACTCCAGGCTCACGCGGTGCGGACCGCGCGAGGGCAGCAGCAGCCACGTCTCACCCATGCGGCCCAGCGGCTGGGACGCGCCCTGGAGGCCGGGGTCGGCGTCCGCGGGCAGGCCCAGGTGCATGAGCGGGCCTTCCTCCGCGCTGGAGCCGCCGGTGCCGTCACCCGAGGGCAGCGGCGTGCTGCGCAGGAGCAGCTCGCGGCCCGACGAGGGGGCCAGGGCGGTGGCGCGCACGCGCAGGGCGGTGGGGCCCAGCACGGTCATCACTACCGGCGCACCCGGACGGCTGCGCAGCAGGGAAAGCGGCTGCGGAGCGGCCATGACGTGGGCGTCGGCGCTGGCTTCCTCGGACTCCACGAAGCGCACCAGGCCGGTCTGCTGCGTGTCGGCGCGCGCCATCACGACTTCCACCTGGTGGCGGCCGGGGACATCCAGGCGCGTGCCCAGGATGGCGGTCTCGCCCTCGGCGACCTTCAGCTCGCGCACCACGCGGCCATCCACGCGGAGCGCGAAGGCGCAGGTGCCGGCGGCGTCCACGCCCGGACGCGGGGTGGTGCCGCAGAGGACCTCGGCGCCCAGGGGGCGGGGCTGCTTCACCACCAGGCTCATCACGCGCGAAGCACCGGCGGGCAGCAGCTTCGCCTCGGACAGCTTCCACGGCGGCGCGAGCAGCGCCTTGCGCACGGACATGGCGACGTCCTCGTCGTCCGTGCCGGCCTCCGACGTGGCCACGAGCAAGCCCGCGGTCTCTTCCGCGTCGCGCAGGCCTTCCCAGCGGGTCCAGCGGCCCGCGATGAAGCGCATGCGGCGCACGTCCGGATGATCCGCCCAGGCCTGGAGCTGGCCCGCGAGCGCGGCACCGAGCGGCGCACCGCCGTCCTTCCACGCCTGCGGCGAGTCCTGCAGCCGCTCCAGCATGCCGAGCGCTTCCAGGCCCACCTGCGGCAGGCCCGTCTCGCGGTACAGCGCGGCCATGGCCAGCGCGCCCGCCGCGTCCTCACCGGAGGCCGACAGCAGCCGGGCGCGCAGGTAGCGGCCCTGAAGGCTCTTGTCGCTCGACACCGCCGCGAGTGCCGCATCCGCGTGGCCCTCGCGCACCTGGGCGCGGAGCGCGCCGAGCGTCGTGTCGCCCGCAGTCGCCGAGCCGCTGGTGGCCGCGAGCTTCGCCCCGTCCGTGTCCAGCGCCGGGAAGGCGGGGGACACCAGCGTGGGCTGCGTGATGGCCTGCGCGAAGCGCACCGTGCGCGGGGACGCCTGCGACAGGCGGTCCATCAGCGCGAGCAGGCGCCGCTGCTGCTCCGGCGTCAGCTTCGCCTGCGCGTCCAGCAGCCGGCCCACGTCCGCGCGGGCGAAGCCGTCCTCCTGCAACGACGAGAGCAGCTCGGCGCGCGCGAGGCGCGGCTCCACCTCATCGGGCTCCGTGCGCAGCGTGCGCGAGAGCGCCTGGAGCGACTCGTACGCCGTGCCGGCCTGCGGTTGCTGCGGCGGGGCAGGTGACTCCTCGTGCGTGGCCACCTCCGCGCGGCGCACCGCCAGCGAGACGGCGAGCTGGACCTTCGGATCCTCGGGCTCGAACCACACCTCGCGCGCCTGCGCGGGCAGCGTCACCACCGCGGACACCGGCGCGGACGACGTGCCCTTCGCGCCTTCCAGTGCGACGTGGTTCGGGCTGGCGGCACCCGGCATCAGCACCAGCCGGCGCGGATGGCCCACGTCGGTGTTCATGCGCACGACGATCGGCTTGCCCGCTTCGGCACCCAGCGGACGGAACTGCACGCGCACGGGAGAGGGCAGCTTCGCGTCCGGCACCCGGAAGCGCACGGCCTTCTTGTCCACCTTCACCGGCCACTGCGAGCGCACGTAGCCCACTTCGCCCGGCGCGCCCTCCGTCTTCACAGGCGCGAGCGACAGGAACGCGCGCGTCCCCTCCGCGCCCTCCAGCTTCAGGGCGTGCTCGCCCGGAGGCAGGGCAATCTCCACCGGCTCCACCGCCGACAGCGGCAGCAGCGGGAAGGTGTTGCTCCCCACGCGCAGCACCGGGTTCGCCTTCGCGCCCGGCGGCGTCATCACGTAGGCGCGCAGCAGGGTGGGGGCCTCCGCGAGCCCCGTGGCCTGCACGCGCGTGGTGCCGCCCGCGGCCAGCGGCCACAGCGCGCTGCCCACCATGGACGCATCAGCCTCCATGCCCTGGAGGTCCAGCCACTGCGAGGCCTTCACCTCGGTTCCATCTTCACGCGGCGCGGGCGCGACCTGCGACCAGCGGCTCGCGCGCCACCACGCGGCGCGGTAACCGCGGCGGATGTCCTCCGACAGCGGCTCCGCTCGCCACGCCAGCTCCAGCGCGGCCAGCTCGCGGCTGCGCAGCGGGTCTCCCAGCGGCAGGCGGGCCACCAGCTCCGACGCCTCGGCGGTGAGGAAGCCCGCGTCCGGCAGCGCGGGCGCGGTGCCCAGGAGCGCGTGCGCGACGTCCGGCTTGCCCGAGTCCAACAGCTTCTTCGCGGTGAGCAGCCGCAGGTGCCACGCGAGCGGTGACGCGTCCGTGCTCTTCAGCGTCTCCACCGCGACGTCCGTGTCGCCGTCACCCAGGGCGGCCATCGCGCGCAGGAGCGGCGGCAGGCCCTCCGTCTTGATCCGTCCGTACGTGCCGCGCGCCAGGTCCGGCATCAGCGTCACCAGCCGCTGACGCAGCAGCGACGGACGCGCGGCGGTGTCCTGCTTCACCACCTCCCACGCCTTCTCCGCCAGCTCCGTCCAGTGCGTCTGGTGCGACAGCGCCTCGGACAGCGTGGGGCGGCGCGTGGCGATGCGTGCACGCACCATGGGCGCGGGGCCCTTCCAGCTCACGCGGTAGTTGTGCTTGCCCGGAGGCAGCGCCACGCGCAGCTCCTCCACGATGCCCACGCGCTCACCCGACGCGAGCACCCGCGCGGTGCGCCCGTCCGGCAGCGCGGCACCCTCGGGCGCCTCCGCCCACGCCGGCTGCGGCGTGAGCTGCGCCTGCGCGAGCACCCCGCCCACGCCGTAGACCTCCACCGTCGGTGCCTCGGCGGGCGCGCCATTGCCCAGCACGGCGCGCGCCTCCAGCGAGAACACGCCCGGGCCTTCCAGCTCCAGCGCCCAGACCGAGCCCTTCACGTCGGGCCGGATCCACGGCGCGTCCATGCCCTCCAGCACCACCTCCGTGCCGGCAGGACGCGGACGCTCCACGCGCACCGCCTGGCCGTAGAGGGGCGACACCAGCGCCCACTCGCGCAGCGCCGCGGCCTTGCGCCAGTCGCGCACCGCGGTCCGGAAGGGCGAGGACGCGGGCTCGTCCTTCACGAGCTCCGCCTCCAGCGCCGCGTCCACGTCCAGCCGCGCGCGCGTGGCCGCGTCGAACGCGAGCGCCGGACGCGGGCCCTTGCCGTCCACCCACTTGAGGATGGCGTCGCGCATCCGCTCCTCGGTGCGCGCCGTGGACGTGTGCGTCGGGCGCTCCACCACGATGCGGGCGTTCTTCGTCGCCGTGACCCACCAGATGCTGCCGGCGCCCATGGGCTCCGCCAGGTACCAGCGGCCCGGACGCTCCGACACGCCCTCTTCCTCCACGCGCAGCTCGGGCGCTTCGGCGCCCTCCGACAGCGGCACGCGGGTGAAGCGCAGCGCTCCAGCGGGGCCGGTGACGCGCACGACGTCCAGCGGGCCCAGCCACACGGCGGCGCCCTTCTGCGCGGTGACTTCCATGGCGCCCGTCACCTGGGGGACGCCGGAAGGCACGTAGGGCGCGTGGCCCCGCAGGTCCTCCAGCGCCACCGGGCCGCGGATGGCGCGCGGCTGCCACGTCATGCCCTCTTCGCTGCGGGCGATGACGGACGGCTGGGAAACGGCGGGCTGCGCGATGACGGGCAGCGCCGCGAGCGCTCCCACGAGCAGGGTGGTGTAACGGGCGCGGCGTCGAACAGGAAACATCGGCGCTCAGTCCTCCAAGGGTGCGAACAGAATCTGGGCCAGCCGGTCCAGACGCGCCGGGGTCGCCAGCGCTTTGCGCGTACGGGATGACATTTCCAGGTGCAGGAAGCGGGCGAGCGGGTAGGCCTGGAGCAGTCGGGCCTGCGCGTTCTGTGTTCCACCGAGCACCTGCACCCCGTCCGGGAACAGCTTCACTCCGGGGCCGAGCGACTCCTCCAGCGGTGCGGACACCTTCCGGGCCCACCTGCCGGGCTTGCGCGTCCCGTCGCTCACCACGGCCGCGAGCATCTCCGTGCGGCCCTTCTGGACCTTGGACTCGCCGAAGCCGTGCAGCTGCACCACGCGCGGGGCGGTGAGCTGACGCGCGGCCAGGTCGGTCACGGTCTGGAAGAGGTGCTCCGGGTTGTGCGCGACGTCGGCCGGATGCTCGGGGTCCTCGGGCGTCTCACCGGGCGCGCCCTTGTAGCGGTGCGCGGTGGCGGTCATGAACAGGCGCGGCGCGCGGCCCTCCGGCGGGCACGAGAAGAGGCTGGCGCCGATGTCCTCCGTGCCGATGTCGAAGTAGGGGTGGGGCACCTGCACCACGTCGTCGGTGGCCTCGCCCGTGCGGATCACATACGCGCCCGCGCCGTGGAGGTTGTCCGGGCGCTCGCGCAGGACCCAGAAGGTGTCGCGCGGCGTGGTCCACGTCTCCAGGAAGAAGCCCGCGGACGCGGCGACGTTCGTCAGCTCCGGAGGCACGTCCTTCTGCTTGGGCGCTGCGGCCAGCAGCGCGGGGATGAGCTTGGAGACCGCGGCCCGCTCCTCCAGCGTGGTGGGCTGGAACGTTACGGCGTCCAGGCGGGGCCACAGCCCGGAGAAGCGCGCGTCCACGCGGCACCCTGAATGCTCGGGCACGTTCACGGATGGATCCTCCTGCGGCACTCGCTCCGGAGGAGGCCGCGTAGTGGGCTTCGCGCGCATACCCCCCTGGGGAGCGTCCTGCTTCTGGGCCGTCTGCGCGTGGGCGCTCATGGCGGCCCCCAGCACGGACACGACTCCCGCGGCCACGAGCGGGCGCCACGACCCGGTCTTCCCGGGGGACTTCACAACATGTCCTCGTCGGGCTGCCAGCCGCCCCGGTTCCACATGCGCGGCGCGGTGTTCTCCGCCGACTGGCCGAACATGAAGAACCGCGCCCACATGGGCTCGGAGCCCAGCGCCTGGATGCGCACGGTGTGCACGCCCGGCGCGATGTCCTCGCCCAGCGTCACCGGCACCGTGCGCGCGTACCACTTCACGCCCGGACGGCCCGCCGGCATGGCCGGGTCGCGCTCGGAGGCCGGCAGCGCCACCGTGCGCTCGGCGCGGGTGACGTGCGGCACCAGCACGCTGGCGCGACGCACCGGGTTGCCGCCATCCACCGTCACGGACAGCTGGGGCTCCGTCGCGCCCTCCGCCACCGGCGTGTAGACGACCACGTTGAGCGTCACGGCACCC
This sequence comes from Corallococcus exercitus, assembly GCF_003611585.1. Taxonomy (GTDB): domain Bacteria; phylum Myxococcota; class Myxococcia; order Myxococcales; family Myxococcaceae; genus Corallococcus; species Corallococcus exercitus. The sequence goes on along the minus strand of NZ_RAVW01000040.1, from coordinate 15,025 downwards.
GGACCCGTCTTGCGCACCGGCACGCGCAGGCCACCCTGGCCCACCGGATACACCGTGCGCGAGCGCAGACCGCTGCCCGTCGCTGGAGGCCGGTTGAGCATCGCCGTCAGGCCCGGCGCCGTGGAGCGCAGCAGCACCTCGTGCTCGCCCGGAGGCAGCGGAGGCAGCAGCTCCCGCGCCCGCGTGGAGCGCACGGTGAAGCGGTGCAGGGGCTCGCCGTCGAGCAGCACCTCCACCTCGTTGCCCAGCGCCGCCGCGTCCTTCAGCGACAGGCGGACCTCCGGACGGGTGGGCGTGCGCGCATCGAAGCGCGCCCGCACCGCGCGGCCCGGCTCCAGCACCGTGGACAGCGCCTTCACCATGTCCGCCGTGTCCGCCTGCGCGGACTCCAGCACCTCCACCACCGAGGGCGAACCGTAGGGGCGCACCACCATCGCGTCACCCGACGGCGGAGGCGTCTCCTCCTCCGGACCCACGGGCTCCAGGCGCACCTGGCTGAGCAGCTCCAGGCGGGCGCCCGCCTGCATCAGCGCGGTCAGGTTCGCCGGACGCATCGGGTGCCACGCGCGAGCATCCACGGGCGCGTTGCGCCAGCGCACGGCGGTGAGCGCGTCGTTCGTGTACGGCGCCATCGCCGTCAGGGCCTGACCGCTGGAGAGGAAGCTGTAGAGCTGCACGATGGTCGCGCGCGGCGCCTCCACGCGCAGCTTGCGAGCCCCCATTGGCAGGAACACCCGAGCGCTCGCCGTGCCCGACACCCAGGCCGGCAGGTCCGTGACTTCACCCGTGCCCGCGTCCTGGCCCACCTGCGCCATCGGCGTGCACGGCAGCGCGCCCCCGGGCAGCGGCGCCAGGGCCGCGCTCTCGAACGGCGCGGGCTCCGGCGTGGCGTCCAGCGAGGCCTGACCCAGCGGCTGTCCCTGGCCATCCAGCACCGTGAGGCTCAGGTGCAGCGGCTCGTGCGACGGCGCGCGGTCCAGCGAGCGCGCGTCGATGCGCACCAGCCGCCCCACCGCGTCCATGCGCGGATCGATGTCCAGCTCCAGCACCGGGCACGCCGGGCCGGTGGCGAACGCCTCCGTGCGGCGCGTGTCCGGCAGGAAGGCCACGCGGCCCTCCGACGCGACACCGGGCGAGGGACGCGACTCGGCGGGCAGCAGCCACGACTCGAACGGGCCCTCCACCGTGTAGCGCAGGTCCTCCTGGCCGTCGTTGCGCACCATCACCGTGTGCACGCCCTCCGGCAGCTCCAGCGGATGCGACATGGGCGAGCCCGCCACGGGGCCCGGCAGCTCCAGCGTGTGGGCCGTGCCGTCGGTGGACAGCGTCTGCACCGTCACGGGCCCGTGCGGCTGCGCCTTCGCGTCCGTCGCGTCGCTCCACAGCCACAGCACCGGCTTCGCGGGCCCGGTGACGTTGAGGGCCACGGCGCGGCCGGCGCCCAGGCGCTCCTGCACGGACTCGGTGGCCTCCACCAGCGGCAGCCGGTAGGCGGTGCGGTAGACGGGCTCAATCTGGTAGTCGGTGCCCGCCTCGCCCTCCGCGTTGAGGCGCTCCCAGTGCTCCTCCGCCAGCCAGCGGCGCGTGTCGACGGAGAGCTTCTCGAAGGGCTCGAAGGTGGCGCGGCCGGCGCGCACCTCCGCGCGGGCCAGGGCCAGCTTCTGCGACGCGAGCAGCGGCAGCGTGCGGTGCGCGCGGACGTAGACGCGCGCCAGCAGCGTGTCGTTCGTGCCCGCGGGCCGCAGGTAGAGCACGGAGTAGTCCGGCCGCTCCTTGGGCAGGCGCAGCACGAACTCGCGCTCGTCAGTCACCTGCTGATCCGCGTGCGTCGTGAAGGCGCTCTCCTCCAGGAACGTGCCGTCCTCCTGCGGCTGGCCCTTGCTCTGGCGCGTGCGCGTGAAGATGGCGCGCTCCAGCAGGACGCCGTCCGGTCCGCGCAGGATGGCCTTGAGGCCGTACTGGTATTGCTTCTCCGGCGCGTAGGGCGTGCCGTCGGGGAGCAGCTCGTGCGTGACGATGAGCAGTTCCTCCGCGTCGGCGGGGACGCGCACGCGCATCTCCCGGCCCGGCTCCAGGCTGTAGAAGATGAGGCGCTCGGCGTTGACGAACTTCGCGTCGCGCCGCGCGGTGGGCGTATCGGTGTTGCCCAGCACGGCGAGGCTCGCGCCCCAGATGAGGGCCAGGCCCACCATCAGGCCAAGGAGCGCCACGAGGGCGCGGCTGCGGGTCTTCATCGACGTGCCTCTTCGCGGGAGACTTCCCCGGTCAACACCACCGGCCGGCGGTGTCGCAGCGCCAGGTCCACCGTGCTCGCGAGCTCCGCGTCACCCGCGGTCAGCTCCGCGCGCTTCGCCGGCGACGGGTGCTGCTGAAGGAAATAGACGGCGCGCAGCACCTGCTTGCCCTGCCGCGCTTCCACCAGGAGGAAGGGCAGGCCGTACTCGGCGCTGAAGCCGGACTTCACCTGACGCGTCACGTTGCCCACGCGCTTCGTCTGCGCCAGCGCGCGCAGGTCGTGCACGTTCTGCTGCGCGACGTAGCGCTCCGCGCTGGCGGTCAGCTCCGCGAAGTGCTCCTTCAGCGCGGAGGACACCGGCTGCGTGGGCGCCACCAGCCGGTCCGCCAGCAGCGCGCGCTCGGGAGACTCGCGCGACTCCTCGGGCGTCAGGCCCGTGATGGCCAGCTCCTCCGCCGCCAGCCGTGGGCCCACGAAGGCGCCGCGCAGCGGCTCGGACAGCCACAGCGTGGCCAGCCGCGCCCCGCCGAAGGTGCGGGAGAAGACCTGCTGCGGGCTCGCGTCGTTGAGGCCCGTCAGCTCCGGAGAGCCGTCGTGGTAGCGCACGCGCTGCCCCAGCCAGCCCAGCGGGCCTTCCTGCGACAGGAGCTTCTCCAGGTCCGCCGGCCGCTGCGCCGGGGTGAGCACCGGGCTGCCCACGTCCACCAGCACGTCCGCGTCCACGGAGGGCCGGCCGGAGAAGCCGCGCAGGTGCAGCACCCAGCCCTGCTCCTTCGGCAGCGCGCGGTGCACCGCCTGGTGGAACGCCTGGAAGCTCGTCCGCAACTCACCGAAGGTGGCCGGGTGGGGCATGTCGCCCGAAGCGGTGGCGAACACCATCGCGGTGGCCCGCGACTCGTGGAACACCTCGGCGGCCACCGGCAGCGTGCCCGCCTCGCGGGCCGGTGACGGCACCTCCAGCGCGAGCGGCGAGCCGCCCGGCCGCACCATCAGCCCCGCGCCCAGCCGGCCCGGCGTGCCTTCCGCGTCCGTCACCCACCAGCATCCGGTCGCCGCGCCCGCGCACTCCGTCACCGGGTGTACCCGCAGGCCCATGAGCGCCGCCATGGCGCCGGCCCAGCGCGTGCGCAGCTCCTGCGGCACGTCCGCCGTCCCGCCGCCCAACAGCGGCGAGGCCACCTGCTGCTCCAGCACCAGCAGCTCCGCGTCCGAAGGCTGCACCGCCGGCACGCGCGCCATCTCCGGCGTCACCATCAGCGTGCCCAGCGCGTCGCGCTCCGTCATCGGCTCGGCCAGCGCCTGGGCCTGCTTCAGCACCAGCGAGGCCAGGTCGAAGGCGCCCGCGCGCAGCACGCTCACGCGCGACTCACCCCAGTTGCCACCGGGCTCCGGCGGCGGCTCGGCCGTCACCTTCGCGCCCGGCCACAGCGCGTCCAGGCCCTGCGGTGCCTTGCCACCCGGCGTGTGCAGCACCACCTGGCCCGGCTTCAGCGAAGGGTCCACGCGCAGCTGCACCCTCTCCCGCGACGACAGCGCGTCGTGGGCGTGGCGCAGCGGCGTCTCCGACTGCGCCAGCGCGTCGCCCAGCACCAGGCCCGCGCGGTGGGAATCCACGCCGCTCACGATGATGGCGCGGCAGTTCACGCGCTCGCACAGGAGCGCGGCGGCCTCGGCGCTCGGCGCCTCCGTCAGCGGACGCGGCACCTCCAGCACGGGGCCCTGCGCGCCGGGCACGAGCAGCGCCGTGTCCCAGCCCGCCTTGCCGTCGCCCTCCACGCGTTCCACCAGCGCGAAGCGCGCGGGCACGCCGTCCTGCTTCGGCAACTCCCGGAGCTCCAGCCCCAGCGCCACCGCCTGCGTGCGCAGCGAGGACGCCGTCTCCGCGCGGCCCGTCTCCAGCCACGCGTCCAGTCCGTTCCACAGCCCGGTGTACGCGCGCAGGTCGCCGTGCTTCAGCCGCAGCGAGCCGCCCACGTCGCTCTCACGCGCGGTGGCGCGGCCCATCACCATCAGGCCCAGCGGAGACTGGTCCAGGCCCAGCCCCGGCACGTGCTCGTGCGGCGCCTCCGCGGTGAGCGCGGTGGCGGGACGCGGTTCGATGAGCGACAGCCCGAAGCCCGCGAGGCTGCCGATGAGGAAGCCCGCCAGCGACGTGTGCAGCGTGGGCAGCAGCACGCGCGCAATCACCTGCTTCTGGAGCATCTTCACCGCCAGCAGCGTGGGCACCAGGTAGCCGAAGCCGAACAGGTCCGTGACCTTCAGGCCCGGGACGCGAGCGCCCATGACCCAGCCGACGGTCCACTTCACGAGGAAGCCCAGGCAGAAGACGAGCACCGTCTTGCGAGGGCCCTCCAGGTTGAGCGTGCGCAGCCCCGGCACCGACAGCACCGCCTTCGCGGCCAGCACCAGCAGCAGCACCTCCGCCATCGTGGCCACGAGCTTCAGGGGCTCCAGCCACGTGAGCGCCAGCAGCGCGGGCACGAGGATGCCGTTGAAGTCCCAGCCGTACTTGAGGTTGAAGCGCGCGGCGAGGAACGCCGTCGTCAGCAGGATGATGTAGGCCTTGGGGCTGGACAGGAAGTCCTGCGCCACGTCCTCGTACATCAGCTCCAGGCTGGAGAAGGACAGGTTGGTGCCGGGCAGCAGCACGAAGCGGAGGATGAGGTACGTGAGCGCCACCGGCACGAACACCTGCCACAGCCCGCGGCGCAGCTTCAGCTTCCAGAAGGCGTTCGCGGTGAGCGGCACCAGCACCAGGCCGATGCTGTGCAGGCTTCGGTCGACGATGAAGGACGTGCCCCACCGCTCGTCCATCCAGTGGCCCAGGACGGGCAGGAGCCACGTCTCGCTGACGGCGCGCACCACCACGCTGGCGAGCACCACGGCGAAGAATCGGTCGCGGCCGAAGAACTCGCTCCAGGCCCCCGTGCGGGACAGTCCGCTGGAGAACGCGAGCGCCAGGCCGTAGGTGAGCAGCGACTCGGCCACCACGGTGCAGCCCGCCTCCGGGTGGATGACGAACACCGAGGCCAGGTAGCCAGGAACGACGAGGCCCACGAAGACCCAACCGAGCGTCTCCGTGAGGAGCGCCAGGATGAGTACGCCCACGAGCACCGCCACCAGGATGGAGGTGTCGAGGGAGTAAGCCGGAAAGAGTGTCAGGGTCGAAAGGAGCGGCATTGGTGGCCGCTCGAATCTAGGGAGGCTCCCGTCCCCGACCAGGGTTGCCCCTCTCAGGGGGTGAGAAGCGTCCGCTGTCCAACCGATGTTCCGGGCCTCCAGTCCCGCTGAATGCCCAACCCCGGACAGTGGAGGTGACCCCTTGGACCGGATCAGCCGGTGCGCTTCACGCGAGGCAAGGCCGGGCTGAACCCCGGGTGTGGCTGCCTCCAGCGTGATGCGTCACGGTCCCCTGGCCGCATGGGCGCAGCCAGGGGGCCGGATGTGGCCTTACGGACAGTCCTGCGCGGCCACCACGGCCTGGCAGCCCAGGCCGGAGCCGGTGAGCGTGCAGGGCACGGTGTCCGCGAGCGCCTGGATGACCGCCTTGGACGACGCGCCGGTGCCGCGCAGCGTGGCGGACTGCTCCAGGTGGACGAAGCGGTCCGACGCGGCGGCGGCCTCCGTGAAGCAGGCGTCCGCGGCGCCGTTGTCGATGCGGCCCTGCACGTTGCTGGTGCCGCACAGGTCGCGGTGCTTGCCCGAGTCATCCGCCGCGTTGCAGGAGAACGCCTTCTTCGTGCCCACCAGGTGGGTGTTGAGCGCGTCGCGCAGGCGGTTGGAGAGCGCCTCCGGCCGCGGCGCGCTGGTGCCGTCGCTCACCACGGCGGCCTCGGGGCCGTCGCCCGCGTCCATGCCGTGGATGCTGGCGGCGATGGCGTCCGGGTAGGTGGCGCGCAGCGCGCGGTGCGCGGCGGTGAAGAAGGTGTTGCCGTAGTGCGCGGCGTCGGAGATGCGCAGGCCCTTCGTGCCGCACACGCTGGTGGTGCCGCTGCACGGGCTGGCGGTGGTGACGGCGCAGCGGTTGCTGCCGGTGATGAGCAGCGCGCGCGCGCCCAGCGTCACCAATTGCGTGGCCGTCTGGCGCAGCGTGCCCTCGTCGGAGTCCGCGTGCGGCGCCTCCAGCCACAGGTCGCGCGCGGGGAACAGGTTGATGATGAACGTGCCGCCGCCGCGCGACAGCAGCCCCTGCTCGCGCACCACCAGCCAGCCGCCACCCGTGGCGTTGCGGAAGGTGCTCACGCCGTAGCCCATCCCCGCCAGGTCCTGCATCACCTGCGCGGTGGGACCTTCGGTGAGCAGCGCGCGGAAGGCGCCCTCGAACGCGGCCAGCTCCGTGCCGCCCGGCTCCTTGAAGCCGCCGCTGTTGGCCGCGGTGATGGGCGCCGTCTGGAGCCACGTCGTCAGGTCGCCCGTCAGGCTGGCCAGCGAGCTGAGCGGCGCGCACACGCTCGCGGACGGATCCGGCGTGGTGGCGACCGGCTGCTCGGCCGTGGGCGTCTCCGTGTCGGTGGGCGTCGGCGTGGTGGGCACCTGGCCCACGTCCTCGCTAGGAGTGGTGGGCGAGGCGGGAGCCTGGGCCACGCTCCCGGGAGCGCTGATGGAAGAGGGGTTCTCCGCCACGGCATCGCTCGGTCCAGCGACGGCATTGCTGCAAGCGGCTGCGAGGAGCAGGAGGCAGGAAAGGGACGTGCGCAGGGGGGACAAAGACATGGTCCTGTCCCGAACAGCATGCCCTGCGCATGCATTCGCATCCCGTCAATCGGGGATGACAACCGGAGCGGCGCCCGCCTGCCCGTCCGCTCTATGTCGCCTGCCTGCTCAGGGCAGCGTCTGCAGCAGTCCCTCCGCGCTCGGCGCGCCCCAGCCGGTGGGGATGTCCCAGCCCGGTCCGGCTTCGTACTGACGGTCGGTGACTCCCACGGTGATGTCGCGGAAGCTCTTCTGCACGTTCGGCAGCGTGTAGAGCTGCGAGTTGAGCCAGCCCACCGGCGGCTTCGCCTCTTCGGACCGCGCGCCGTTCACCACCGCGATAAGGCCCGCGAAGATGGGCGACGCGAAGGACGTGCCGGTGTTGGGCGTGGTGACGCCCAGCCACGTGTACCAGTAGCCGGTGTCCGCGTTGAGCGCGACGTCCACCACCGCGCGCTTGGCGGGCAGCGGGACGAGGCCCTTCTGCCACTCCGGCGTGGTGAAGGAGCGGCTGATGCCGGAGCCGGAGTAGTACCAGGCCGTCTCGCCCGTCACCGTCATGCCGTTCATCTTCAGTTGCGTGCCGCCCACGGCGGTGACGTAGGGGCTGGAGCCCGGCGTGTCCACGCCCGCGGAGTCGCCGCTCGCGGCGGCCACGGTGATGCCCAGCGCGGCGGCCATCATCCCGGAGGCGCTGTACTGCTCATGCACCGCGCGCGGCTCGGAGTCCTCGCGGTGCGCGAAGGACGTGGTGATGACGGACACCTCGCCCCGGCCAATGGCCTCGTTGAAGGTGAAGAGCATGGACGAATTGCGCGCGTCCGGGCCCATGTAGACGATGACCTCCGACTTGGGCGCCATCGCCGCGGCCCACTCGATGTCCAGCGTGCCCTCGCGGTAGCGCGTGACGGGCGGCTCCATCGTCTGGACGACCTTGGGGTCCTCGCGCTGGATGTCCCACATCTTCCAGAAGGCGCGCACGTCCTTCCACCGGAAGCCGGCGCCAATCACCACGCCCAGCTTCGTACCCTGGCCGTGGTGGCCCTGGGCGTAGAGCGAGTCCACGCCGTACGCGCGCGCCACCTGCTGCGGCGTGAGGCCCTTGTTGATGGGGTCCGGCTTGTCCGTGGACGGCTGGCCGAACTCGCCGGGCATCGGCCCCGTCTCCGCCGGCAGGTCCAGTGCGACGATGGCGTGGATGCGCTGCTGCACGAACGTGGGCGCCTTGATGCCCTCCGTGAGGCCGTAGACGTCGTGCGGATCATTGCCGCCCTGGGGCGACTTGCGCTCCAGGACGCGCAGCTTCACGCCGAACGCCTTGTTGAACTGGCCCACCGTCCCCACGAACTGCACCAGCAGCCGGTTGGTGGCGACGTAGGGCACCTGCATGCCCTCGGACTTCAGCCAGTCCGTGACGATGGTGACGTCCTTCTGCGTGGGGGCGTGCTTCGCCATCCACTCGGCCTGCGTCATGTACTGGCGGAAGCCGGAGCCGCCCGGCTTGTAGATGTCGTGGATGCGCTGCTCGAGCGCGCGCTCGTCACGGATGGGGAAGGACACGAGCCCGCGGATGAGGTCCGTCTCCGGTGCCTCGCCCTTGTCCGTGTAGACGCCCGGCAGCGGTCCGGGGACGCCGTCCGTCGTCGGGATGGGGGTGGGATCCAGCACCTCCTCTTCCGGATCCGGCGGAGGCGGGTCCACCACCTCCGGCACCGGTGGCGGCTTGCCGGGCGGCGGCTGTGTGGCTTCGGAGTCGGGAAGGGTGGGCGTGGACTCCACCGGCGTCGGCCCGGGAGGCCGCGGCTTGCCCACCGACGTCAGACGGTCCGAGTCACGGCAACCGCCCAGCCAACCCGCCAGCAGCAGAACACCCGTCAGGATGACTCCGCGTTTCATTGCTCCCCCAGCCCACGGTGACCCGCCTCGGGTCCGCCGCACCCCAGCCGTCCTCCCCCCTGGAGGACGTCGCCCATTGTGCGCCTGCAAGGTGTGCGCGATTGCCCTGAGAGGCAACTGTCATGGACAGGTAAATCGCGGCTACACTGTTGGCACTTCTTTGCCCATCCCATGCGGCTGCCGACAGCACTCCTGCTCCTCTTCTTCCTGCTGCCGAGCGCTGCGCTGGCGCAGGGGGACACGCGCATCACCTTCCTGGGTCGTCAGTTGGAGAAGGGAAGGGATCCGCGTGCACGCTCACAAGCCGCGCTCGTGTTGGGCGCCACCGAGGATCCGGAGGCGGTGCCGCCGCTGTGCGGCGCCCTCAAGGACCCCAGCGAGCTGGTGCGCGCGGCGGTGGCCAAGGGCCTGGGCGCCCTGCTGGAGCCGGGCGGGCTCGACTGCCTCCAGGCGGTGAAGGGGGAGGCGGACGCCACGGTGCAGGCGGCGGTGGCGGAGTCCATCAAGGCCATCAAGGCGTACCAGGCGCGCCGGCCGCGCTTCTACCTGTCGCTGGACGCGCTGAAGGACAAGACGGGCAGCGTGCCCGCGGACCTGGTGAAGGTGACGGAGGCGCGCCTTCGCTCCAAGCTGGTGCGCCGGGGCGCGCTGATGGCGCCGGAGAAGGAGTCCAAGACGGCGGCGAAGGGCGCGCTCAAGAAGCTGGGCGTGCACGGCTACCGCATCACGGCGGAGATCCAGGCCACGGACAGCGGAGGGCTGCGCCTGGCCATCCTGTGCATGACGTACCCGGAGCAGTCCCTGATGGGGCAGGTGGAAGTGAACGCCGCGGGGGCTCCGCCCGCGGACCTGTTGAAGGCCCTCATCCCCCGGGCTATCGACGAAGCCGCCGCGACCTTCGACTGGAGCAGCGAGACATGACGACGACCACGGCCCCGGCCCCGACGACGAAGCGCCGCTGGCGCAACTTCCTGCTCGACGCGCCCTTCCAGCTGAAGCTCACCGCGTACATCGTCGGCGTGTCGCTGGTGCTGGCGGCGCTCTTGGGCATCTTCCTGGTGCGCGCGGCGAACTCGCTGATGCACGAGACGGCGACGGCGGTGGACGCCCGCTCGCGCGCGGCGGAGGTGAGCCGCGAATTGTCCGGGGCCACGCTCTCCAACGAGCTGATGGCCCACATGAACGACCCGGCGTTCGAGAAGCAGTTCCGGGAGCAGGCGCAGGCCATCGACGCCAGCTACGAGGCGGAGCGCACGGCCATCGTCGCGCAGCGCGCGGAGCTGGAGCGCCACCAGCACCTGACGTGGTGGGTGCTGGGCGGCTGCATGCTGTCGTTCATCGTCGTGGTGGCGCTGGCCACCATCGTGGTGACGCACCGGATGGCGGGTCCGCTCTTCCGCATCAAGCGCATGATGCGCGAGGTGGCCGAAGGCCGCCTGCGTCCGCCGCAGCATGGCCTGCGCGAAGGCGACGAGCTGCAAGACGTCTTCGAGGCCGCGCGGGACATGACCCAGCGGCTGCGCACGCAGCAGGAAGAGGACGCGCGCGTGGTGGCGGAGGCCCTGGCCCAGGCACGCACGAGCGGCGCCACGGGCCCCTGGGTGGACGAACTGAGCGCCCTGGAAGCGCGCTACCGCGAGCGGCTGGCGCGGTAGGGCGGGGCAGGCGCCTCGCTTCCCTGAGCGAGGCGCCTGCTTGAAGCGCGCGCCCCGCGAGCAACGGGCGTGGTAGCGCAGGGCAGTGCCTGCTTGAAGCGCGCGACCCATGAGCAACGGGAGCGGCATCGCAGGGCGGGGCCTTGCTTCACCGCGCAGGGCGCCTCACACCCGCGCGGTGTCCGCGGTGAGCCCCATCTGCATCAGCTCCGAGTGCAGCAGCAGCCGCGCCTGGGCCCATGGCAGCGCGACGACGCGGTAGCCCGCGAGCGCCTGGAGCAGCATGGGCCGGTAGCTGGCGTGTCCGGGGTCGGCGACCACGACGATGCCCCGGTCCGTGGTGGAGCGGATCAGCCGCCCGACGCCCTGGCGCAGGAGCAGCAACGCGCGCGGCAGCCGGTACTGGAGGAAGCCCAGGTACTCGTTGCCCGCCTTCGCCAGCGGCTCCTCGCGCGCGGCCACCAGCGGCCGTGACGCCGGCTCCAGGGGCAGCTTGTCGATGAAGACACACCCCACGCCGCGCCCGGGGATGTCCACGCCCTGCCAGAAGCTCTTGGTGCCCAGCAGCACCGTGCCCGTGTCGCGCTCCTGCCGCGCCGCCAGCGAACGGCCGTGCCCGCGCGACTGGCGCAGCACCTCGATGCCGTGCGGCTCCAGCCGCGCCTGCACCTCGCGCGACACGCGCTCCAGCCGCCGCGTGGAGGCGAACAGGCCCAGCACCCGTCCGCCCATCACCTGCGCCAGCCCGGAGATGCGCCCGGAGGCCCAGTCGATGAATGGCTCCTCGTGCGCTCGCGGCGCGTCCGTCACGAGCACCACCAGCGCCTGCTGTCCCAGGTGGAAGGGCGAAGGTGCACGCAAGATGGGCGGCCTCAGCCCCAGCCGCTTCAGCACGAAGGGCACGCCGTCCCCGGTGCCCAGCGTGGCGGACGCCATCACCAGCGCGCGCTTGTTCGCGGCGAAGTCCTTCGCCACGGCCTCGGACACGTCCACCGGCTGCGCGCCCACGCTCCAGCGGCCCTTGCGAGGCTCCGCCCGCGCCGCGTAGCAGCGCTTCGCATCCGGCTCACCGGCCAGCTCTCCCGCGAGCACCGACAGCTCGCCCAGCTCCGTGGTGGCCCCGGCCAGCTCCCGCTCCAGCGACGGCTGCTTCACCGCCAGCTCCGGCAGCGCGGCCAGCACGCGCACAGCCAGGAGCGTGTGCACCCGCTGCAGCGCCGTGCGCACCGCGACCAGCCCCTCGCGCACGGGCTCCCAGGCGGGCAGGGCGCGCACCGCGTCCGTCACCCGCAGCTCCGGCGCGTAGGCCGCGTCGTCCGCGTCCTCGCCGGGCATCGCGGACGCGGGCTCGCACAGGGCCGTCACCTGCTCGCCCAGCACGCGCGCCTCCTGGAGCAGCGTGCGCAGGGAGTCGTCCACCTCGGACATCAGCACGCGGGACTCATCCCGGCGCGTGGCCGCGAGCGCGCGGCGCAGCTCCGCGAAGAGGCCCCGGCGCCCGTCGCGTCCGTGCAGCCGCTCCGTGAGGCGCAGGAAGGCCAGGTCCGACAACTCCACCGTGAGCGCGGTGGTGGCCACGTCCTCCAGCTCGTGCGCCTCGTCCAGCACCAGGTGGTCCAGGCGCCCGTAGCGCGCGGGCCACGCGAACGCGAGCGACTGGTTGATGACCAGCACGTCCGCCTCGCGCGCCTGCGCCACCGCCGAATGGTAGAAGCACTTGTGGTGATGCGGGCACCGCTCGCCCAGCGTCGTCGCCGCCTCGGAGCGCACCGACGGCACCAGTCCGTGCATCCCCGGGAAGCGCTCGCGGAACCAGTGGCTCAGCCGGTCCAGGTCTCCGTCCATGCTGCGCCGCAGGTACGCGCGCACGTAGGCCCGGGGCGCCCGCGCGGCGTGGTTCATCCCCGGCTCCACGCGCGTGGCCTCCAGCGCGCGGCGGCGGCACAGGTAGTTCGTCTGTCCCTTGAGCAGCGCGTAGCCGAACGCGCCGCCCGTGGCCTGGTGCAGCCGGGGCAGGTCCTTCTCCAGGAGCTGGTCCTGGAGCGTCTTCGTGTGCGGCGCCACGCCGACCTTCAGCCCGTTGCGAGCAGCGAACAGCGCCGCGGGCGTGAGGTACGCCAGCGACTTGCCCGTGCCCGTGCCGGCCTCCACCGCCACCTGCCCGCCGTCCGACAGCGTGCGCGCCACCGCGTGCGCCATCTCCAGCTGCGCGGGCCGGGACAGGAACCCGCCCCCGCGCTCCAGCGCGCCGCCGGGTCCCAGCACCTGGGACACCTCTTCCGGCCGCACCGGCAGCGGCGTCGCGTCCAGCTCCGGCTCCGGGGGAGGCCTGCCGCCATTCGCGCGCTTGCGCTCCGGCCGCGCGCGCAGGAAGCCGCCCGTGGCCTCCAGGCCCAGCGGCACCGGCGTGGCCCGGCACGCCTCCCACAGCCGCGACAGCAATCCCAGCAGGGGCCGCGCCTCCGCGTCCGCCGCCAGGTCGCGGGCGTCCTCCTCCGTCAGGGCATCCAGCAGCGGCGTGGGCCCCAGCGCCGCGCGGGCCCTGGGGTCCATCGTGGCCAGCAGGTCCGCCACGTCCTCCGCGCGCCCGTCCCGCACGCAGCCATCCAGCGCGTGCACCAGCACCGCGTGCACCGCCACGCAGTCGTGGAGCGCGCGGTGCGGCTGCTGCGAGCCCAGCTTCGCCCACCGCATCAGCGACTCCAGCGAGTGGCTGGGCAACTCCGGGTGCAGGTAGTGCATGAGCTCGCACGAGTCGAGCACCGGCACGCCCCCGAGCACGTCCGGCAGGAAGCCCTTCTCGAACGGGGCGTTGTGCGCCACCACCGTCCAGCCCTTCAGCCGCTCCCGAAGCTCCGCGCGCTCCACGTCGAAGCGGGGCTGGCCGGAGAGCTGCGCGTCGGAGAGGCCGGTGAGCCGGCGGATGGTGAGGTTCAGCGGGCGCGACGCGGAGTACAGGCGGGAGAAGCGGTCCACCTCCCGGCCGTCCTCGAAGAAGAGGCAGCCCACCTCGATGACCTCATCCACGCGGGGGTCGAGCCCCGTCGTTTCGAGGTCCAGGAAGACGTGCCGGGTGAAGAGCTCCGAGCTGCCCATGCAGGGCGTCGAGCCTACCCGGCCGGGCGGACATCGCCAGTTAACGGGCGGCTATCCCCCCGCGCGGGCTTCAGTCCACCACGAACGTGCCGGCGATCATCTTCCCCATCGCGCAGCCGTACTTCAGCGTCCCGGACTGGTTGGGCGTGAAGGTGATGTCCACCGGCGTGTTCAGGGGCAGCTTCGTGTCGATCTTGTACTCGTCCATGACGAGCTCGGTGGCGCACGTCAGGTCCGTCTTGCGCGTCACCACCAGCTTCACCGGCTCGCCCTTCTTGAGCTGCACCGGCGAGGGCTCGAAGCCCTTCTCCGTGACGGCCAGGTCCACCACGTGCACGCCGTTCTCCCGCCGTCCCACCTCCTGCGCACCCGTCGCGCCCGGCTCCTTCGCGGAGGACTCCTTGGAGCACGCCTGCTGCGACGCGCCCGCGAGGACCGCCGCCGCGGTGAGCGCGAGCCAGGGCTTGATGATGCGGGAGAAGAAGGGGCGCATGGATGGGGCTCCGGGAGGAAGAAGGGCGGCCCGCCGTGAAGGCAGGGCCGCCCGGAAGTAACGGCACCGCGCGCCGTTTTCAGCTCGCGGCGTCGGGCTTCGAATCGTCCGCGTCGTCGTCGGAGGCGTCGTCGGCCGGGGCCGGGGGCGCCTCGAAGCGCAAGAGCGCGTGCAGCGGGACGAACAGCTCGTGCCCCGGCTCACCCAGCAGCACGTCGAAGCGGCCCACGCGCAACAGCGGCGCCTCCACGGTGATGCCATTGCGCAGCACCAGCTTCACCGTCTGCCCGATGTGCGGCAGGAACGGCCGGGGGTCCGAGTAGGGACGCTTGTCCGGCTGCCGCGCCACCTGCGCCGGCTTCTGCGTGAGCTTCGCGTCGCGCTCCAGGTTCGGCATCAGCCGCTCCCAGTCACCCCTGCGCGCGATGAGCACCACCTGGAGCTTCTCCAGCCGGCCCGTGCGCTCGAAGGTGAAGGCGATGGCCTCCTCCGACAGCAGCGTGTCCAGCAGCGACCGCTCCGCCAGCACCACGGACAGCTCGGTCTTCTGCTCGATGAACGCGCCCAGGAAGTCCGCGACGAGCGCGTTGTCCACCTGGCCGCGCGCCTGCTTGATGGCCGCCTTGCGCTGGCTGCGCTCCTTGCGCGCCATGAACTCCTGCACCGTCAGGCCGCTCTGGAGGATGCCGAACGCGTCCCCCAACGACAGGCCCGGCGTCTGGCCCATGAGCTCGTAGACCTGGTCGAAGCGCTTCGCCTCCTCGGCGTGCAGCTTGCGCCAGATGCGCGCCTTCATCTTGCCTTCCAGCTCACCCTTGGCGATGCGCGCCGGCACGTGCTCGCGCGTGGCCAGCGCCAGGATCTGCTCCGGCGTGGGCGGCGGACGCGGCGTGCTGGGGCGCGGCCCGAAGCGGCCCGGAGGCCCGCCCGCGCGCGGAGGCCCACCCATCCCGGGAC
>NZ_RAVW01000409.1 GCF_003611585.1 Corallococcus exercitus | reverse complement strand
CCACCCCCGCGTCCGCCGCGACGCCCGCCGCCAGCGCGCCGTCCACGCCCACGCCCACGCCGGTGCAGCCCTCGAAGCTCACGCCCGTCATCCACGAGCTGGCCAGCGAGAACGCCCTGCCCACGGGCGTCGTCATCGAGTTCGCGCTGCCGGTGCGCCCGCGCTACGAGAGCGTCGACGGCACCGTCGTCACGCTGTCGCCGGAGGTCGGGGGCAGCCTGCGGTGGACGGGCCCCTCGTCGCTGCTCTTCACCCCGTCCACGGGCTTCGCGGCCGGCACGACGTACACGGTCTCCGTGGACGCGGTGAACACCGACGCGGGCGTCGTCAAGCCGTCAACCGCGCGCGAGTGGCGCTACAACTTCACGACCTACGCCTTCAAGTTCGCCCAGCTCTACCCCACGCGCATGGACCTGCCGAAGGGCCGCGTGGAGGCGAACGTGGACTTCTCCGGCCCGGTGGACCTGGCCGCCGTGCGCTCCCGCGTGAGCTTCCGCGTGGGCGACACCGCCATCAGCGACGTGAAGTGGAGCACCCGCGCGGACACGCGCAACTCCCTCGCCGTGGTGCTCACCCACCCGAAGCTCAAGCCCGGCGCGACGGTGCAGTTCTCCCTGCGTGAGGGACTGACGGCCGCGGGAGGCGCCTCCACCGTGCAGGCGCCCGCGGCGACGAGCAGCTTCCCGCTCAACGGCGGCAAGCGCATGGACATCACCTTCGTGAACCTCCAGGAGGGGACCAACGGCTACTTCTTCGAGGTGAGCTGCCGCGACGTGGAGTCGGACGCCCCGGCGAGCCCCACCGACGAGCAGTGGGATTCCTACTATTACAACGACGACAACAAGGGCTGCTCGCTCAACGACGCGGTGGCGCTGGAGGCCATCCGCTTCAAGCCGAAGGTGAAGTTCACCGTGGCCCCGTCGCGGCGCGGCTTCCGCATCTTCGGTGACTTCAAGCGCGGCCCGCACACGCTCACCATCGCGGAGGGCACGCTGTCCGTGGGCGGCGGCACGCTCATGGGCGCCTGGTCGCGCGGCTTCTCCGTGCCCGCGCGCCAGCCCCAGGTGCGCTTCAACGCCAACGGCCGCTACCTGCCGCGCAGCGCGTGGCGCAACCTGCCCCTGCAGCACCTCAACGTGGAGGAGGTGACGCTCACGGTGCGCAACGTGCCGCCGGAGAACCTCGTCTTCTGGATGGGCAACGACTACCAGGAGAACGCCGACGAGCGGACGAGCAACGTGCTGGTCCGCAAGACGGTGCCGCTCAAGTCGACGTCGGACTCGCTGCTGACCACGTACATCGACGTGGCGTCGCTGGTGCCCGCCAACACGCGCGGCCTGGTCGAAATCCTGGCCGAGCGCGGCGACTACAAGGCCGCCGCCCGCATCCTGCTCACCGACCTGAGCCTCGTGGCCAAGCGCGGCGGTCCCGCCGTGGGCTCCCAGGACTCCGGCGAGGTGTGGGTCTGGGCCCTGGGCCTGGAGAGCACGGAGCCCCTGTCCGGCGTGGAGGTGTCGCTGGTGAAGAAGAGCGGGCAGACCGTGGCCCGCTGCACCACGCAGGGCGAGGCGGGCTGCAACCTCAAGGTGCCCGCGCCCGGCGTGGACGAAAGCGCGCCGTTCGCGCTGGTGGCGCGCAAGGGCGACGAGCTGACGTACCTCAAGTACGACGAGCTGAAGACGGAGATCGCCAACTCGGACGTGCAGGGCGAGCCGTACCGCGCCGAGCAGCCCTACCGCGCCTCCGTCTGGTCCGACCGCGGCGTGTACCGCCCCGGTGACACCGCGCACGTGGCCGCGGTGCTGCGCGGCCAGGACAACCTGGCGCCGCCCGTGGGCATGCCCGTGGAGGTGCGCGTCATCGACCCGCACGAGCGGGAGATCCGCAAGGTGACGCTGAAGACGAACGCGGCGGGCCTCGTGTCGTTCGACCAGGCGTTCGCGGCGTTCCAGGACACGGGCCACTACTGGGTGCGCCTCAAGGTCGCGGACCGCGACGTGGCCTCCTACGCGGTGAACGTGGAGGAGTTCGTCCCGGAGCGCATGAAGGTCACGGCCAGCACCACCGCGCCGGGCTACGTGCAGGGCAAGGAGATTCCGGTGGGCGTGGAGGCCGCGTACCTCTTCGGCGGCTCCGCGGAGGGCAGCCCGGTGGAGATGACGTGCCGCCTGGAGTCCGTGCCCTTCAAGCCCAAGCAGAACGCCCAGTACACCTACGGCATCTGGCGCCAGGACGGCAGCGCGCCCCGGCCCGTCACGCTGGGGCAGGTGAAGGGCACGCTCGACGCGAAGGGGCAGGCGCTCCTCAACTGCCCGGCCCAGGCGGCGTCGGGCCCCATCAAGGGCGCCGCCCGGCTGTCCGCGGTGGCCAGCGTCTTCGAGTCCGGCAGCGGCCGCTCCACCATCGGCGAGGCCAACGTGCCGGTGCACCCGGAGGCCTACTACCTGGGCCTCCAGGCCAACACGCAGAAGGTGAAGGCGGCCACGCCCTTCACGGTGTCCGGCGTGGTGGTGGACTGGGACGGCCAGCTCGTCACCGACGGCAAGGCGCCGAAGACGGTGGTGCTGGAGTACCAGCTGCTCGAGGAGAACTACGGCTACTACTACGACGAGGAGTCCGGCTACGAGCGCTACCAGCGCTACCTGCGCCCGCAGCGTGAGGGCGAGGCGACGGTGAAGGTGGAGAACGGCCGCTTCACCGCCACGGTGCTGCCGGGCCACGACGGCGCGGGCTACCTCGTGCGCGCTCGCGCGGGCAACACCCAGACGGACCTCTCCATCGAGGGCGACGGCCGCTACTACTGGTGGGGGGAGGGCTCGCGCGTGGACCAGACGCCGCGGCCCCTCAAGCCCACGGCGCTGGACTTGTCGCTGCCCGCGAAGGGCAAGGTGGGCGAGGCCCTCACGGTGAAGATGAAGGCGCCCTACCGGGGCCGCGTCCTCTTCACGGTGGAAACCGACCGCGTGCTCACCACCACGTGGAAGCAGGTGGAGCCGGGCGAGGTGTCCTGGTCGTTCACGCCCAAGGAGTACGCGCCCAACGTGTACGTGAGCGCGTTCCTGGTGAAGGACCCGCACCTGGAATCCGCCCAGGCGTTCATGCCCGACCGCGCCTTCGGCGTGGGCAGCATCGCGCTGGAGCCGGTGGACTTCACCCAGGCCGTCACGGTGACGGTGCCCAAGGAGGTCCGCAGCAACGACACGCTCACCGTGGACGTCGCGGTGGAAGGCGTGGAGGGCCCCACCTTCGCCACCGTGGCGGTGGTGGACGAGGGCATCCTGTCCCTCACGCGCTTCCAGAGCCCGGATCCGCTGAAGGAGATCTTCACGCGGCGCGCGCTGGGCATCCAGACCTACGAGACGGTGGGCTGGGCGCTGCTGGTGCCGCCCGGCGGCAACTCCAGCTCCACCGGTGGTGACGAGGGCGGCGCGGAAGGCCGCGTGCAGCCGGTGAAGCCCGTGGCCCTGTGGAGCGGCCTGGTGGAGGTGCCCGCCAACGGCAAGCTGAAGGTGCCCTTCAAGCTGCCGCAGTACCGGGGCGCGGTGCGGGTGATGGTGGTGACGGCGGGCAACAAGCGCATCGGCCGGGCCAGCGCGCAGGTGCTGGTGCGCGACCCGCTGGTGCTCCAGACGACGCTGCCGCGCTTCCTCACCCAGAACGACGAGATCCAAATCCCGGTCTTCGTCACCAACCTGTCCGGCAAGGCGCAGGACGTGAAGGTGTCGCTGGCGTCGGAGGCCCTGGCGGTGCCGGGGCTCGCGATGCCGGAGGGGCTGGGCTCGTCTCCGCTGGAGCTCAAGGGCAAGAGCGAGGGCCGCGCGCGGGTGGAGGACGGCAAGTCCCGCACCTTCGTGTTCCAGGGCCGCGCGGTGCAGTCGGTGGGCGCCGCTCGGCTGGTGGTGACGGTGGAGGGCGGTGGCTACACGTCGCGCGAGCAGCTGGACGTGCCGCTGTCCCCGGCCGGGCCGCGTGAGCGCAAGCTCCAGCAGGTGGAGCTGGCGCAGGGCACCACGGACCTGAAGGCGCTGCTCCAGGGCTGGGTGCCCACGACGGAGCGCACCACCGTCTGGGTGACGAACAATCCGTACGCGAAGTCGCTCCAGCACCTCTCGTACCTGGTGCGCTACCCGTACGGCTGCATCGAGCAGACGACGTCCTCCACGCGCCCGCTGCTGTTCGTGAGCCAGCTGGTGGAGCGCGTGGATCCGACCCTGGTCTCCACGGCGAAGGTGGAGGACATGGTGCAGTCGGGCATCAACCGGGTGCTGTCCATGCAGACCGCGTCGGGCGGCTTCGCGTACTGGCCCGGCCAGACGGAGCCCCTGGCCTGGGGCACGGCCTACGCGACGCACATGCTGCTGGACGCGCGCAAGCTGAAGTACCCGGTGCCGGAGGACCGGGTGGACAGCGCCCTCGCGTGGATGGGGGATGAGCTGACCCGGACGGAGGGCCGCACGACGGTGTCGAGCGGCTACCACGACGAGCACGCGGAGCCGTACATGCACTACGTGCTCGCGGTGGCGGGCAAGGGGCGCAAGGCGCGGGCGCAGGCGCTGGTGACGGCGATGGAGACGCGCGCGAAGAAGGCGCCGCTCGACGGCGAGGAGCAGGAGGACCTGTACCTGCTCAAGGCCGCGCTGTGGCTGTCCGGCGACCGCCGCTACGAGAAGGAGCTGCGCAACCCGGACGTGTCCGCGCTCAGCGACCAGCGCCACAACGGCTGGTCGTTCTATTCGGACCGGCGCCGGCGCGGGATGATGCTCAGCACCTTCCAGGACCTCTTCGGCAACGCGCCGGAAGGCGAGCCCCTGGCGCGCATGGTGGCGACGGCGCTCCAGGCGCACACGTCGGAGTACTACACGACGCAGGAGCTGGTCTGGGGCATCACCGGCCTGGGCAAGCGGCTGCAGGGCAGCGCGACGACCTTCACGCCGCCCACCCTCACGGTGGGGGGCAAGGCGGTGGCGTCCGTCGCGGAGAAGGACGCGCGCGTGTCGGACCGCACGTGGGCCCTGGCCCGCGCCAGCGAGCGCGCCAGCCTGTCTCTGGACCTCAAGGACAAGGGCGCCGGCAGCGTGTACCTCCTCCTGCAAAGCGAGGGCGTGCGCACCACGCCCGAGGTGAAGGTGGGCGGGCAGGGGCTGACGCTCAAGCGCACCTGGCGCACGCTGGACGGCACCACGCTGGACCTGAAGGCCCAGCCGGTGAAGCTGGCGGACCTCATCTACGTGGAGCTGGAGGTCACCAACACCACGGGCGAGCGCGTGCAGAACATCGCGCTGGTGGACCGGCTGCCGGCGGGCTGGGAGATCGAGAACGCCCGTCTGGGGCGCGGGGGCAGCGTGGAGTGGGTGGACGCGGATTCGCTCTGGACCGCGGACTACGTGAACGTGCGCGATGACCGGATGGAAGCCTTCGGCGCGCTGCAGGCCCACGAGACGAAGAAGCTCGTCTACGCGGTGCGTGCGGTGACGGCGGGCAGCTTCACCCTGCCGTCCGCGGAGGCCGAGGCGATGTACGACTCCTCCGTCTGGGCCCGTGAAGCCGCGGGCACGGTGCAGGTGGCGGGTCCCTGGAAGGACGACCTGCTCTAGGCCCCATGCGTCGCGTGCGTCTCAACGGAAGGAAGTGGGCGGGGGTGGCGCTGGCGGGGCTCGTGCTCCTGGGCACGGGCCTGCTGGCGGCCTGGTGGGTGCCGCTGCCGGAGCGGTTGGCGGCGCCCCCCTCGGTGGTGATGGCGTACCGGGACGGGTCGCCCGCGTACGTCTTCCTCGCCCCGGACGAGCGGTGGCGCATCCCCGCGCCGAAGGACCGCATCGACCGGGCCTATGTCCGCGCCCTGGTGGCACTGGAGGACAAGCGGTTCTTCCAGCACCCGGGCGTGGATCCGCTCGCGGCCCTGCGCGCCCTCGGCCTCAACCTGAGCCGGGGGCGGCGGGTGTCGGGGGCGTCCACGTTGACGATGCAGTTGGTGCGCGTGCTGGAGCCCCGTCCCCGCACGTTCACCTCGAAGGTGATTGAGTCGTTCCGCGCCGCCCAGCTGGAGGCGCGGCTGTCCAAGCAGGAGGTGCTGGAGGCGTATCTCCAGTTCGTGCCCTACGGGCGCAACGTGGAGGGCGTGGAGGCGGCGGCGCTCGCGTACTTCGGGCATACGGCACGGCACCTGAGCCCGGCGGAGATCGCCACGCTGCTGGCGGTGCCGCAGAACCCGAACCGGCGCTTCCCGTCGCCGGAGAACCGGGACCGGCTGCGCTCGGCCCGGGACGACATTGCCCGGCGGCTCCTGGAGTCCGAGGGGCTGGTCGTGGACGGCGTCGCGTCCGACACGGTGCTGGCGGAGGTGCGGGCGACGCCGGTGCCGGACGTGCTCACGCCCTTTCCCAGGGAAGCGCCGCACGCGGCGGTGTGGCTCAAGGCGCAGCGGCCGGGGGCGACGTGGCTGGCGACGACGCTGGATGCGGGCACGCAGCGCTTCGTGGAGCGCACGCTGGGGGAGGCGGCCCGGCGGCTGGAGCGGCAGGGCATCCACAACGGCGCGGTGGTGGTGGCGGACCGGGACACGGGCGAGCTGCGCGCGCTGGTGGGCAACTTCGACTTCTTCGATGAGAAGCACGGCGGGCAGATCATCGGCTTCGCCACGCCGCGCTCGCCGGGCTCGGCGCTCAAGCCGCTGCTGTACGCGCTGGGGATTGATCAGGGCCTGGTGGGGCCGGAGACGCTGGTGCCGGACATCCCGGTGGCGTACGGTGGCTATCAGCCGCGCAACTTCGATGGGCGGTTCCTGGGGTTGGTGCGGATGGAGACCGCGCTGTCGCAGTCGCTCAACCTGCCGTTCGTGCGGCTCCTGGAGCGGGTGGGTGTGGAGGGCTTCCTCGGTTCACTGCGGCAGGCGGGCGTCACCAGCCTGGATCCACGGCCGGGGCACTACGGCCTGTCCGCGGCGGTGGGCGGGCTGGAGCTGACGCCGCTGGAATTGACGGGCGTGTACCTGGCGCTGGCGGGGGATGGGCAGGCGCGGCCGCTGCGGGTGCTGGACGAGGACACGGCGCCGAAGAAGGCCCAGACGCTGGTGTCACCGGGGGCGGCGTGGCTGACGCGGCAGGCGCTGGCGTTGAGGGACCGGCCGGACTTCCCGGAGCGCCGTCGGCTCACGGGGCTGCCCGCGCGGGTGCACTGGAAGACGGGGACGAGCTTCGGCAACCGGGACGCCTGGGCGGCGGGCTCCGGGCCGAAGCACACGGCGGTGGTGTGGCTGGGCAACTTCGACCACTCGTCGAGCGTGCACCTGGTGGGTGCGGAGAACGCGGCCCCGCTGCTGTTCGACATCCTGGAAGGCATTGGCCCACGCGGCACGGCGGTGCAGGAGGAGGACGCCACGCCGCCCAAGGACCTGGTGAGCGTGGAGGTGTGCGCGTACTCGGGGCACCTGCCCACGGACGCGTGCACGCAGCGCAAGCGGGTGGACGCGGTGCGCACGGCGGTGCCGACGACACCGTGTCCGTACCATCACCGGGTGGAGGTGGACGTGGCGTCGGGCCTGGCGGTGGGACCGGGCTGCAGGGACGGGCGCAAGACGGAGTCGCGCGTGTACCTGACCTGGCCGTCCAGCCTGCGCCGGTGGCTCGCGGAGCAGCAGCGTCAGTTGCCCGAACCGCCGCCCCTGGCGCCCGGCTGCGTCGCGGGAGGGGAGCGGGATACGCCGACCATCCTCTCACCGCCGGAAGGGCAGGTGGCGCTGCTCATCCCCGGCATGAACACGGAGGAGCAGAAGATCCCACTGGAGGCGGAGGCCGCGCACGACCGCGAGCTGACATGGTTCGTGGACGGAGCCGTCCTGGGAACCGCGAGGGCCGCCGAGCGCCTCTGGTGGAAGCCGAGCGTGGGCACCCACGACATCCTCGTCACCGACGACCACGGCCTCACCGCGCGCCGGACACTGGTGGTGCGCGAGCGGCAGTAGGGCTCAGGGCCCGGCGATCCGCCGCGCCAGCGTGACGCCGCTGAGGAACGCGCCTTCCACGCGCGGCCCAGCGCACCAGTCGCCACAAGCGCCCAGCCCCAGCGCCGCGTCGTACAACGCAGTGTCCTCCAGCGGCGGTGCAGGCATCGCGAAGCGCCACCGGTGCGCCACGGCCTCCACCGCGCGCACGTCCCTGCCCAGCGCCTTCCCGAACGCCTCCACGAGCTTCGGCGCCATCTCCTCCGCCGTCTCCTCCAGGTGCGCCGCGCTGTACTCCGGCGACCCGTGAAGCACCCAGCGCTCACCCGGAGACCGCCCTGGCTTGCTCGTGTCGCGCGCCACCCACGACAGCGGTGAGTCCTCCACGAACGCGCCATCCAGCTCCACCGCCACCGCCACCGGCGCCTCGAACCGCGCCATCACGGCCCAGCACGGCGACAGCCGAGCGGTCCCCGCCTGTGCTGCCAGCGCGGGCGCACCCACCAGCAATGGCACCGCCTGCGGCGCGGGCACCGCGGCCACCACCACGTCCGCCAGCCCCAGGTCCTCGCCTGTCTCCGAAGTCAGGCGCCACGCCCGGCCATCGCGCTCGACCCGCTCCACCCGCACCCCGAAGCGCACGTCCAATCCGTCCGCGAGCGCCTTCGCCACCGCGTTCATGCCCGGCACGCCCACGTACCGCACGGACTCCTTCGCGGGAGTCACCGCCCCACGCATCAGCGTCCCGATGCGTCCATGCCACTCCGCGACGACGCCCTCCGCCATCCACGCCTCCACCAGCGACCGGAAGAGCGGATCCCTCGCCGTGAAGTACTGCGCGCCATGGTCGAACGTCCCCCCATCCGCGCTCCTCCG
>NZ_RAVW01000408.1 GCF_003611585.1 Corallococcus exercitus | reverse complement strand
TCTCCGGAGCGGGCCCCGTCATCCTCCACGCGCCCACCGACCCCGGCTGGCTGCCGCTGGCGCTCGCGAACTTCGACGCGGTGCTGGTGGACCACGCCCACTGCGAGAAGAAGGCCGCCGCCAACGCGCTGTCCATGCTCCAGGCCTACCCGGACCTGCCGGACCTGCCCTCGCAGATGGCCCGCCTGGCCCGCGAGGAGAGCGCCCACCTGGCGCGCGTCCTGGACCTGATGGCCGCGCGCGGCCTCACCCTCACCAAGGACGCGGGCGACCCGTACGCGCAGGGGCTCCAGAAGCACGTGCGCACGCCCGCCCCGGAGCGGCGCGTGGACCGCCTGCTCGTCGCCGCCATCATCGAGGCGCGCTCGTGTGAACGGCTCTCCCTGCTCGCGGAGGGGCTCACCGACCCGGCGCTCGCCCGCTTCTACGGGGAGCTGGCCCAGTCGGAGGACGGCCACCAGTCCCTCTTCCACCGCCTGGCCGTCACCGCGTCCAACGGCGACGAAGCCTCCGTGGACGCGCGCCTGCAATACCTCCTGGAACAGGAGTCACGCGTGCTCGCGGACGTGGGGCTGCGCGCGGCCATCCACTGAAGGCCCGGGCGGCCTCAGTGGAACGGCCACACCACGGGCACGGCGAAGACGAGGAACACCACCAGCACCGCGGTCAGCGGCGTGCCCAGCCGGAAGAAGTCCGTGAAGCGGTAGTGCCCGGGCCCGTAGACGAGCACGCAGCTGGGCTCCAGCGGGGTGATGAACGAACAGCTCGCCGCCAGCGTGACGCCCATGGCGAAGGGGCGCACGTCCACGCCCAGCTGCGACGCCGCGTTGAGGGCCACCGGCAGCACCACCAGCGCCGCGGCCTGGTTGCTCATGGGCGCCGACAGCACGATGGTCAGCACCATCAAGAGCGCCAGCACCGCGCGCGGCCCGCCATACGCGCCCAGCCGGGCCACGTGGTCGCCGATGAACTTCCCCGCGCCG
Source organism: Corallococcus exercitus (assembly GCF_003611585.1). GTDB lineage: Bacteria > Myxococcota > Myxococcia > Myxococcales > Myxococcaceae > Corallococcus > Corallococcus exercitus. The sequence continues at coordinate 7,879 of NZ_RAVW01000408.1, read as the reverse complement.
CTCACCTCCATGGCCAGCCCCAGCGCCATCATGGCGCCGATGAGCAGCACCACCCGCCAGTCCACGCGGAACGCGGTGCGCGCGTCCACGCACCGCGTGGCGATCATCAGCAGCATGCCGGTGAGCCCCGCCAGGGACAGCGGCACCCACCCCAGCGAACCCGCCGCCAGCGACCCCAGGAAGATGATCACCGCGAGCAGCGCCTTCGCGTAGCGCGGCGGCTCGTACTCGTGGCCCTCCAGCACCATCAGCGTATGGCCCGGCGCCAGCTCCGCCACCTTCTGCCGCGGGCCGCGCAACAGCAGCACGTCCCCCACGGCCAGGGGCAGCGTGGACAGCGAGTGGCTGTGGTAGGCGCGCCGCAGCAGTTGGAGCTTCGTGAGCCGCTGGATTCCAGGCCGGCGGTGCAGCCCCAGCGCCACCAGCCCGAAGCGCTCCACGAACAGCGTCTCCTTCAGGCTGCGCCCCACCAGCGGACTGCCGGGCGGCACGCCCACCTCCGCGAGCATCGACTCCGGCCCCTCCAGCTCCGCGTCCGACAGCCGCACGTCCGGCCGCAGCTCGATGCCCTGCAGGTCCTTCACCCGGAGGACATCCTCGCGGCGGCCCTCCACCAGCAGCCGCTCCTCGCCCGTCAGCACGTAGGACGGCTTCGCGTCGAGCGTCTCGCCGTCGCTCACCACGCCAATCACGCGCAGCCCCAGGCCCTCGCTGATCTCCGACAGGGGCTTGCCCACGTAGCGCGAGTCCCCGGGCACCACGGCCTCCGTGAGGTAGTCCCGCAGCGCGAAGCCCTCCGTGCCCGGCTTGCCCTCGCGCGCGGGCAACAGCCACCGCCCCAGCAGCACCACCACGCCGATGCCCAGCAGCACCACCGGCAATCCCACCGGCGCCAGCTCCGTCACGCCGATGGGCGCCATCCCCTGCCGCTTCAGCGCCGCGGACACCACCAGGTTCGTGGACGTGCCGAACAGCAGCACCGTGCCGCCCAGCATGGACGCGTACGCCAGGGGCAGCAGCACCTTGCTGCGCGGCACCTTCGCCCGCTGCGCGGCGCCAATGGCCACCGGCAGGAAGGCCGCCGTCGTCACCGTGTTGGAGATGAACGCGGAGAACACCGCCACCACGCCCATCATCGCCAGCACGAACGCCTGGTGGCCGAAGCGCGCGAAGAACGCCATCCGCTGCCCGACCATCTGCACCACGCCCGTGGCGGCGAGCCCCTGCGTCATCGCCAGCAGGGTGAAGATGAAGATGACCGTGTCGTTGCTGAAGCCCTCGAACGCCTGCGCCGGCGTCAGCACCCCGGAGAGCGCCAGCAGGCACACCACCACCAGCGAGGTGAACTCGATGGGGATGGAATCCATGGAAAAGAGGACCAACGCGACGACGATGACGGCCAGGACGAGGGCGATGGACATGGAGTGGGTGCGCTCCCCCAACCTGCGCACGGAATGACGCGCTGCCAGCGCGTGCCGCACCGCGCCGTTTACTGATGGGCGACCGGGCGCTGATAAGTGGAATTAGGCCAGAGCGGTCGAAAGTCCGGTTGACTGCCGGACGTCGGTTGCTTTTGGGGCCCCGGTCCAGAAGGTTTGGTGTTTCTTCCGAGAGATACCCCGAGGAGACCTCCATGGCTTCGACGCAAGCGGCAGCCGCCACCGAGCAGGCGCCCACGAAGAACCCCACGCTGCTGGCCTGGGTGGCCAAGATGGCCGCGATGACCCAGCCGGACCGCATCGTCTGGTGTGACGGCTCGGAGGCGGAGAAGCAGCGCCTCACCGAGCAGGCCGTGAAGGACGGCACGCTCATCCCGCTCAACCCCCAGAAGCGCCCGGGCTGCTACCTGCACCGCTCCAACCCCAACGACGTGGCGCGCGTCGAGCACCTCACGTTCATCTGTACGCCGAACAAGACGGACGCGGGCCCCACCAACAACTGGATGGAGCCGGAGGCCGCCTACACGAAGCTTTCCCAGCTGTTCGAAGGCTGCATGAAGGGCCGCACGATGTACGTGGTGCCCTACGCCATGGGCCCGCTGGGTGGCCCCTCCACGAAGATTGGCGTGGAGCTGACGGACAGCGACTACGTGGTGCTCAACATGCGGATCATGACCCGCATGGGGAAGGCCGCGCTGGACATGCTGGGCGACAGCGACGACTTCAACCGCGGCCTGCACTCCACGGGCGACGTGAACCCGGACCGCCGCTACATCTGCCACTTCCCCCAGGACAACACCATCTGGAGCTTCGGCTCCGGCTATGGCGGCAACGTGCTGCTGGGCAAGAAGTGCCTCGCGCTGCGCATCGGCAGCTACCTGGGCCGTGAAGAGGGCTGGCTCGCGGAGCACATGCTCATCCTGGGCGTCACCTCCCCCAAGGGCGAGACGACGTACATCGCCGCCGCCTTCCCGTCCGCGTGCGGCAAGACGAACTTCGCCATGATGATCCCGCCCAAGGAGTACGCGGGCTGGAAGATCGAGACCGTCGGCGACGACATCGCGTGGATGCGCCCGGGTCCGGATGGCCGCCTGTACGCCATCAACCCGGAGGCCGGCTACTTCGGCGTGGTGCCCGGCACCAACTACAAGACCAACCCCAACGCCATGGAGACCATCTCCAAGGACACGCTCTTCACGAACGTGGCGCTCACGCCCGACGGCGACGTCTGGTGGGAGGGCAAGGACGGCGAGGTCCCCGAGGAGCTCATCGACTGGCAGGGCAAGCCCTGGAAGAAGGGCAGCACGGAGAAGGCGGCGCACCCGAACAGCCGCTTCACCGCGCCCATGAGCAACAACCCGGTGCTGTCCGGCAAGGCGAACGACCCCCAGGGCGTTCCCATCAGCGCGCTCATCTTCGGCGGCCGCCGCTCCAACACGGTCCCGCTGGTCATCCAGGCCTTCAACTGGACCCACGGCGTGTTCCTGGGCGCCACCATGGGCAGCGAGACGACGGCGGCGGCCACCGGCAAGGTGGGCGTCGTGCGCCGCGACCCCATGGCCATGCTGCCCTTCTGCGGCTACCACATGGGCGACTACCTCCAGCACTGGCTGGACATGCAGAAGTCCATCCCGCAGCTGCCGAAGATCTTCCAGGTCAACTGGTTCCGCCAGGACAAGAACGGCAAGTTCATCTGGCCGGGCTTCGGTGAGAACATGCGCGTCCTCGAGTGGATCGTGAACCGCGTGCACGGCCGCGTCCCCACGCAGGAGACGCTGCTGGGCTGGGTGCCGCGCCAGGACCAGGGCCTGAACCTCAACGGCCTGGACCTGTCCGCGGAGGCCATCGCGGAGGCCACCTCCATCAAGGAGGACGAGTGGAAGTCCGAGCTCAAGAGCCAGGAGGTCTTCTTCGAGCAGCTGGGCACCAAGGCCCCCGAGGCCCTGATGCTCCAGCGCAAGCTGCTCATCGCGCGCCTGGACGGCTGATCGCCGTCTGACGCCTGGGAAGGCCCTTCCGGGGCTGCTTCCTCCCCTGTTGCTACAGGGGTGGGGGTGGCCCCGGCGCTTTTTTAGGGGGGCCAGCGCTTCGACGGCCGGAATGTTCGGCGCTAGGCTCCCCGCCCCATGAGACTGGTTTTCGTGTTGTCGCTGGCGCTTGCGTTGTCGCCGGGGTCCGCCCTGGCGCAGCGGGGTGGCTCCAAGGTCAACGTCCAGGCCCTCCTGAAGGAGGGCAAACGCCTCTACGACGCGGGCAAGTACCGCGAGGCGGCGGAGGCGCTGAAGCAGGCCAACGAGGCGCAGCCGCACCCGCGGCTCGTCTACAACATCGCCGTGGCGCTGGAGTACGCGGGCGAGCCCCGCGAGGCGATGAGCTACTACCGGCAGTACGTCACGTCCTCCAGCGAGGACACCGACCCCACCCTGCTGAAGAACAGCAACCGCGCCATCGACCGGCTGCGCGTGCAGCTGGACCGCGAGGACCAGGCGCAGGCGGTGGCGGACGCGGACAGGAAGCGCCTGGAGGCGGAGGCGGAGGCCGCGCGGCAGAAGGCGGATGAAGAGCAGGCCGCGGCGCGGCGCGCGGAGGAGGAGAGCGAGCGCCAGCGGCAGGCGGAGATGGACCGCGCGGTGAAGTCCTACCGCAACCAGCGCATCGCGGCGTTCGCCACGGGCGGCGTGGCGGTGGTGGGCGTGGGCGTGGGCGTGCTCTTCGGCCTGCAGGCGCGCGACCAGCGCGAGCAGTTCGACAACGCCAGCACGCTCGCGGACAAGCAGCGGCTGTCGGACAGCACCAAGAGCAAGGCGCTGCTCGCGGACATCGGCTTCGGCGTGGGGCTCGCGGGGGCCATCACCGCCATCATCCTGTATCCCAAAGAGGGCCCTCCCGCGCAGGGCGACGTCCGCGTGACGCTCGCACCGCGTGGCGCCGGGGTCGGCATGGAGGGGCATTTCTGATGCGCGCGCTGGGAATGATGACGTTGGGCATGGCGCTGCTGTCGTCCGGGTGCAGCTTCACCACGGCGGGCGGCCTGTCCGAATGCACGACGAGCAGTGACTGCGGCAGCAACAGCGTCTGCACCTCCGGCTTCTGCCTGCCGCAGCCGGCGGGATGCGACCAGGTGGTGGGCGCCACGTCCGCGGCGAACCCCATCGTGCTGGGCGCGGCCCTGCCGCTCACCAACGCGAGCGGCAACGCGGAGATTGAACAGCAGCGCTTCAACGGCCTGAAGCTGGCGCTGGATGAGGTGAATCAGGCGCAGGGCGTGGGCGGCCGTCAGTTCGTCATGTACGTCTGCGACACCGGGGCGGACGTGAACCGGGCGGTGACGCAGGCTGCGTGGATGGTGAACGACAAGGGCGCGGTGGCATTGTTCAGCGCGGGCAGCGCGCAGACGCTCGCCATCAGCGAAATCACCGTCCCCAAGAACGTGCTGCTCATGAGCCACACGGCAACGAGCTCCGCGTTCACCACGCTGTCGGACAAGAACGGCGGCAGCGTGGGCCTGGTCTGGCGCACCACGCCCTCGGACGTGCTCCAGGGCCGCGTCATCGCGGACGTGCTCCAGGGCGTCACGCCCATCAACGACCCGGGCGTGACGTTCACCCCTCCGACCAAGGTGGGCGTGGCGTACGTGAACGACTCGTACGGAAACGGCCTGTACGACGCCATCCAGAACCGCATCCCCAACAAGGACAACGTCACGGGCGCGCAGTACAACCGCAACGAGTCCGTGAGCGGCGCGGTGACCCGGCTGGTGTCCTTCAAGCCGGACCTCACGGTGCTGGCGGGCTTCCCCGAGGACAACGCGCGGCTGCTTCCGGAGGCCGTGGGCCAGGGCGTGTCCGTGGCCAACGGCAACCGCTGGTTCCTCACGGACGCGAGCAAGGACCTCACGCTGCTGACGAACCTGGGCGCCAACAAGGCGCAGCTCAACGGCGCCTACGGCACGGCGCCCGCGTCCGCGCGGCCCAGCGACTCCACCTACAAGCTGTTCGCGGACCGCTTCATCACCGCCTACAAGACGGACCCCGGACAGTTCTCCTTCACCGCGCACGCGTACGACGCCATGTACCTGGTGACGCTGGGCGCGGCGTACGCGGTGGGCAACGACCCCAACAACCCGCAGCCGGTGACGGGGCCCCGCATCGCGGAAGGGCTCACGAAGCTCACGCCCCCCGCGGGCCAGTCCGCGACCACCTACTCGCTGGGGTCCACGCAGTTCACAGCGGCGCGCGAGGTGCTGCGCACCGGCGCCATCATCAACGTGCGCGGCGCCAGCGGCGAGCTGGACTTCAACAACGACACCGGCGAGGCGCCCTCTCCCTACGAGCTGTTCAAGGTGGAGAACAGCGCCTTCAAGACCGTGCAGCTCATCAACCCGCCGGTGGACTGAGCACGCGCACCAGCGGAGCCAGGGCGGCGGTGAAGACCTCGGGCGTCGGCAGCAGCGACAGCACGAGGTACGCACCGCCGCTGAAGTCGAAGAAGTAGCCCGGCTGCACGCGCACCCCCTCCTCCAGGAGCCGCAGGCAGGTGGCCTCCTCGCCGGGGTGATGGGGGATGCGCAGCACCGCGCTCCAGCCGCCGTGCGCGGGCACCACGTCCCACGCGGCGTCCGCCGGACGCGCCTGGAGCAGCCGTTCCCGGTTCCCCTTCACGCGCTCCAGCACCGCCTGTTGGAAGCGCGGCGCGTGGGCCAACAGCGCCGGCAGCGCGAGCTGCACGGGCGTGGCCACGGACAGCACCGCGTCCGCCACGTCCTCCAGCCGGGCCAGGGCCTCGTCGCGCGCGTGCGCGGGGCCGCCCGCGTGCAGCCACGCCAGCTTGAGGCCGGGCAGGCCCGCCACCTTGGACAGGCCGGAGAGCGAGAACGTGAGGCACGGCAGCGGCCGTCCCGCCACCGACGTCACCCTCCCCGCCTCCGCGTCCCAGGCGAAGTCGGAGAACACCTCGTCGCTGATGAGCGCCAGGCCGTGGCGGGCGCACACGTCCGCGAGCGCATACAGCTCGTCCTCGTGCAGGAAGTGGCCCGTGGGGTTGCCCGGGTTCACCACCAGCACCGCGCGGGTGCGAGCGTCCACGGCGGCCTCGACCTGCCCCGCGTCCAGCCCGAACCCGTGCACGGCGGGGAGGCGGTAGGAGCGCGCGTGCACGCCCTCCAGTCGCGCCAGGACGTCCACCAGCGGGTATCCGGGCGCGGGGACGAGGACGTTGTCCCCCGGGTCGCACAGGAGCTTGAGGAGCCAGCCGTAGGCCTCGCTGGTGCTGGCGCTGAGGACGACGTGCGCGGCCTCCACGGTCGGTCCCCGCTGAGACAGGTGCGTGGCCACGGCCTCGCGCGCGGACGGCAGGCCGAAGGGCTCCGGCGCGTAGACGAAGGGCGAGGGCGTGGGGCCGCCCTCCTTGCCCGGCGCCGCCGGTAGGGCGCCGTCACGGGCCACCGCTGGCGTGGGGCCGCCGCGTCCTGCGACGGGCTCCGGGAGAAGGGAGGAAGCCGGTGGCGGCGCCGCGCCCGCCAGCAGCAGCTGCGCGTCGGGCAGGGGCAGCCCCACGCGGGTGGGGTTGGTCTCCGCCAGGTCCAGCAGGGGCAGCCCGCGCGCGTGGCGCTCGGCGACGGCCTGGGACAGCGGGTTGGGCGTGCGCGGGAAGGCGGTGCGGAGCGAGAAGCGGCTCACAGCCCCGTCTGGAGCATGGCGCTGGCCACGCGGCGGATCAGCTCGCGGCGCAGCTCCAGGCGGCAGTGCTCGATGGCCTTCTCATGCGGCCGGGGCAGCTCCGGGTCGCGGGTGCGGATCGCGGTGCGCAGGACCAGCTCGACCTTCGTCGGCTCAATCTGGAACAGCCGCGGACCGTCTTTCTGGAGGAAGTAGGACAGCCCGCGCTGTTCGATGAGCTTCTGGAAGAAGCGTCGGACGTCCGCGAGGAGCGTGATGTCGATGATGTCCGCCATTCGTGACGGCTTTCTCGCGCGGAAAAAACGGGCCGTCCAGATCACGGCCGCCACCACGCGAAAACTTGCGCGACCTGTAGCACGCGCCTTTTCGGCGAACGCGGCGGAGGCCGATTTATCGGGCCCGCGCGCGTTCGGGCACCAGCGGCGCCAGCGCCCGCCGGAACGCCAGGCGGCGCTTTCTCGGATCCTCCACATACGGCACGGGACCCAGCACCTCCACCCCGTGGCGGGCCTCCAGGTAGCGCCGGTTGTCCCGCTCCGCCAGGTCGCGTCCGGGCACCCCGCGCGACAGCACCACCGCGCGCACGGGCACCTTGCGCGACGCCAGCGCCTCCAACGACAGCGCGACATGGTTGAGCGTGCCCAGCCCTGCGCGGGCACCACGTCCCACGCGGCGTCCGCCGGACGCGCCTGGAGCAGCCGTTCCCGGTTCCCCTTCACGCGCTCCAGCACCGCCTGTTGGAAGCGCGGCGCGTGGGCCAAC
>NZ_RAVW01000407.1 GCF_003611585.1 Corallococcus exercitus | reverse complement strand
CTCCTGGGTCCACCCTCAGTCCGCGCCCTTGATGCAGGCCACCGGCTTGAGGCGGTGGGCCACCCGGGCGAGTCCGGCCTGCTCCACCGTCTCCAGCACGTCGTCCAGGTTCTTGTAGCAGGGCCCGGACTCGTCCAGCGGCGTGGTGCGGGTGTTCAGCAGGATGCCAGCCTCCGCCATGCGCTGGTCCGTCTCCTCCTGCTGGAGCTGCCGGCGCGCGGCGGCCCGTGACAGCCGCCGGCCGGAGCCATGGTTCACCGAGTAGATGGACTTCTCCGCCCCCGGCTCCGCGAAGAGGATGGCGCTGCCCGTCTCCATGGAGCCGGGGATGAGGATGGGGTGCCCGGTGGCCTCCCACGTCGTCCCCTTGAGGGCAGGGTGGCCGGCGGGAAAGGCCCGCGTGGCGCCCTTGCGCGCGACGAACTTGCCGCCCTCCTTCTGGATGAGGTTGTGGCTGATCTCGTAGTAGATGCTCGCGGTCCCGCCGAACACGTCCTCGAGCGCCCCGCACACGGCCTCGCCGATGAGCAGCCGGTTGGCCACGGCGAAGTTGGCCGCCATGTTGTGCAGGTTCCAGTAGCTGCGGCCCAGGGGGCTGTCCGCATCCAGCCAGATGAAGTCCTCGCTGCGGCTCTTGAGGCCCAGTTGCGCCGCGCCCGCCACGAAGAAGTGCTTGGCGATGTTCCAGCCGAAGCCCCGGCTGCCGGTGTGGAGCATCACCCAGACGCGGCCTGTTTCATCCACCTGCATCTCGGTGAAGTGGTTGCCGCCGCCCAGGCTGCCCAGCTGGCCGCGCTTGTCGTAGGCGCGCTCGGGGATGGACACGCCGGTGTCCTCCACGGGGATGAAGTCGCGTTCGGTGACCGACCGGGTGCGGCCCAGGGCCTTGGCGCCGTGGCGGAGCACTTCCTTGAGGGTGGGGTCGTTGACCTTGCGCTGCTTGCGCGCCCGGGTGGCGCCCACGCCCACGGCGATGCGTTCGGTCACCTCGTTGATCCACTGGCGGCGCTTGGCGGGGTCGGCCACGTCCTCCACGGTGAGGGAGGTCTGCAGCTGCACCATGCCGCAGCCGATGTCGTAGCCGGCGGCGGTGGGCAGCAGGATGCCGTCCGTCTCCACGACGGTGCCAATGGGGACGCCGTAGCCCACGTGACAGTCGGGCGTGACGGCGACGCGGGTGACGCCCGGGAAGGTGGCGGCGTTGACGACCTGATCGAAGACGGCGTCTTCCAGCGCGGGGGCTTCCGGGTTGCCCTCCTCCCCCCAGAGGAGCTTGTCGGAGAGGAACAGGTCCGCGTGCACGCGCATCGTCTTGGTGCGTGGCAGGACGTAGTGACCCTCGGAGACCTTTTCCAGGTGTTGCTTCCAGCTCATGGTGAATCCCCCAGGTGGGTGAACCCGCGGCAGGGACGAAGCCCTCCCTCAACCCTGACGGTGCCGGGTTCCGGACACACGATTGGCTGCCTGCCTGGCGTGCGTCGAGGGGAAATCCCGTGCGGTGGACGCAAGGAACGGTCGGGAGTGCACGGAGTGGCAATCAGACAAGCCTGGGGGTTGCGGCATCCGATCGGCATTCCCATTTCTCCAGCGTGCATCAAGGGGGTGGGCGATGGGGTTTTTGACGGGGATGGTGCTGGCGATGTCGTTGCAGGCGGGGCCGGTGGAGATGACCGCGGCTCCGGTGTTCAATCCGTCGCTGTGCGCCAAGAAGCGCGTGGATCCATGCGGGTGCCATCACGTGTACGGCATCCGGCACTGCCACCAGAATCGCAAGAGCAACCACTGCGAGGCGCAGGTCCGCGCCTACCAGCCGGACGTGGAGCAGGAGACCGCGGAGGCGACGAATCCGCTCCAGAGCCTCATCGACCCGGCCAAGTCCGTGTCCATGTAGGGCGGCGCTGTTCCTGAGCGTGGCGGGAATTCCGGGCGTCCTTCCCAGGGTGGGGGAGGGCGCCACGGTTCATTGTGGGGGGCTATCCAGGGTCCAGGGTCCAGGTGCCTTCGTCCCATCGCTTCAAGGCTTCCGAGGCTTCGAAGGGGACAAGTCCCTGGCCCTGAGCGGCTTCCTCCAGGACCGCCCTGGCTTCCGCCGTCCGGTAGCGAAGCAGGTGGGCGGCGGCCATCACGCGGACGTCCATGCGCTCATGCTTGAGCAGTACCAGGAGCGCATCCCGTCCGGTATCGCCATGGGCCAGGAGTTGATCGATCGCGGCGCCGTACTTCCTGGCGTGCTTGTTGCCGGTCTTGGAATCGCCTTTCCAGATGGCTTCGGTCTGGGCGGCGACGTGCTTCGCGACCTCCTCAACCAGCTTCTCCAGGGTCATGGCCAAAGCCCTTTCATCACGTTCTCGATGGCCCGCAGTCCGAAGTCGCGTTGGGCCTCGTACGACTGTGTACTCAACCATTGCCGCACAGTCAGGCTGCCCGAACCCGTAACGCCACGTCGGATCGAGGAATAGAACTCGCTGACGCGGGCATGCAGCGCCTTGTCCAGCGGGACGACGTTCTCCGTGTTGTGAAGGGCCTGGGGACCGAACCGCTGCACGTTGCCCGGGGTCTGTTCGACGATGTGGTGCCACTCCTTTCCCGGACCCGCCGGGCCCAGTGCCTTCTTGAAGCCACTGAAAGAGCCCCAGCTCCTGGGCGCACCCGCTGGTGGCGTGGATCCACCGCCGTTGGCGGCCATGGCCACCGCGCCCGGAGCGAGCGCGACCGTCACGGTCCCGGCGCTCACCGCAACCGTCTCCACCTCCCCGACCGCCGCGAACCGCAGGCCCAGCTGTGACTCGGCCTGCACCGTCGCCAGGGCGGCTCCGGGGAGTTGGGGCACCTTCGCCGCCAGGCTGGGGGCCGTGGTGCCAATCGCCGCCGTGGCCAGCAGGGCGAAGGCCCGTGCCGCGTTGCGGCCCATGACCTTGCCGTAGCGCTCGCCCGCCTCGCGCAGCGCTCCGAACGTGGTGGCCCGGTCCGCGGCTTCCACCAACTGCTTGAAGCCCACGATGAGGCTCCAGAAGGTGTCGATGCCCACGTAGGAGATGAGCGTGACGGTCATCACGGCGGCGAGCCCCTTGGAGAAGGGCTCCGGCACCGCGAGCAGGACGAGGTACGTGGTCCATGTCCACAGGACCGTCGTCAGCATGGCCTGGGGATCGGCCATGTCCTGGAAGGCTTCCAGCAGCTCCTCCAGCACGGCACCCTGGGCGAGCGCCATGGCCAGGGCGTAACGCCCATCCCCGGTGACGGTGGGGCCCTCCACCAGCAGGCGGAGGCAGTCGCCAGGCCTGCCCGTGCGTTCGCACCAGCGCAGGTAGGCACGCGTCAGCTCCACGTCCGCGCTGGAGGCGGCTCCTTCCAGGTGCTCACCCGGCCCCAGCGGGGTGATGCGGCGGCTGCGCGGGTCGAACAGGTACGAACCACTGCGCGGCTCCACCTGCCACAAGCGCCGTGCCGCGTCCTGTGGGCGTGTGGACGGACGCACGGCCCGGGCCAGCATCGCGACGGCTTCCTCGAAGTCGTCCGCAGCCACTTCCACCGGCGTGGCACCCGGACGCGGTGTCACCACGATGGGGGCATTCCTGCCTGTTTCCAGACGCACCGACCGCGTGACGCCGCCACATCCGGTCAGCAGCACGAGCAGGAGCGGAATCAACCACAAGGGCCGCATGCGGAGTCCTCCCGGAGCCAGGGCGCTCCTTGAGAGGCATTTGAGCATGCAATGCCAGACAAACAGAAAGAATGAGGCCGGAAGGCGCCATTCCATACGTCCGCCGGACCGACGGTCCCGGCGCGCTGCCCCGCCTCAGTGCGCGGCGGTCGGCTCGCTGGGAAGGTCCTCCGAACGGCTCACCTCGAGATCGCTCTCCGAGCGGATGATGACCCAGCGCGCCTGGGGCGACACACGCAGCGCCACCACGTTCGGTGCCAGGCGGCGCATCTCCGGCTTGTAGGGCAGTACCGCCAGCGGCGGCGCCGTCAGCGCCGACGCGTGCGGATGGCCGGCGGGCGCGTGCGGCATCGACGCGGGAGCAGGCGGCGCCGGCAGGCTCCCGGGCACGCGGTTCAGCAGCGGGATGACCTTCACCGTGGGGCGCTCCGGCATCGGCGCGGGCTTCGCCGTGACTGGCGGCGTGCTCGGAGGAGTCCGCGGCAGCGCGGGCAGGGCCAGCGGCGCGGCCGGCAGGGTCTTCTGGGGCGCGGACCTGGCCACCGCGACGGGCGGGATGCCCGGAGGCGTGTTCGCGCCCGGCGCCCGCGCGGTGCTGGCGGCCGGTGGATTCTCGAAGGCGGCCATCGACACGATGACCTTCGGAAGCGGCGTCCCCTCCGGCGGACGCGACGCACCCGCCGCCTTCGCCATCGAGCGCGACATCGACTCCGTCGCCGCGTCCCGCGCGGGCGTCACGACCGGCGTGACTGGACGTGGATGGGGCAGCACCGCCTCGCGCCCCGGCCCCGAGCCCGACCCTGGCAGCCTTCCCGGCACCGGGCTCCGCACGCCCGCGGCGTTCAGCGGCGCGATGGACGGCGCCGCTGGCAGGCCCACGGGGGAGGCCTGCTCCTGCGCGGCGTTGAGCACGAAGGACGGTGGCGGAGGCGGCGGCATGTTCCGCATCCGTCCGGGCGGCGGCGTCGGCGGCGGCAGCCGGTCGAAGCGGTAGAGCTGCTCGTCCTCCAGCTCCGTCGGCGTCACCGCGCCCTGTCCCAGCCGCACCACCTCCAGCTGCAGCGTCGGGTCCTGCGGATCCAGCTCCAGCGCGGCCTTCAGCGCGCCCCTCGCGCGGGACTCGCAACCCAGTGACAACAGCACCCGAGCGGCTTCACGGTACGCGGCGATGGCCTGCTCCCGCTGACCCGCGCGGCGGCAGGCCTCCGCCAGCCGGATGCGCACATTCGCGTCTCGCGGCAGCCGCTTCGCCAGCTGCGCGTACGTTTCCACGCACTGCGCATACCTCCCCCGCTGGTACAGCGCATGTGCGGCTTCCTTCAACTCCCGCAGCTTCATCGACTCGCGCTCGCTCATGGGGGCCCCCGCGTCGGTTGTCGCTCCCGTGAGCTAGCAGGCGACGTGCCGCGCTCCCGTGACGCGCGCTCGCGTTCACTGCCGCGCCCCTACCGCGACCCTGGACCGGAATCCCTGTCCTCCACCCGGCGGATTCAAAGGCAGCTCACCGTGCACCCGTGCACGCTGTCCGCTGCTTGACCCGTCAGGGACCCTGTAGAAATGGGAACCGCGCTGTAACAACGCCAGTGCGGCAATCCCGGAACTCTCGGGAGACGTCGGATGCGCACGCATGGGACACTGGGGCGGCTCGGGATTCCCCCGGAGACACCTGGAGATCGCACCCATGGCTTCACGCTTCGTGGCCCTGACGTTGGGAACCCTGCTGCTGGGCGCCGCTCCCGCATGGGCGAAGGAGCCCGCGGCCCGGACCGCGGACTCGGAGGAGGCGCCGGCCGCGGACGAGACGCTCACCCTGAAGAAGGGCGCGAAGCAGGTGCTGACCGTGCCGGGCCTGAGCCGTGTGGCGCTGGGTGACCCGTCCGTCGCGGACGTGAAGACGACCGGGAAGGACGGGGTGGAGGTCTCCGCGCTGGCGAAGGGGACGACCACCCTCATCGTCTGGGGCAACGGCGGCAAGCGCCGCACGTACCGCATCGTGGTGGACGGCTAGCGACTTCGGAGGCTCAAGGCTCCGACAGCAGGAACAGCGCGTGCGAGCTGGCGATGGGCCGGGTCCGGTCGTCCTGCCAGGCCTCCACGCGTACGTTGGCCACGCGCCGCCCCTGCCGCGTGATGAACGCGCGCGCGAACGTGTCCTGAGCCTTGCCCGAGCGCAGGAAGTCCACCGTGGTGGAGATGACCTTGGGCACGCGCTCGGTGTCTGTCTTGAGCAGCAATTCGAAGATGGCGCTCGACTCCAGGAGCGCCCCCAGCGTGCCGCCGTGCAGCGCGGGCAGCAGGCTGTTGCCAATGAGGTGCGGCGCGTAGCGCATGCGGCAGAGCATCTCGCCGGCCAGGTTCTCCACGCCAATGCCCATGAAGCGCGTGTAGGGGATGGCGTCCGTGAGGCGCGGGTACTCGCGCGACTGGCGCACCTGGCGGACCAGGTCCGCGAGGGGAAGCGAAGGCGTGCTCATCAGTCCTCCACCCGCATGAAGGTGCCCTGCGACGACGCCACCGGCATCGCCGGGTCGCCCTGGTGCACCTGCGCGCGCACGAAGGCGACCAGCCGGGTGACCTTGTAGCACTCGGCATGCGCGGTCAGCGGCAGGCCCGGGCGTGCGGGGCGCAGGTAGTCGATCCGCAGGTCCAGCGTGACAATGGCCGCGAACGCGCCCAGCGCCGCCATCACCGCCGTGCCGCTCGCCGCGTCGATGAGCGTCGTCACCGCGCCGCCCGCCACCACGCCCGTCTCCGGATTGCCAACGAGCACGTCCGCGTACGGCATCACGACCGTCGCGTCCGTGGCGCCCACCTCCTCCAGCCGCAACCCGAGCGCGTGGTTGTGGGGCACCGCCTCGGTGAACAGCACGGAGAGCTTCTCGCGCCGCCCCGCCGTGTCCGCGGGAAGACTGAAGTCAGACATAGGCCGGAGGCAGTAGCAGATTCGGACCACGCCGGGGGAACGCGGTGCGGCACGCCGCGGCCAGGAACACGCCCGACCGTCCGCGAGTTCACGGGCGCCCTGACAGCCCACGCATCCTGGCAGGATGCCGCGCCCCGCGTCTTTCCCGAGGACACTTCCGGTGAACCGACCCCTCTCGTCCCTCTGCTTCGCGCTGCTCGTCCCAGGCCTGCTCCTGGCGGCGCAGCCCCTGCCCAAGCCCTCGGGTGCTCCCGCGCCCGCACCGTCAGGCCAGGGTGAAGCGCCTCCGAAGGAACCGCCCCCTCCGCCCGCGCCCAAGGAGACCGCGCGCGAAGCCGCCCGTGCGAGCGAGGGTGACGGCGGCACCCTGGCCCCCGTCGCCACGACGGAGCAGCCGGACGCGAAGAAGGACGAATGGCGCGTGGACGCGCCCCCGGGCGTGGCCAGCACGCAGGTGCCCATCGACGTGCGCGAGGGCACGTGGATGAACGTGGACGTGAGCCCGCGTGGGGACGAGCTCCTCTTCGACCTCCTGGGGGACATCTACGCGCTGCCCATCGCGGGCGGCGAGGCGCGCGCGCTGACCTCCGGCGCGGCGTGGGACATGCAGCCGCGCTACAGCCCGGACGGGAAGTCCATCGCGTTCACCAGCGACCGGGGCGGTGGGGACAACGTCTGGGTGATGGACCGCGACGGCGGCAATCCCCGCGCGGTGACGCAGGAGAAGTTCCGGCTGCTCAACAGCCCCGCGTGGAGCCCGGACGGCCAGTTCCTGGTGGCGCGCAAGCACTTCACCGGCCGGCGCTCGCTGGGCGCGGGCGAGGTGTGGATGTTCCACCGCGCGGGCGGGGAAGGCGTGAAGCTCACTGAGCGCGCCAACGACCAGAAGGACCTGGGCGAGCCCGCGTTCTCCCCCGACGGCCGCTACGTCTACTTCAGCCAGGACGTCACGCCGGGGAAGTCCTTCGAGTACGACAAGGACCCCAACAAGGAGCTCTACGCCATCCAGCGTCTGGATTTGGAGACGAAGGAGGTGGAGCCCTTCGTCACCGGCCCGGGCGGCTCCATCCGGCCCACGCCGTCACCGGACGGCAAGCAGCTGGCGTTCGTGCGGCGGGTGCGCGGCAAGAGCGTGCTGTACGTGGCGGACGTGAAGTCCGGGGCGGAGCGGCCGCTGTATGACGGGCTTGACCGGGACATGCAGGAGACGTGGGCCATCCACGGCGTGTCGCCGGTGATGGCGTGGACGCCGGACAACAAGTCCCTGGTGTTCTGGGCGGGCGGGACGCTGCACCGCATCGACGTGGCGACGAAGAAGGTGACGCCCATTGCCTTCCACGTGAAGGGCACGCGCACGGTGTTCGCCCCGGTGAAGGGCACGCGGCAGGTGGCGCCGGACCGCTTCGACGTGAAGATGCTGCGCTGGGTGCAGGTGTCACCGGATGGCAAGAGGCTGGTGTACCAGGCGCTGGGCAAGCTCTACGTGAAGGACCTGCCGTCGGGGACGCCGCGCCGGCTGACGCGTCAGAACGAGCACCTGGAGTTCTACCCGTCGTTCTCCCGGGACGGGCGCTCCATCGTCTACACGACGTGGGACGACGACGCGCTGGGCACGGTGCGCGTGGTGTCCGCGACGGGTGGCGAGGGCCGCGTGGTGTCGGCGCAGCCGGGCTTCTACGTGGAGCCCGCGATGAGTCCGGACGGCAAGTGGGTGGTGTACCGGACGACGGGCGACGGCTACCTGATGCCGGGCACGTGGAGCCGCGAGACGGGGCTGTTCGTGGTGCCGTCCACCGGCGGGGGCGTGGCGCGCAAGCTCACGCGCGACGGGGAGCAGCCGCACTTCGGCGCGAAGTCGGACCGCGTGTACTTCCTGCACGTGGAGTCCAAGGACGTGGAGGACGTGCGCACGCTGCGCAGCATCGGCCTGGATGGCGGTGAGCCGCGCACGCACCTGACCAGCGGGGGCGCGCTGGAGATGCGCGTGTCGCCGGACGATAAGTGGGTGGCCTTCCGCGAGGACTTCAACGCGTACGTGACGCCCTTCGTGCGCGGCTCGAAGGAGGCGCGCGTGGGGCCGGGCACCAAGGCGATGCCGGTGACGCAGGTGAGCCGTGACGCGGGCGAGTACCTGCACTGGTCCAGTCCTGGCGGGCGGCTGTCCCTGCACTGGGCGCTGGGGCCGAAGCTCTACACGCGGGCGCTGAAGGACGCGTTCACGTTCGTGGAAGGGGCGCCCAAGACGCTGCCGCCGCCGGAGGCGGACGGGGTGGACGTGGCG
>NZ_RAVW01000406.1 GCF_003611585.1 Corallococcus exercitus | reverse complement strand
GCGCATGTCTCGTGGGCTCGGAGATGTGTATAAGAGCCAGCTCGCGGTCCCCTCATGAACACGCGCCTCACCCTGATCCTCAACACCCACATGCCGCAGGTGTTGGGCGAGGGGCCCCTCTTCGATGAGCCGGAGAACTGGCTCTTCGAAGCGCTGACGGAGACGTACCTCCCGCTGTTCCGGATGCTGGAGCGCTGGGACGCCCGGCGCTTCGCCGGCACGCTGGTGATGTCCTTCACCCCGTGCCTGGTGGAGCAGCTCGTCGCCTGCGAGGAGCGCTACACCGGCTACCTCCAGTTGCTCCAGCGCATCGCCACGCGCGAGCTGGAGCGCACGTCGCGGCTGGACCTCTACAACCGCTACGAGAAGTTCCCGCAGTCGCTGTCGGACGAGGCGCTCGCCCGGGTCCACCGCACCGCGGGCATGTACCTGCGCCGCGTGGAGGACAGCCTCGCGTTCCTGCGGGAGCACAGCCTGCGCGACGTGTTCGCGAGCCTGGGGCGCTCGCGGCTGCCGGGCGTGCAGCTGTGGACGTCCACGCCGCAGCACAACTTCCTGCCCTTCTTCCAGCCCGCCGTCGCGGACCGGCTGGTGGCGCGGGGCGTGGAGTCCTTCCAGGACATCTTCGGCCGCGAGCCGGACGGCCTCTGGCTGCCCGAGTGCGCCTTCCAGCCGGGCCTGGAGCGCGTGCTCACACGCCACGGCATCCGCCGCACCGCGCTCAGCCTGACGGGCATTGGCGCGTCGCAGCCCCAGGACCCCAGCGGCGTGTTCCGCCACGAGGATCTGGAGGTGCTGGTCCACGACTACCGCATCGGGCTGTACCTGTGGAAGTCGCCTGAATCCACCTATCCCGCCCATCCCGTCTACCGCGAGTTCTTCCGGGACGTGGGCTTCGACCTGCGCCCCGAGTACTTCGAGGAGCTGGGCGTGCCCGTGCCCGCGAACAAGCGGGGCCACGTGTGGACGGGCCTCAAGTACCACGCGGTGAGCGGGCAGAAGGTCGACCTGGGACAGAAGGCGCTCTACGACGTGGAGGCCGCCCGCGCCCAGGTGCCCCAGCACGTGCGCGCGTTCTGGGACCTGCTGGAGTCGCGCCGCTCGCTCGTGCAGGACGGGCAGACGTTCGTGCTCGCGTTCGACACGGAGCTGTTCGGCCACTGGTGGCACGAGGGCATCGACTGGCTGGAGGGCGTCATGCAGCCCGCCGCGCCGCTGGAGGTTCCGGCCGCGGCGCCGGTGCCGCCGCCCGAGCCGCCGTCGCTGCCCCGGCTCTACTATTCGACGTGGGGGCGCGACTTCTACAGCGAGCACTGGCTGACGCCGGGCAACGCGTGGATGTACGCGCTCATCAAGCTGGTGGAGGCGCAGCTGCCGGAGCCGGTGGACGCCGAGACGCGGGAGACGTGGCGCCGCTTCGAGGTCTTCAGCGGCAGCGACCTGCTCTTCATGATTCCGGACCCGACGCAGCGGGACCGGGCGCGCGCGCTGTTCCTCGCGCGCTACGCGGACGTCGTGTCGCGGCTGAAGGACTTCTCGCCGGAGCTGCTCACGTCCTTCCCGGTGGACCCCTTCAAGTGCGTGCTCATCCACGTGAGCAGGGCCGGCGGGCAGGAGCAGCCGCCGTTCCTCCTGCGCCGGCTGTCCCTGGAGGGCGTGAACACCCAGGCGCGCCGGGAGCTCACGCTGGACGCGGAGGTGCTGGAGGTCGCGGGCCTGCGCGTCGCGTTCCAGTACTTCCTCCTGCACCCGCAGGGCCGCTACGCGCTGCGCGTGGAGGGCTCCGAGCGCGAGCACCTCTTCCAGATGCCGGACTACGGCGTGCCGCTGCTCATCGCGCCGGACACCCGCACCTATCCCAAGTACGACCCGGAGGTGCTCTACCGGAAGCTGGGGGAAATCTGGGAGGGCGACCAGCGGCTGCCGCTCAAGATGAACCCCACGCTGCGCAGCCGCCACATGTACACGCGCGCGCAGGTGATGGAGGTGCTCGCGGGCAAGCGGACCGCCGTCTTCAAGTACAACAAGGAAGGCTACGCGCTCCTGCGCTTCCGCGACCGGAGCCCGGCCCCGGCATCCGTCGTCTTCGACGATTCGGTGTCGCTCAGCGACGCGGGCGCGTACATCCAGGCCGGTGAGCTGTCCGTGCCCGTGGTGAACGACCCGGCGGACATCGCGCGCCACGACTTCGACGCGGTGGTCTTCACGTGCTCGCTCAACTTCGAGACGGAAGTGCCGCACGTCCGGGCGCTGCTGGAGGTGGCCACGCGCAAGCGGCTGCCGGTGGTGTCGCTGTACGACGACATCCTCTATTACGACCTGTTCGACGGGCTGGAGCCGGACCCGGACCTCTTCTGGCGCGTGGCCGTGCCGGAGCAGGACGCGCTCGCGAAGCCGGGCCCGGCGGAGTACGGCCCGCGCAACCTGCTGGGCGTCTTCGGCACGGACACGGTGCAGGGCAAGTTCACCACGCAGGTGTACCTGCGCGAGGCGCTGGCGAAGCACGTGCGCGTGCGCCACCACGCCACGGAGCCCACGGGCATCCTGCTGGGCTCGGACACGGGCTACTCGCGCGTGCTGCGCGTGGAAGGCCCGCAGCGGCTGGCGTTCGAGCGGCGGCTCATGGCGGACCTGGCGCGCGACTGCGACCTGGTCATCACCGGCGGGCAGAACGGCCTGCTCTACACACCCGCGGGCCAGGACCGCCGGAACAACGCCTCCACGCTCATCTACGAGACGTTCCTGCCGCGCCTGGTGGTGCTCACCGTGTCGGTGGACACGAAGCCGGAGGACGTGGTCGCCACGCGCGAGTACCTGGAGACGCTGGCCCGCGAGCACGGCGTGCCCTGCACGGTGGTGGGGCTGGCGATGATGGGCGGGCGCAAGCTGCTGGGCAGCCGGTGGACGGAGACGTGGTTCCTGGGCGTCCGGGATGAGGTGCTGGAGGAGGCGCGGCGGAAGATGGAGCAGCACACCGGCCTGCGCGTCCACGCCATTCCCGAGGAAGCGGACGCGCTGGCCCAGAGCGTGCTCACGCACCTGTGATGGAAGCGGGCGGCGGAATGCAGGCGGAAGGCTCTCCCGGGCTGCGGCAGTCGGCGCGCTACCTGGTCACGCTGCTGCGGCTGCTCAAGCCCGCGTGGGGTGCGCTCGCGCGGAGCGCGCTCCTGGGCCCGGTCATCACGCTGCTCTGTCTGATTCCGCCCTTCCTCACGCGGCTGCTGTTCGACCACGTGTCGTCGCCGCGGGACCTGGGGCTCCTGCACGTGCTGGTGCTGAGCATCCTCGCCGCGTCGGTGGCGGCGGCGCTCGCGGAGACGCTGCTGGGCTATTACTCCGCGTACCTGACCGTGAAGCTGGAGAGTTCCTCTGCGCTCTACCTCTTCAACCACCTGCAGCACCTGCCGGACCGCTTCTTCTCCCGCCGTCAGGTGGGGGAGCTCACCAGCCGCTTCGATGACGCGAAGGCGGGCATGGCCCTGGTGCTGGGGCTGCTGCGGCTCGTCTTCTCGCAGCTCACCTTCCTGCTGGTCATCCCGTTCACCCTGGCGTCGCTCCACTGGGAGCTGGCGCTGGCGGCCCTGGCCACGCTGCCCTTCGTGGTGGCGGTGCCGCTGATCATGGGACGCGCCATGGGCAGCGCGTGGCAGGAGGTGATGGGCGTGCACGGTGCGCTCAGCGCGCTCCAGGTGGAGACGCTGCGGCAGAGCCGCACGACGAAGGTGCTGGCGCTGGAGCCGTTCGTCTATCAGCGCGCCGCGGGCCTCATGCGGTCCGTGCTGCGGGCGCACCTGCGGGCCCATGGGGTGGAGGGGCTGCTGCGGCTGTTCGAGCGCTCGGTGGAGGCCGCGCAGACGGCGCTGTTCACCTGGCTGGGCTGGCGGCTCATCCTCCAGGGCAAGCTGACGCTGGGCGGTTTCGTGGCCTTCGTGGCCTATGCCGCGTACCTGCGCGGGCCGGTCATCGAGGCCATCGCCTTCGTCACCAGCCTCCAGCAGCGCGGCGTGCACCTGCGCCGCTTCTTCGAGTACCTGCACGAGACGCCGGAGCAGGACCCGGCCCGCTCGCTGACGGCCCCGGCGCCGGTGGGCCAGCGGCTCTCCGGCGGGGTGGAGCTGGAGGCCGTGTCCTTCAGCTACCTGCCGGAGCAGGACGTGCTGCGCGAGGTGAGCGCGCGCGTTCCGGCCGGAGCGGTGGTGACCATCGTCGGCTCCAGCGGCTCCGGCAAGACGACGCTCGCGCGGCTCCTGACGCGGCTGGAGGAGCCGGGCCGGGGGCGCGTGCTGTACGACGGGCAGGACGCGCGGACGCTGGAGCTGTCCGACCTGCGCCGGCAGCTCGCGGTGGTGTGGCAGGACGTGGAGCTGTACCACGGCACCGTGCGCGACAACCTCACCCTGGGCCTGTCCGACGTGAGCGACGAGGACCTGCGGCAGGCGGTGCGGCTGTGCGCGCTGGAGCCCGTCCTCGCCGCGCTGCCCCAGGGCTACGACACGCCGGTGGCGGAGGCGGGCGCGAGCCTCTCCGGTGGCCAGCGGCAGCGGCTGGCGCTGGCCCGGGCGGTGCTCCGCGACGCGCCCGTGCTGCTGCTGGACGAGGCCACCTCGCAGCTCGACGTGGAGACGGAGTCCGCCATCGTGCGGGGGCTGCTCGCGAGGGCCCGGGAGCGCGGTCAGACGGTGCTGTTCATCACGCACCGGCTGGCCAACGCGCCCCTGGCCGACGAGGTGTGGATGCTCGCCGGAGGCCGGCTGGTGGGCCGGGGCCCGCACGCGGAGCTGCTCGCGCGCTGCGCGCCGTACCAGCGGCTGTTCCGCGCGGGCATGGGCGAGGCGGACGCCGCCTAGCGCGGACGGAGAATCATGGCGAACCAGCTCCCACGCCCCACCGCACCGCCGCTGCCCTCGACGCTGCCCCTGCTGGAGGACCCCGACCACGCGGGCCTCTTCGTCGTGCGGCGGATTGGCACCCTCACGTTCGTGCTCCTCATGGTGCTCGGCGCGGGGATGGCGCTCGCGGGCTCGCTCGTGCATCTCACCGTGTCCGTCCCGGATGCGGTCCCGCCCCGCACGGAGTCCGTGTCCCTGGCCACCTATGTGATGCGGCAGCTCCAGCACTGGGAGCCTTCGCGGGCCGGAGGCAGCGCCCCGTGAAGGTGGGCATCATCGACAGCGGCGTGGAGGTGGCCTTCCTGCGTGAGCACGCGGTGCGGCTGGCGGGAGCGGCGTCGTTCACGCTCGACCTGGATGCGCAGGTGCTGGAGGCGCGCGCCTACGAACGGGAGGAGCTGGAGGCGTGGCGGGCCGGCGCGAGCACGCTGGACCTGGAGGACACGCACGGACACGGCACGGCCGTGCTGAGCATCCTCTACGACCAGGTCCGTCCCTGGCCGGACGTGGAGCTCTACGTGGCCCGCGTGCTCGACCGGAACGTGCGCGGACACTCGCTGTGCCTCGTGGAGGCGCTGGGGTGGATGCTCGATGAGGTGGGCGTGGACGTGCTCAACCTGAGCCTGGGCACGACCCACCGCGCGCTGGAGGCGCCCATGCGCGAGGTCATCGACCGCGCGGCGGCACGGGGCGCCATCATCGCCAGCGCCGCGGGTGGGGTGCCCACCCTGCCCTCGCTGCTGGAGTCGGTGGTGTCCGTGGGAGACCCCGCCCTCATGGAGCGCGTGGGCGCGGACGTGAAGGTGGACCACGTCGTGAAGGAGCGGGAGGTGAAGCTCTACATGGGCGGCCACTGGATGCAGGTGCCCATGACGACCAGCTTCGCCTGCCCGGTGGCGGTGGCCGGGGTGCTGCGCGACGGCCCTCCACCGGGCTGGCGGCGCAAGCAGGGCTGAGGGGCTCACGGCGTGGGCGACGCCACTTCCAGGGAGACGTCGCCCAGGTCCAGCACCTCGCCGTCCTTCACCTTCAGCGGCTTGCGCAGGCGTCCCTGGGACGGGCCGCCCAGGATGATGAGGACGCGCTCGCCCGCGCGCACGCCCTTGAGGGTGAAGCGGCCCTCCGCGTCCGGGGCATGCTCCGGAGAAGGCGGCTCACCCTCGATGAAGATGAACGCGTCGGGGACGGGCGCCTTCGTGGCCCCGCTCACCACACGGCCCCTCACGGTGGCGGGCTCCGTCAGGGGGATGTCCACTTCGAGCACCGCGCCCGTGCCGGGTGAGGCCAGGACCTCCCCCACGGATCCATCCACCGTGCGCGCCGTCAGCTTCACGGGCTCGGGAGGAACGTCGCGCAGCTCGAAGCGCTCGCCGGAGAACTCCCAGTCGCCCTCTCCCTGGGGGAGGAAGCCCTTCTGGAGCTGGAGCGACACGGAGAAGCCCCGGACGGGTTCGCCCTTGCGCACCACACGGCCGCGAAGGAACGCCGAGGGCCGCAGCCGCACCACGACCTCCTGTTCAGCGGTCACGGGCAGGGCCTCGCTCGAGCGTCCGCCGTTGCGCGCGCCCAGCATCACGCGGCGATTGGCGGGGAGCGCCGTGCGGGACAGGGGGATGGCGAAGCGGCCCTCTTCATCCGTGGGCGTCATCGTCAGGGGAATGCCCTGCCCATCCGCCGCCGAGAGCGTGATGACCGCGTGGGGAGAGGGCGAGCCATCCGGCTCCAGGACGACGCCCCGGTATTCGTTCACGTCGCGCTTCTCCTCCCACGTGAACTCGACCTGGGCCGTCCGTCCCGCCTCCACGCGCACGGGCTTGCGCTGGCCCTGCACGAAGCGGCCGCGCGCCGTGAGCAGGAGCGTATAGCCCCCTGACGGAAGGACCATGCGGAAGCCGCCCTCCGCGTCCACGCCGACCTGGCCCACGCCCGGGGCCACGCCTTGAGACGGCTCGTCCGCCAGGGCCGTCACCTCCAGCGGGGCGTCCGGGAGGGAGCCCCGGGCCGCGCGCACCACGCCCTCCACGGTGCCCGTGCCCTCCAGCGTGAAGTCCGCCCGGGCCGTGCCGTTCGCCTCCACGGAGACGGTCTGGCGGACGCCCACCGTCGAGCCCTCGTGGCGCGCGGAGAGCGACAGGCGGCCCATGGCGAGCCCTTCGAGCCGGTAGTGGCCGTCAGCGTCGGTGCGGGCCTCGATGGGCTTCGCGTCCGCGCCATCGCTCCAGCGGTTGGCGCCCGAGATGCGGGCCTCCGCCACCGGCGCGCCGTTCCTGTCACGCACCTGGCCCTCCACCGCGCCGGTGCCCGAAAGCGTGAGCTCCACGGGGAAGCGCTCGCCCTGGGTGACGGTCAGGCCCCGGCGGACGGCGGGCGAGTAACCCGGAGCCGTGACCTTCGCGTCGTAGCTGCCGGGGGCGAGCCCTCGCACGAGGAAGTGTCCCTCCGCGTCCGACAGGGCGACGCCGGGGTCTCCGTCCCCGCCCGAAAGGCTGACCTCGACGCGAGCCCCCGCCACGGGTCCGCCCGAGGGCTCCTCCACCACGCGGCCCTCCAGGACCGCGCCCGGGCCCAGCTGGATCCGCACGTCGCGCACGGTGCCGCCGGCGACGCAGAGGACCGGCAGGTCGAGCGCGCCGGACTCCTCGCCGCGCCGCGCGGACAGGGGATGGGCGCCGGGCTCCACCTCCACGGAGAACCCGCCTTGCGCGCCCGTCGTCACCACCTGGGAGGGATTGCCGCCCACCCGCACCTCGGCGTCCGCGGCTGGGAGGCCCTTCGCGTCCACGACGAAGCCCTCGATGACGCTCGCCAGCCGGAGCGCCAGCGTCAGCGGTCCGTCCGTCGTGATGCGCAGGCGGCTCATCACCACGCGCGCGTAGCCGGGGGCACGGGCCTCCAACAGGTAGGCACCGGGGGCGAGTCCATCGATGCGGAAGTTCCCGCGCTCATCGCTCGTCGCATAGACGCGCTCATCATCGGGGGCATCGGCGCTCTGCCAGGCTTCCAGCTCGCGGGCATGCGCCGTGAGGACGAGCTCCACGAGCGGCAGCGGTTCATTTGTTCCGCGCACCACGGTGCGGCCCGTGAGCGACTGCGCGGGCGCCAGGGTGATCCGCAGCGCCGTGCGCGACTCGCCATACGGGCGCACCACGTCGCGCAGGAGTGGAGCCAGGCCCGGTGCGCGCACCGCCACCAGGTAACGGCCGGGCCCGGAGGCGAGCCGGACGTGTCCCTTCGGATCCGTGACGCCGGAGCCCATCAGCGTCCACGCGGACGCCCGAGCGCCCGGTGCGTAGAGCCGCACGGTGGTCCCGAGCGAAGGCTTCCCGTCCGAGAGGACCTCCACGTCCAGGACGCCATCGGCCTCGCTCGGGGACTGCGCCGTCGGGAGCGTGCTGCCGGCCGCAGGATTGGAGTGCTTCGGCGTGGACTCGGCCCCCGCAGGGGCCTTCGGCGCGAGTGAGGCTTCCGCGCTGCCCGCCGGAGCATCCGGTCCGCCGGAGCGCAGGGCCCAGAACAGCACGAGGCCGCACGCGACCAGGACCGCCACTCCACCGATGAGCCACCTGCGCATGCCCGCCATCCTCACCCCACCTCCGTGGGGCACCAGTCAGCAGTATCTCCCGAAGCCACGCGCCCGTCCCGCATCGGCCATCGCGTCCCGGGGCCTCACGTTCCGGCTCGAAGCGCACGAGCAACCGCCTGTAGGACCAGGCCTGACTCCGAAACAGGTTCACGCAGGGCGCGGACAACACCAAGCGCCCTGCCGACAGCGCTCCTCACGAACCTGTCTGACTGGAGGGTTGCGCGAAATAAGGGGGGCTGGGGGGAGGGTAGAGAGCAGATGAAGCAGGAGGCAGGACGGCCCTGCCCGCCAGCGAAGCAGCCGAGGCGGCGCATCCCGAAGGACCCGACGCCGCGATTCAAGGCGCCCGACAGAGAAGCGCTGGCCTTGGCGGA
>NZ_RAVW01000405.1 GCF_003611585.1 Corallococcus exercitus | reverse complement strand
GTGGAGCAGAAGCAGCCCGTGGAGCCGCCCGTGGCTCCGGAAGGCCAGCCGCCACAGCAGCAGACGGCTCCCGAAGAGAAGCGGCCGTCCGTGGAGCCAACGGATCCGCCCGCCGTGACGACCAGGACCAAGGCGCCACGTGGTGGCGGCGCCCCCGAGTCGATGCCGGACAGCGTGCGCGAGGACCTGGCCTCCGCGCAGAAGGCGCTGGACGCGTCGAACACGTCGGAAGCGCTGCGTCACATCCGGCGCAGCCAGCGCACGAAGATCACCGGCCTGTCGTTCTCGCTGCTCACCCGCGTGTACTGCCAGCAGCACGACCTGGCGAATGCGCGAGCACAATGGACCCGGGTCCCGGCAACGGAACGTCCAAGGGTCCGACAATACTGTTCGCAGTACGATATCGACCTCTAGGGTCGTCCGGGCGCGCGGAAGCTCCAGAGCGGGGGCGCGCCCTCAATTCAAGGAGTGGTCGTGAGAGTCCTACTGGCAGTGGGGGTCGTGGCGCTGTCCCTGGGGTGTTCCCGGGGCGTGCGGCCCGACAGCGCCGTGGCGGGCACGAAGCCCGTCACCGGCAAGGTGTATTCCAACGAGGCTGGCGAGCAGGTCACCCTCATCGGGCTGGAGCCCGGTGATGCGCACAAGGCGCTGGTGATGTTCGACGGCACGAAGAGCGAGCTGGACGGCCAGGTGCTCGTCGCGTCGGTGGGCGAGGAGCGGCGCAAGACGGAGTACTGGACGCAGTGGCGCGGCCACAAGCAGCGCTTCGTCTCCGTGGAGGACCGGGGCGGCTACGAGGACCTCATCTTCAGCAACGTGAACCACACGGGCTACACGCACCTGCAGCCGGACACGGCGAAGACGGGCGCGCTGAAGGTGGAGAAGGTCTTCGAGCGCTACCAGGACCTGGAAGGCGACAAGAAGTATCAGGCGATGCTCGTGTTCGACCGCAAGTTCTGGATGAGCCAGGCGGAGACGCAGCTGGGCGAGGCGCTCGCGGAGACGAACAAGGCGTGCGGCTCCAAGCTGACGTCCACCGTGGCGTGGGACTCTGTCACGGACAAGCAGATCAACGACATCTCCTATGGCAGCTACTGCGCGCGCCCGCTGGAGACGCTCCAGAAGCTGTGCGAGCGCTCCGACGAGGCCAGGCGCGCCGTCCAGCAGAAGATCCAGACGGTGGAGTGCCGCATGGACGCGCAGGCGGCGCTGAAGCTGGAAGCGCGCAAGGTCATCTGGGCCGTGACCGAAGGCGACCAGGTCCAGCCCGATAAGGCCACCTCCTACTTCACCGACTCCCTCTAGAACGAAAGCCCACCGACATGACGCTTCGACACATGGTCATCGCCCTGGGGCTCGTCCTGGCCCCGCAAGCCGCGCTCGCGATGGATCCCCCCTGGGGGCAGGAGCAGAAGCTGCGCGACCGCATGGTGCTGGAGTCCGCGAAGGTCTGCGCGGACGGCAAGGGCCACTACACGGTCCTCATCCCCCACTCGCCGGAGCTCGACGGCGGCACCCTGTACTACGGAGACGGCAAGACGTTCACGCAGGTGCCGCCCGTGGGCTACCCCACCAGCACCGAGGGTGGCTTCTTCGAGCCCCGCTTCTTCAACCCCAAGGCCAACGACAACTTCCGCGGCATGGACTACCGGGTCGTCTCGGACGTGAAGCTGAGCGACGACTTCAAGACGTGCGCGCTGCGCTGCGGTGAGAAGAACCTGCCCCAGCAGCCGGTGCCGGCGGACCAGGCCAAGGAGCTTCTGCGCAAGGCCACCTACCAGCCCAGCCCGGTGAAGTTCCAGCCGTACGCGCTGCTGCGCGACGACAAGGGCACGTACTACCTGGTGGAGCGCGGCATCGGCGCGGACAACAAGAGCTTCCGCATCTTCACGGGCCAGCGCGGCCAGGTGAAGCAGCAGAAGATGCTCAACGTCGTCACCGACTCGCAGGGGGAGATCTTCTCCACGCAGGGCGGCGACCTGCGCCTCGTGGTGGACCGCGAGGAGCCGTCGTTCTGGGTGGTGAAGAGCAAGCGCCAGAAGCTGCGCGCGGTGCCGGTGGGTGAGAACCTGCCGTTCATCTACAACGAGCTGGGCGTCTACACGGGCGCGCGGCTGGGCACGCCCTGCGACGACGTGTAGTGCCGTAGGGCCGTGAGGGCCCCGGGCACGGTCAGCCGTTGAGCACCTTCACGGCCTTCACCATGTCCGGGGCCAGCTCCTCGTGCTCCACGAGGGTGAACCCCAGCTTCTTGCTGACGGCCTGCATGCCGCGGTTGCGCGCGAGGATGTCCGCGACGATGCGGCGCAGGCCCCAGTCCCGGCCCACCTCCACCAGCCGCCGGAGCAGCTCCGTGCCCAGGCCCAGTCGCTGCGCGGGGTCGCTGACGGTGATGGCGAACTCCGCGTCCTTCGTGCCGCGAAGGCGCGTGAGCCGGCCCACCGCCAGTATCTCTCCCCCACCCTTCCCGTCTGGTGACGGCCGCACCGCGACGAGCGCCATCTCCCGCGCGTAGTCGTTGAAGCAGATGCGCGCCAGGCGCTCGTGGGCCACGCGCTGGCTGAGCTTCATCAGGCCCGCGTAGCGCATGAACACCGTCTGTTCGGACAGGGCCTGGTGGAACCGCCCCATGGCGGGCTCGTCCTCCGGGCGGATGGGGCGCACGAGCAGCTGCTCGCCGTTCTTCAGCGTGAGGACCTGCGCGTACTGGTGCGGATACGGCTCGATGGCGAGCTTCGGCAGCGCCGCGGCGGAGACGTCCGGCGGGTGCAGCACCACGCGCGCGTCCAGCGCGATGATGCGCTCGGCGGAGACGAGCAGCGGGTTGATGTCCAGCTCGCGGATGAAGGGCTGCTCCACCACCAGCTGGCTGAAGCGCACCATCAGCCGCTCCAGCGCGCCCAGGTCCACGGGCGCCCGGCCGCGCACGCCCTTGAGCGCGTGGTGGATGCGCGTGCGCTCCATCATCCGGCGCGCCAGCGTGGTGTTGAGGGGCGGCAGGCCCAGGGCCCGGTCCTGCATCACCTCCACCAGCGTGCCGCCCGCGCCGAAGAGCAGCACCGGGCCGAACTGCGCGTCCAGGCTGCTGCCGACAATCAGCTCGTAGCCATCCAGCTTCGCCATGGGCTGCACGGTGACGCCGTCGAACGCGTCCGCCAGCCCCCGCTCCGTGAGCGCGTCGCGGATGGCGCGGAAGGCCTCCCGCACGCGCGACTCGTCGCGCAGGTCCAGCCGCACGCCGCCCACGTCCGTCTTGTGCGTCACCGTGAGCGAGTGCAGCTTGAGCACCACGGGGAAGCCCAGCGTATGGGCCTTCGCCACCGCCTCGTCCTCGGAGGTGGCGAGCCACGTCTCCACGGTGGGGATGCCGTAGGCGGCCAGCAGCCGCTTGGACTCGTACTCGGACAGGAGGGTGCGGCCGGCGGCGCGGGCCTCGTCCACCAGGGCGCGCGCCACGTCACGGCCGCCGCCGGTGGGCTCCTCCGCCAGCGTGGGCGTCTCATAGAGCCCGGCGATGTTGTCCGAGTAGCGCCACATGTAGTTGAAGACGCGGGCCGCGGTGTCCGGGTAGCCGAAGGTCGGGATGCCCGCGTCGTTGAGGATGCGCTCGCCGGCTGCGACTTCGGAGCCGCCCATCCAGCTCGCGAGCACGGGCTTGCCGGGCAGCTTCGCGTAGCCCTTGAGGCGGTCCGCCGTCTGGGTGGGCTCCGTCATGTCCTGCGGGGTGAGGATGACGAGCAGGCCGTCGCTGTTGGGGTCCGCGCCGGTGGTCTCCAGCGCCTTCGCGTAGCGCTCCGCGTCCGCGTCTCCCAGGATGTCCACCGGGTTGGCGTGGCTCCACGGCGGCGGCAGGAAGGCGTCCAGTTGCTTCCGGGTGGCGTCGGACAGCACGGCCAGCTCGCCGCCGCCGGACACGAGCGCGTCCGTGGCGAGCACGGCGGGGCCGCCCGCGTTGGTGAGCAGCGTGAGCCTGCGGCCGGAGGGCCGGGGCTGGCGGGCCAGCACCTCCGCCATGTGGAAGAGGTCCTCGATGGAGTCCACGCGCAGCACGCCCGCGCGGCGGAAGGCGGCGGAGAGCACCTCGTCGCTGCCAGCGAGCGTGCCGGTGTGTGACGCGGCGGCCTGCGCGGCCTGCGCGGTGCGGCCGGCCTTGATGACGATGATGGGCTTGGTGAGGGCCACCTCGCGCGCGGCGGACAGGAAGGCGCGCGCGTCGCCGATGGACTCCATGTACAGCAGGATGGAGCGCGTCATCGGATCATCCGCGAGGAAGTCGATGAGGTCTCCCCAGCCCACGTCCAGCATGGAGCCCACGGAGACGAAGGCGCTGAAGCCCACGGCCTCGCGCAGGCTCCAGTCGAGGATGGACGTGAGCAGCGCGCCGGACTGGCTGATGAAGGCCACGTTGCCGGGGCGGGCCATGCCCTTGGCGAAGGTGGCGTTGAAGCCGCCCGTGGGACGCATCACGCCCAGGCAGTTGGGCCCGATGATGCGCAGGTTCGCGGCCTGCGCGATGCGAAGCACCTCCTGCTCCAGCTTCACGCCCTCCGGGCCCGTCTCCTTGAAGCCCGCGGAGATGATGATGGCGCCCTTGACGCCGACCTCCGCGCACTCGCGGATGATGGCCGGCACGGACTTCGCCGGGGTGACGATGACGGCCAGGTCCACGGCCTCCGGCAGCGCGCGCACGGACGGCCACGCCTTGATGCCGAGCACGTTGGGGCGCTGCGGGTTGACGGGATAGACGGTGCCGCCGAACGGGCTGCTGATGAGGTTCCAGAGGACGGTGCGGCCCACGCTGCCGGCGCGCTCGCTCGCCCCCACCACCGCGACGCTGCGCGGGGAGAAGAGGACCTCCAGCGGCTGACGCGTGCGCTGGTGGAGCAGGTCGAGGGAGGGGTCCGTCCGGGCCGGGGGCGTGGCGGGGCGTTGCTCGTCCATGGTGCGCTCGTGTTCGGTGGGGTGGCCGTACCGGTCAATCTCCGGTCGGCCCCCATCGTGCACCAGTGAGGAGGAAGCGGAAGACATGGCGGACGCTCCCCCGTCCGTTTTCGCCCGCGGGCCGGCGGGCGAACGTCGGTTTCCCCTTACGACGCGCGCGCCTGCTCCACCAACGGCTTGAGCACGGTGCTGGCGAACTCCGCCAGCGTGGTGGGCGTGGTGGTCTCCTTGGAGCGCGGCTCGGCCGCGTCCATGCGCCCGTCCTGGATGGCGCCGTACATCTCCACGAAGGAGTCCGCCATCCACGAAGGCATGCCCGCGCCCGTCATGCCGTTGCGCGCGTCCTCCAGCCCCACCCGCACGTACTTCACGGGCTGGCCCAGCACCTGGGTGAGGATGCTCGCGACCTGCGGATAGGTGAGGTCCTGCGGGCCGTGGACGCCCACGTAGCGGTGGCCCGTCCACGACGCGTCCGTCAGGAACTCGGCGGCCTTGGCCGCGATGTCCGCTGTCGCGACCATCGGGAAGGCCTTCGTCTCCGGGTTCGGGCTGTAGATGGCGCCGGCCTTCGCCAGGGTCTGCGCGTCGCGCAGCAGGTTCTCCATGAAGAAGCCCGCGCGCAGGCTGACGACGTTGGGCGCCGCCTGCTGGAAGGCCTCTTCAATGGGCTTGAGCGAGGACACCGGCCCGGAGCCCGGCCCGTTCTGCGCGCCGACGCTGGAGATGAGCACCACGCGCTTCACGCCGTGCGCCTTCACGCGCTCCGCGGCCAGCCGGCCGGTGCCCTTCGCCCAGTCGAGGAAGTCCGGACGGGGCGCGGGCGGCGTGAGCCAGAACAGCGCCTCCGCGCCCGCGAGCGCCGCGTCCAGCGTGGCCTGCTCGTCGATGGAGCCCTGCACCACCTTCGCGCCCAGCTTCACCAGGTCCGCCACCTTCTCCGGCGTGCGGGAGATGACCGTGACCTTGCGGCCGGCCTTCAGCAGCTTCTCGACGAGGGAACGGCCGATGTTGCCATTCGGGGTGTTGATGACGATGGACATGGGGTGCCTCCAGCGACAGCGGGATGGCGCAACAGTGCCCCCGCGCCCTGCATGAGGCCACTGCATGCTATGCATATCCCCATGCGCCGCGCTCATGAAACCCCGGCTCCGGTTCCCGACGAGGTCGACCTCTCCGGCATCAACCTCAACCTGATGGTGGCGCTGGACGCGCTCCTCCAGGAGGCGCACGTCACCCGCGCCGCCGCCCGCGTGGGCCTCACCCAGTCCGCGATGAGCCATGCGCTCGCCCAGCTGCGGGAGCTCTTGGGTGACGCGCTCCTCATCCGGGGCCGGGGCGGCATGGTGCTGACGCCGCGCGCGCAGCAGCTGGCCGCGCCGCTGCGGCGGGGGCTGGCGGAGCTGAAGCGGGCCCTCAAGCACGAGCCCCCCTTCGAACCCGCCACCGCGTCCCGCCGCTTCACCGTGGCCACGCGCGACTACTTCGGGACCGTGCTGCTGCCGGGCGCGCTGGAGCTCCTGGGCCGCGAGGCCCCCGGCGTGGACCTGTCCGTGCTGCACGTGGACAGCCACACGTATCCCGGGCTCCTGGAGCGGGGCGAGGTGGACCTGACCGTCGTCACGCCGCCGGTAGAGGCCGGGCCGGGCCTGCGCCAGAAGAAGCTGCTCACCGAGGACTTCGTCTGCGTGGTGCGCAAGGACCACCCCACCGTGCACCGCACGCTGGACCTGGACACCTACCTGAAGCTGTCCCACATCCTCATCAGCCCGCGCGGCGACGGCGTGGGCGCGGTGGACACGCTCCTGGCGAAGCGCGGCCTGCCCCCGCGCCGCATCGCCCTGCGGGTGCCCTACTTCCTCATCGCCCCGCTGGCGGTGTCGCGCTCGGATTACGTCCTCACCGCGCCCCGCCGCCTCATCGCCGCGTTCGGCGAGGCGTACGCGCTCCAGGTCTTCCCCCCGCCCATCCCGGTGCCGACCTTCGACATCATCCAGGTCTGGCACGAGCGCTTCGACGGCGACCCCGCCCACCAGTGGCTGCGCGGGCTCGTGGCGCGCGCCGTCAACGTGGGGTCTGAAAACACCCGGAGTTCACGAAGGGTGCGGCGCGCGCCAGCTTCCTGACACTCGGCGGGCACGACACTGAACGTCAGTACACAGGTGGGGGAGCATCGCATGGGGGGCTTCGTGTAGGGTGCTTCGCATGAATCCTGAGAAGCTTGTCTTCGCCCAGACCGTCGACGCGCTCTTCGTCCGAGCGCTGGAGAACCGGCTGACCCCCGCCTGCCGCGAGCACCTGAAGCGGGCGGGGCTGGACCTCGACCGCAAGCTGGAACGCACGTATTCGCTGGAACAGTGGCGGGAGTTCCTGCGCATCGCGGCCGGCCACGTCTATGGCGGCGTGCCCGCGGAGGCCGCGTACTACTCCCTGGGCGAGCGCTTCATGGACGCCTACTTCGGCACCTTCTTTGGCCGCGCCCTCCTGGGCGTGGGCCGGCTGGCCGGTCCCCGGCGGATGCTGCTGCGCGCGGACGTCGGCTTTCGCGCCGGCAACAACTTCAGTGAAGTCAAAATCGTGGAGCGTGGCGCGACGTCGCTGGAGCTGTGGATGAACGACGTGCTGGCGGATCAGCCGACGTTCGCGGCGGGGCTCCTGGCGCGCGCGGTGGCGCTGTGCGGGGGCTGGCGGGTGGTGGCGCTGCCGGAGGAGTTCGACGGCACGGCGGCGACGTTCCACCTGCGCTGGAGCGAGGCCCCCGTCGAGACGGCGCTCAGCGCCACTGAGGATGGGTCCGCAGGCGACGCTCGACCTCAGGCGTGAGGGTGCCCCCATGCGGGGCCCGGGAGGACGAGCGCTCCCAGCGCTCCAGCCACCGGGTCCCCAGCGGGGCGGCCAGTGATTCGTAGCGGGTCGAGGCCACGGTGGTCTCCCCCTTGGTGCCGGTGGACACGCCGGCGCCCACGTAGAACCCCGCGAGCAGCAGCGTGACGCGGGTGGGCGTGGCCGCGCTGTAGGTCATCAGCAGGGCGCCCTCCCCGTCCTCCCGGCAGTGCCGGCGCACCCGGGCGAGCACCGCTTCGGTCCACATGTCCGGGTTGGACGCGGGGGAGAACGGGTCGAAGAAGACGAGGTCGGCGGGGGGCAGTCCGGCGTCCGGCTCCAGGAAGGGCACCGCGTCCCCCAGTTTGAGGTCCCACCGGATGCCGGGCTCGGACCAGGTGCCGTGCTTCATGAGGCTCTCACAGGCCTCGCGGAACGGCTGGAGGAACGGGAAGCCCTCCGCGTCCGCGAGCGCCAGACGCAGCGGGGCCAGGTCCACCTCGAAGCTGACGACGTGCAGGTCGCGGGCGCGCTGGGGGCCCAGTTCGCGGGCGCGGGTGAGCGCGGCGACGGCGTTGGTGGCGGCGCCCAGGCCCACGTCGTGGATGACGAGCGGCGGGCCGGGCTTGCGCAGGCGGTCCGCGAGGCCGGGTTGATCCACGTAGAGGCGCAGGGCTTCCTGCCACGGCCCCACCGCGGGGTGCATGACCTCGCCATGGCCCAGGTGGCGCACGGCGCGGTGGCCGTTGCGCAGGGTGACGAGCTCGAAGTCGCCGTCGCGCGGATGGGAGGGCTCGGACATGGGGCTCCTGGCCTGGAGGGGATGTGTGGGAAAGGATGGGTCCCTAGCATGAGGACTCCAGGGCAGGAACATCGCGGAGAGCTTCACGGAGAGGACGTGCGGCACGGAGAGGCGCCCTTCGAGGGGGGCCGGGTGCGGCTGTCGCTCCGGGTGGACGCCGGGACGCGGCGCATCCAGGAAGCCGTGTGGGAGGCCCCCGAGGCGGTGGACGCGGGGCACCCGCTGGCGGCGTGCCTGGAGTCGCTGTGTCAGAACGCGGTGGGCATCGGGGTGGACGTGTTCCTGCGCTTCGATGACTTCCACCTGCGGGCGGGCTGTCCGGAGGGGCTGGAGGCGACGGAGGAGGCG
>NZ_RAVW01000404.1 GCF_003611585.1 Corallococcus exercitus | reverse complement strand
GGGTGGTGGATGAGCGCGGCGCGGTAGTAGTTGGCGGCGCGCAGGTAGGCATTGCCCGCGCTCAGCGGATGGCGGCGGGACAGGCTCGTGTCGCCCATGGCGCGGATGCGGTCGGCGGTGCGGACCCACTCGTCGGGCCAGCTCCAGTCATCCCCCGCGACAATGCGTTTCGCGGTGTCCAGCACCTCGCTGATGTCCGCCTGGGCGCTGTAGGTCGCGGCCAGGAAGTGCAGGAGCTGGCTCTCCATGATGGGGTCCGCCATCAGCCCCAGCTCCCACCAGGGCCGGGGTTCCTCGGCGGCGGTGGAGGTCGTGGACGGCTGTCCCGCCGCGATGGCCGGGGAGCCCCGGAGCAGCGCGAGCCCCCCGGTCAATCCCAGGCCGGCCTGGATGAGGGAGCGACGATCCAATGAGCTGCCCATGGTCTGCGACCTCCAGCGAAGGGGATGCTGGCGGGTGGAACACCGGGGGGCGGCCCTTCTGTCACCCGGCTCCTTGTCCCCTCATGAGCAGCCGTCACCTGCGCGGATTTGAATTCACCGCTGGGGATTCAGCGTGGACATGGCGCTGTTGGTGGACCCGATGCGTCTATCCACCTTCTGGAGCCACTGCATGAAGAAGACCGCACTGCTGACCTGCCTGCTTGGATTGCTGGGAGCACTTCCCGCCGCCGCCGCTGAACTCAAGGACGTGTTTGGCAAGGAAGTCCCCATCGGGCAGGGCCGCCCCACCCTGGTGCTGTACGCCAACAAGGGCACCCGGGAGGAGCTGCGCCAGCATGCTTCCCAGTTCCTCTATGAAGTCCGCGAGAAGAAGCCCATCGTCGTCATCCACGTGGACCTGCGTGACGTCCCGGGCCTCTTCAAGGGCATGGCGCGCGGGGAGCTGCGCAAGAGCCACAACGAGTCGCTCAACGCCATGAAGGACCTGTTCCGTGAGAAGGGCGAAGCGCCTCCTCCGGAGCTGGACACGTCGCTCTTCATGGTCGCGGACTCCAAGGGCGAACCCCACCAGTCCATGGGCCTGGAGAAGGGCTTCGACCACGTGTTCGCCCAGGTGCTAAGCACCTCCGGGCAGGAGGTCGCACGGGGCGCCTTCTCGGACGGCACCCGCCGGTTCAGCCAGGCCATGACCGTGGCGCCCAGCGTCGCGTCCCGCAAGCCGTGACTTCACGGGGCGTGCCCCCCCCCCCCCGCACCGCGTGG
This sequence comes from Corallococcus exercitus, assembly GCF_003611585.1. GTDB lineage: Bacteria > Myxococcota > Myxococcia > Myxococcales > Myxococcaceae > Corallococcus > Corallococcus exercitus. The sequence goes on along the minus strand of NZ_RAVW01000404.1, from coordinate 7,709 downwards.
GTGGACGGCAACCCTCAAGGGGATTTACCTTTCTGACACGCTAGTCACTTCTCGCATGGAACCCATGGAGATGCATGGGTTTGCAAGGGTGAGCGGTGGCAGCGCCTGTCAGCCTCATTTCCCCCTGAGACACTCCCCCCATGTTCAAGTTCAAGACGTGCAGCCTCGCCGTGGTGGCCCTTGCGTTCAGCGCCTGTGGTCCCGCGCCGGAAGCCACGGAGCCGGCCCCCGCCGGAAGCGACGTCGCGCAGGTGCGGTCCGAAGTGACGAAGGCCATCCCGGGCACGACGTGCGTGGTCGAAGCGACGACGCCCTACACGTATGACATCGGGGGCCCCATCAGCGCGCAGGCCTCTGTCTGGGATTGCGAGCAGGACTACCCCATCATCTACGTCTGCTCCATCGTGGAGAAGAAGTCGGTGAGCAGCACGGGCACGGTCACCTGGACGGCGGTGGCGGGCAGCCGCAGCTGCTACCCGGAGACGAACACCGACTTCGGCGGCCAGACGGCGAACCCCACGCCCAACACGCCGGGCGTCTACCGTCAGCGCGCGCAGGCGGCCATCAAGCTCAACGCCACCACGTGGACGCCGTCGCAGCCGTCCACCTGCACCACGCTCTCCAGCAACATCCCCTGCAAGTTCACCGAGGTGCTGTCCGGCAACGTGACGCTGTAGCGTGAAGCGGCACGGACTCCGGGTGAGATAGTGAGCAGGCGTTTGGGCTATCCTCACGCCTCCCCGCTTCCACCCGGAGTCTTCCATGCACACCGAGTCCCCGCGCAGCACCCGTTCCTCGAAGGCCGTGACGTTCCTCCGCGTTCCCGTGCTGCTCGCCGCGGGCATGATGACGATGGGCAGCGGCATGGGGAACCCGGGCTGCGGCAGCTCGTATCCTGACTGTGAGGAGGGCTGCGCCATCGAGGGCACCTACACGCTCCAGTTCGCGGACACCTCGCCCCCGGGCGGGGGATGCGAGAGATTGGGAGTGGGCCTGCCCAAGGGGCCGCTCGTGTTGAACGTGTCCGACGGCTACGTCACGGGGGAGCTCGACGGCATCACGCTGTCGACCTACTACTACGGTGAGCCCTCCCGGAAGCTCGACTTCAGCGTCAGCCAGCTCCTCACGGACCAGAAGCTCGATCGCACCATCCGCATCACCTCGACGGTGGCCGCGCCCTCGCCCAGGTCGTCCACCGACCGCTCGGTCATCGAGGGCGAGTACGAGCTGAGGCTCGCCTCCTCCGAGAACATTGACTTGCAGTGCTTCATCCAGCGGAACTTCACCGCGACGCGGTAGGGATTCCTCCGCGTGGGGCCTCGGGCCCCACTGCGGGTGCGGTAGGTTCCGGGCCATGCGTACCCCCCTCATGGCCTCACTGCTGTTCCTGATGATGTCCGCGCCAGCCCGGGCCACGGTGCCCGCCGGCTTCGTGGAAACGAACTATTCCTCCAATCAACTGAGCGCCGCGACCGGCATGGCGTGGGCACCGGATGGTTCGGGGCGCCTGTTCATCACGCTGAAGAACGGCGTCGTGCGGACGGTGGCCTTGAAGGACGGCGTCCTGGAGACGCAGCCGGGCACCTCCACGCTGGTGACCCGCACGTTCGCCACGGAGCCCTCGGTCTACACGAACAGCGAGTGCGGGCTCATCGGCATCGCGTTCGACCCGAACTACGTGGTCAACCGGTACGTCTATTTCTTCGTCACCGTCTCCGCCACCGAGCAGCGCATCGTCCGCTACACGGACTCCAACGGCACGGGCATCGCGCGCACGGAGGTCGTCACGAAGCTGCCCACGAACGGCCAGAACCATGACGGCGGCGGGCTGGGCTTCGGCCCGGACGGCAAGCTCTATTGGTCCATCGGCGACCTGGGCAACGGCACCGGCGTGGACGCGGACCTGACGTCGATGGCGGCCAAGGTGAGCCGCGCCAACCTGGACGGCACGCCCGCCAATGACAACCCGTTCAACGACGGCGTGGGCCCCAACAACGAATACATCTGGGCGCGCGGCCTGCGCAATCCGTTCACCTTCACGTTCCAGCCCACCAGCGGCCAGCTGTGGGTCAACGGCGTGGGCACCGGCTACGAGCAGGTCTTCGTCGTGAACCGGAGAAGCCACGCCGGCTACGACGACTACGAGAACAACCAGCCCGTCACCAACGACTACATCACCCCCGTCATCAAGTACCGCACCAACGGGGTGGACGCGCGCAACCTCACCGCCGCGGGCGCGGTGCGCAGCGGGGGCGTCACCACCTTCACCACGACGGGGGCGCACGGCTTCCGCAAGGGGGAGCGGCTCACCCTCGAAGGCGTGACGGACGCGAGCTTCAACGGCACCTTCTACGTCGCCAGCGCCAACAACGCGCCCGGCACCACCACCTTCACGGTGGCCCAGCCGGGCCTGCCGGACGCGACCAGCGGCGGGGGCAGCGCGACGACGCAGGGGCTGGGCGGCTCCATCACGGGCGGCACCTTCTACGACGCCACCCTCTTCCCGCCGGAGTACCGCGGCAACTACTTCTTCGGCGACTACAACTCCGGCCAGGTGACGCGCGCCACGTTGGCGGAGGATGACTCGGTGGCGACGGTGGACGAGTGGGGGACGGGCTTCTCCTCCAGCGTGGACATGGCCGTGGGCCCGGACGGCGCGCTCTACGCCATCGGGCACACCGCCAGCGTCGTGCGGCGGGTGACTCCGGCGGCTTCCGTCCAGAAGCTGGTCGTGTCGGGACTCAACCTGCGCCTGATGGAGGGCGGCCGCGCGGCCTTCACCGTGCGGCTGGCCCAGGCCCCCGCCGCGCCCGTGACGGTGGCCGTTGCCCGGGCCGCGGGCGGCTCCGAGGACCTGCGCCTGCTGGGCGGTGACACCCTCACCTTCTCTCCGCAGAGCTGGAGCGCGCCGCAGGTGGTCATGCTCGAGGCGGCGGAGGACGCGGACGCGGTCGCGGACACCGCCACCTTCGACGTGTCCTCGGAGGGCCTGCGGACCGAGTCCGTGGTGGCCACCACCATCGACAACAACTCGCCCCGGCTGGTGCTGTCCACCACCCGGGTCTCCGTGCCCGAGGGCGGCACCGCCACCTTCACCGTGGCCCTGTCCCTGCGGCCCTCGTCGACCGTCACCGTGACGGTGGCGCCCACCCAGGGAGACGCGGACCTCACCGTGGCCTCCGGGGGGACGCTCACGTTCACGTCGTCCAACTGGAGCACTCCGCAGACCGTCACGCTCCAGGCCGCGCAGGACGCGGACAACGTGAGCGGCGTGGCCACCATCACGCTCGCCATGCCGGGCCTGGATGCGCGCACGCTGGAGGCCGTGGAGGCGGATGACGAACCGCTGGCGCCCGCCATCTCCTCCACGCCCGTCACCACCGCCGTGGTGGGGGCCGCGTACCGCTACGACGTGGAGGCGGAGGGCCGACCGGTGCCCACATATTCGCTGGAGGGCACGGTGCCGCAGGGCATGAGCATCGACGCGGCCACCGGCCTCATCACCTGGACGCCCTCCGCGGCGGGCACCGTGGACGTGCGCGTGCGGGCGTCCAATGGCGTGTCGCCGGCCGCGGATCAGGCCTTCAGCATCACCACGAAGGCGGATGAGGCGCCGCGCGCCGTCCTCACCCGTCCCACCCAGGGAGAGCACGTGTCCGGCGCCACGGCGGAGTTCTTCGGCGACTGCGTGGACGACGTGGGCTGCACCCACGCCGGGTTCTACGTGGACGGCACGCTCGAATACACGGACGTCCGTTCGGACAACCACTTCCACTTCGGTGGCGAGCACAACCGCTGGGACACCACGGGCCTGACGCCGGGCCCGCACACGGTGCGCTTCGTGGTGGTGGACACGCAGGGAGTCCCGGCCGAGGCCACGGTGACGGTCTGCGTCGGGGACGGAAGCTGCGAGCCGGATGCCGGTACCGACGCGGGGACCGGCGGCACCGACGCGGGCACGAGCAAGCCCCCGCCCGAGGACGACTCCGGCTGCGGCTGCGGCGCGGCCCCCGTGGCCCCGCTCGCGTGGCTGGCGCTCGTCGCGCTGGCCACCCGGCGCAAGCGGTCGCGCGCGGAATGAGCCGCCGCTGAAACACGAACGGGAGGGGGTCCGTCCTGGACGCCCTCCCGTCGTCAGCATCAGCGGCTCCCAGGCCTCACTGCTTCGCGGGCACGCGCGGCTCCGTGAGGTCGTCGAACTTCGACGGGAAGTGGCTCAGGTCCGTGGCCGTGTCCTGGGCCACGGGGTTGTGGCACCCGAAGCAGCCCGCCTTGTTCGCGTTGGACAGGCCGGAGCCGTTCGGGTCGTAGGCCGTGGAGCCAATCTGGAGGTAGGTCTCCAGCGCCGTGTTGGCCAGGTTCGGGAAGCCCACCGCCGTCTTCTCCGGCACGCCCTGCTTGGGTGACTGGAAGATGTCGATCCAGAAGTCCTGGTCCGGCGGCTGGGTGCCCTTGGTCCACAGCGTGCCGACGAGCTGGTAGTTCCCCCAGATGCCCGCGAGCTGGGGCCGCAGCGTCGCGTTGAGGCAGGACACGTTGCCGCCGCTGTTGGCGTTCGGGTCGCTGGTGGAGGAGTCCACCACGGCGCAGTTGGCTGCGCTCGCGCCCCCGGCCGGCAGGGCGTCCGTCCGGCAGATGTTCACCTGCTGGAAGCCGGTGCCCACCTTCGGGTCCAGGTTGCACTGCGCGTTGCCGGGGACGACGCCGCAGGTCTTCGTCTCCATCACGCTGGCGGGCGCCGTGGAGGGATTGAAGAACGCCCACGGCGTCCCCAGGGGCGACAGCGGCGCGATGGGCGAGCTGGAGCCCGCCGCGCAATCCGGCGTGTTGGCGACGTGCTCGAAGGAGGCCCAGACCCATTCGCCGTGCGTGGGGGTCTTCTGCGCGATGTGCAGCGCGACGAGCCCCAGGTTGGACCCCGCGCAGTACATCTGGGTGGAAGGACAGTCATTGCCGGGGAACTGCCGCCAGGCGGACTTCAGCTCCATGGAGCCCATCTGCGTGCTGGTGCCCCAGGGCATCCAGATCTGCGTCGTGTTGCCGCAGAGGGTGAACGGCTGGCTTGGGTCCGTGGGCTGGCAGAACGCGTCGTATCCGGCCTGCGTGTAGTAGGTGCTGCCCGTGATGAAGTCATACATCGTCGGGTTGAAGCGGAGGTCATACAGCACCGTGTTGCCCGCGACGTCGACCAGTTCGTCCTGGCCGCTGCCGGCCTGCTTCTGGTCCAGGTGGCTCACCTGGAGCGTCGTGACGCCGCCGGGGAAGGCGCCCGGCCGGGGGGAGCCATCCGGCTGGAGCATGTTGTACCAGGGCGCATAGGACAGGAACCGGGGCTTGCTGGGGGTCACCGGGTCGTTGGGGTCCTGCACCGTCTGGGTGAGGTAGAGGAACTGGTTCCACGCGAAGGTGTGGAAGTCGCAGAACGACTGCTCGGGCAGGGGCACGTCGAACAGGGGCTGCGGGTTCGCGACGTTGATGCTCGTGCCGTCACTGAAGGTGCCGGAGCAGAGCGTCTGCGGGTCCACCGGGGCTGGATCCACCGGGTCGTCCTTGCAGCGGAGGGCGGTGCCTCCCATGGCGACCACCAGGAGGGACTGCGTGAAGCGGCGGACGGCGTGGCGTGAGGAAAGAGGGGGCAAGGCGTGCTCCGGCAGGACGGGGACCGCCGGGTGCCTACGCAAGCCGGGTGCCACGGCGGCGTGAGAGGGATGGCCGGACGCGGCGGTGGACCTTCGCGTCACGCGAGCAAGCGCCTGCGTCTGGCGCGAACGCGTGTCCGGATGCGGGATGCGGATTCCCAGCGCCGGTCAGGGTCGTGGTGCGTTCATCCCACCTGTCCCCAGGGAGTGGCTGTCCCGGCCCCGTGGCATGCGCCATGCTCAAGCGCGTCCGACATGGCCTCCCTGCTCCAGGACCTCCGGTTCGCGCTGCGACGGCTGCGCCTCAGTCCCACCTTCACCCTCGTGGCGGTGGCCACGCTGGCGCTGGGCATTGGCGCCAACGTCGCCATCTTCAGCGTGGTGCACGCGGTGCTGCTGCGTCCGCTGCCCATGCGCGACGACGCCCGGCTCGTGCGGCTGTTCAGCGTGGGCCGGCAGGGCCCGGGGCCCACCTCGCCGCCGGACCTGATGGACCTGCGCGAACAGGCGCGGGCCTTCGAGGGGCTCGTCGGCGCGGCGTCCGCGACGGTGACGCTGGGGGCGGACCGCACGGAGTCCTCGCCCATGAAGGTGCAGGCCGGGCTGGTGACGGCCGGGTTCTTCCAGGTGCTGGGGCCTCGCGTACAGCTGGGCCGCGCGCTGCAGCCGGGGGATGACGCGCCGGGGACGCCCCAGGTCGCGGTGCTGTCCCATGCGCTCTGGCAGCGCCGCTTTGGTGGCAACCCGGAGGTGCTGGGCCGCTCGCTGAACCTGGGCGGGCCCCTGCCGTGGACGGTGGTGGGCGTGATGGCCCCGGGGTTCGACTTCCCCTCGCACGCGGAGCTGTGGACGCCGCTGGTCCAGGACGAGTCCATGACGAAGCCGGAGGCGCGCGGCGCGCACTGGCTGGAGGTGTACGGGCGGCTCGCGCCGGGCGTGAGCCTCGCGAGGGCGCGGGAGGAGGCCTCCGCGGTCGCGCGGAGCCTGGCGGCGCGGTACCCGGCGACGAACGCGGACATGGGCGCGAGCGTGGAGTCGCTGCGCGACGTGCTGGTGGGCCAGGTGCGCCCCTCGTTGCTGCTGATGCTGGGCGCGGTGGGGCTGGTGCTGCTCATCGCGTGCGCCAACCTCATGCACCTGCTGCTGGCGCGGGCCGCGTCGCGCGAGGGGGAGACGTCCGTACGTCTGGCATTGGGCGCCAGCCGGGGGCGCATCGCGCGGGAGCTGCTGGTGGAGAGCGCGCTGCTGTCGGTGCTGGGCGGCGTGGCCGGGCTGCTCGCGGCCATGTGGGCGCTGGATGCGCTGGCGGCGTTCGGGCCCCGGGACATTCCGCGCATCGACGAGGTGGCGCTCGACGGCACCGTGCTGGCGTTCACCGCGGGCCTGTCGGTGTTCACCACGCTCCTCTTCGGGCTGGTGCCCGCGTGGCAGATGTCGAGGGTGGAGCTGGCGCGCGTGCTGCGGACGGTGGGCGAGGGAGCGGGAGGCGCCGCGCACCACCACCGCACGCGCGCGGCGCTCATCGTGGCGGAGACGGCGCTGGCGGTGCTGCTGCTGGTGAGCGCGGGCCTGCTCCTGCGCAGCTTCGTGCACCTGCGGCGCATCGACCCGGGCTTCCAGTCCGAGGGCGTGCTGACGGCGAGGCTCGACCTGCCGCCCATCCGCTACGCCATGGGCAGCGCGGCGCCCGCGGCCTTCTACGATGGGCTCCTCGAACGGCTGCGGGCCCTGCCCGGCGTGGAAGCGGTGGGCGCGGTGAATGCGCTGCCCATGGAGGGGAAGCGCTGGACGCTGGCGGTGCGTGACCCGCGGAGGCCCGTGCCGCCGGGCGCGGAGGCCTGGCAGGCCAGCCTCCGCATCGTTACGCCGGGGGCGCTGGAGGCCCTGCGGGTGCCCGTGCTGCGCGGCCGGGGGCTCTTGCCGGAGGACCGGGGCGCGGGTGGGCGCGCGGTGTTGATCAACGCGGAGGCAGCTCGACGCTTCTGGCCGGGAGAGGATCCGCTGGGCCGCACCGTGGACACGGACATGGACCTGGGCAACGGCGCCTTCGGGGGCCGGGTGGTGGGGGTG
>NZ_RAVW01000403.1 GCF_003611585.1 Corallococcus exercitus | reverse complement strand
TATAAGAGACAGGGGCGCCGGGGCCGGGGCCGCCAGCGACGGCACCGACGAGAGGACCACGTTGACGTCCGCCGGGTTCGCGGACGCGGTGCCCGTGTTGCAGATCGTCACGGACGCGGTGAAGGGTTCGCCCTGGCGCAAGCTCGTGGGGCCCGTCACGGAGCGGACGGTCAGGTCCGGGGCGTTGCCCACGCCCACCAGGCCCTGCACGAACGCGTTGTTGTCCTCGCGCAGCTCCGCCGTGTTCTTCCACGCATCCGCGATGGCGCCCAGGTACAGCGGCTGGTTGGGCATCGCGGCGGGCGGCGGATAGGCGGAGCCGGAGAACGGCACCGCGCGGCACTGGCCCGCGGCCAGGGTGCCCAGGGGCATCGCCCCGACCACGGACTGCGTGGTGGGCGGCGGGCCGGAGGACGCCGGCATCGTCAACCCATTCACCGTGGACAGGTACACCTCCAGACCGCTACCGGAGGTGGCCTCCGTGCCCACGTTGCAGACCGTCGCGGACCCGCTGAAGGGCTGACCCGGCGTCATGCTGGCCGGCGCGTCCACCCGGGTGACCACCAGGTCCGGCTGGTTGCCCACGCCCATCAGGCCGCGGACGAAGCCGTTGTTGGTCTCGTCCGACTCCGACACCGTCTTCTGCGTGTCCACGATGGCGCCCAGGTAGTAGGCGGCGTTGCCCGTGAAGCCCGCCAGCGGGCTGACGGGGAAGGTCAGCGAGCGGGTGACGCACTGGCCCGCGTACACCGCGCTCACGGCCGTCTGGCCCTGGGTGAGCTGGGTGGTGGGGGGCGGCAGCGAGCCCGAGGGCACCTGCTGCGTGGGTGTGGTGGACAGGTACACCTGGAGCATCGAATTGCCGTAGACGTTCTGGTCACCGACGTTGCAGACCTTCGCGGTGACGGTGACGTTCTGTCCCGGCTTCGCGCTGTCCGGAGCCTTCAGCTCCGTGATGCGCAGGTCCGGCCCGGGGACCAGCGCGCCGGCCTGCTGCTGGAGCGCGGAGGCGTCCTCCGGGGTGGAACCGCCGGAACAGCCGGTGAGCGCGAGCGCGCCCGTGATGAAGAGACACGAATGCCGCCATGGCGGCGTACGCCGAGACATACGGACTCCGGGTGTGGGGTGTGGAGGAGACGATACAGGCCCGGTGTGACATCCACCGGGCCCGCACCTCTCTTCTAGGAGTGAACCCCGGCAGGGAAAACATGTTTCAGTTCTTCCCCCACAGACTCTGTCTTCACTCCACCTCCACACGTCCATTCGCGACCAGCCACCGCGTGGTGGTGCACGCGCGGGCGAAGGGCGCGTCGTGGGTGACGAGTAGCAGCGCGCCGGGGTAGTCGCGCAGCGCCGCCTCCAGCCGCTCGATGGACGGCAGGTCCAGGTGGTTGGTGGGTTCGTCCAGCACCAGGGCCCAGGCGTGCTGGCCCAGGCCGCGCGCGATGGCCAGCTTGCGCGCCTCGCCGGGCGACGGCTGTCCGGACGCGAGCAGCCGGTGCGGGTCCACGCCCAGCGCGGCCACCAGGGACATCACCCGGCCGCGCTCCTCCGGGGGCAGCTCCCGCACCGCGGCCAGCATGGCGCGCGTCTCGTCCTCGCCCAGGTCCTGGGGCAGGTACAGGAGCTTCTCGCGGGGCACGCGCGACTGCTCCAGCAGCGCCTTCAGGAGCGTCGTCTTGCCCGCGCCGTTGGGGCCCTCGATGCGGATGCGCGCCTCGCGGTCCACGTCCAGGCGCGTGGGGCCCAGCACCTCCACGTCGCCGGCCTTCAGCCCCGGCGTGTCGAACGTGAAGAGGAACGGGTTGGGAGAGCGCACGTAGTCCACGAACACGGAGCGGCCCACGGTCTTGTCCACGGTGAAGGTGCCCACCGCGGACTCGGCGCGCTCCAGCTCCCGGCGCTTCACGGTGACCTGGTGGCCCAGCCGGGACTCGGCCCAGCTCGCGAGCGTGGAGGGGCCCAGGCCGCGCGCGTCGCTGTCGTTCTTGTTGCGCATCCGCCGGCCGGTGCTGCGCGACAGGGTGGCGCCCTGGTGCTCGCGCCGGGCCTTGTCCAGCAGCTGCGCGGCGCGGTCCCGCTCCGCCTTGGACTGCTGGTGGGCGGCGACCTCGGACTCGCGCTCCGCCTCCCAGTGGCCCTTCGCGGCGGAGTAGGCGCCCGGGTACAGGTGCGCCTCGCCGCCGTGCACGCGCAGCGTGGCCTGGGTGAGCGTCTCCAGCAGCTCCCGGTCATGGGACACGACGACGCCCACGCCCCGGAAGCGGCGCAGCGCGGCCACCAGCCACGCTCTCGCCTCCGCGTCCAGGTGGTTGGTGGGCTCATCCAGCAGGAGCACGTCCGGCTCGCGGGCGAGCGCCGCGCCCACCTGCCAGCGCTTGCGCTCTCCCGGGGACAGCGTGGGCCAGCGCTCCAGCGCGGTGACGTCCAGGCCCAGCTGGCCCTGGAGCCTGCGCGCCAGCGCGTCCCAGGCGTCCGCGAACGCGGTGATGTCGGGCGTGAGCACCTCCACGCCCTGCGGACACAGGCACACGAGCGGCGAGTCCGGCTCGAACTGGAGCTGCCCCGAGGTGGGCGTCAGCTCCCCGGACAACAGGCGCAGCAGGGTGGACTTGCCGGCGCCGTTGGGGCCGACGAGGCCCGTCCAGCCCGCGGCGAGGTGGAACTCCACGTCGGTGAGGACGGGAACGGCATCAGTGAAGGAAAAGCAGACGCGGTGCGCGCGCACGGAGGACGAGGACGAGGGCATGTTGAAGCGACTCCTGAAACCGGAAGCCAGCGCACACGCCCATCAGGGCCGTGTGGCGGCGGGGTACAGCCAGGGACCGGGGTTTCAGGCGTACAGCTTCAAGGGTCAGCGAACCTCGTTCAGGGGAAGACCTCTGACATCTCCCCGCGTGGACAGCCGGTGCTTCAGGTGCAGCATGCGGCGTGGCCCGGGCGGATGGCAAGTCCGGGCGCGCGCCGCGATAGGGGCACCGACGGCAAGAACGTCGGTGCCCTGACAACGATTCCCCCGAAGGGGCCGGCTACTCGTCCGACGGCGGCGGCTGCACCCGGCGGGTGGCCGGGAGGGTGGCGTTCGCGGCGGCGTTGCGGGCCAGGGCCTGGGCGCTCAGCGCGGAGGCGGACGGCGGGCGGCCCGCGGGGAGCCGGGCCGCCTCCGGCGCGGCAGCCGGGGCCTCGTTGGCGAACACCTCCTTCAGCATGGCGATGGAGCCCAGCGCGGTGGTGGCCTCGTAGGGGACGAACATCTTGTTGTCGCCCTTGCCCAGCTCCTGGAGGGTCTCCAGGTAGCGCAGCGCGAGCACCTCCGGCGTGGCGCGGCCGGTGTGGATGGCCTCGAAGGTGAGGCGGGTGGCCTCGGCCTTGCCCTCGGCCTCCAGCATGACGGCGCGCTTGTGGCCCTCCGCGCGGGCGATCTCCGCGTCGCGCTCCGCTTCCGCGCGCAGGATGCGGGAGATCTTCTCGCCTTCGGCCTGGAGGATGGCGGCGGCCTTGTCGCCCTCCGCCTTGGTGACCTCCGCGCGGCGCTCGCGCTCGGCGGTCATCTGCTTGGCCATGGCGGACTTGATGGCCTGGGGCGGCTCAATCTCGCGCAGCTCCACGCGCGTCACCTTCACGCCCCACTTCTCCGTGGCCTCGTCCAGCACCATGCGCAGCTTGGTGTTGACCGTCTCGCGGCTGGTGAGCGTCTGATCCAGCGTGAGGCCGCCCATGACGTTGCGCAGGTTCGTCATGGTGAGCTGCTCGATGGCGAGCGCCAGGTTCTCCACCTGGTAGAGCGCCCGGCTGGGGTCGACGATCTGGTAGTAGATGACCGAGCCGACCTCCATGTTGACGTTGTCATGGGTGATGACCTGGACGGTCTCGAAGCCCATGACCTGCTCGCGCAGGTCCACCAGCGTGTTGCGCGTGAAGCGGTTGCCGGCGCGCATCTCCATGGCGCGCGGGCTGTCCATGAAGGGGATGAGGATGTTGAGGCCGCTGGAGGCCACGCGGTGGAACTTCCCCAGCCGCTCCACCACCATCACCTTGGCCTGGGGAACGATGCGCACCCCGGTGACCATCGCGAACACGACGGCGGCGGCCAGGAACAGCAGAACAATGGTCAGTCCCATCCTACGTTCTCCTTCTTCTGCCGCGCCGGTTGCAGCGCGACTTCGTGGGACGCCGACGGGCGTCGCACCCACAACTTGAGGCCTTCAATCTGCTCCACGGTGACGCGCTCGCCCTCGGGCAGGGGCCCGGACAGGGAGCGGGCCATCCACAGCTCGCCGTTGATGCGCACGATGCCCCCGTGCCCCTCCGCCAGCGCCTCCGTCACCACGGCCTCCTGGCCCAGCATCGCCTCCGCGCCCGTCTTCAAGTGCACGGCGTCCCGCATGAAAACGTGCTTGAAGAGGGTGCGGGACGCGCCGAACAGGGCGGCGGACACCAGGGTGAAGACGAAGAGCTGGCTGTTGAGGCCCAGGCCCGCCCCGGCCATCAGGGACGCCATCAGCGCGCCCACGGCGAACCAGAGCGTCACGAAGCCGGAGAGCTTGATCTCCATCGCCCCCAGGACGATCGCGGCAATAAGCCAGAGCTGCCAGGCGGTGGGGTCCATGGGGTCCTTGTTTGGCAGCCGCTTCGGCCGCCTGTCAAACCGGGCAAGCGGGCATCAGGAATCAATCCGGAAGGAGGGTGGGTTCCGGGCAGGGACCTAAGGGCGCCCGAGCCAGGGGAAAAGCCGATGCCATACCTGTCCATCCGTGGCGCTCGACTGTACTACGAGGACACCGGGGGAAGCGGAGAGCCGGTCCTCTTCAGCCACGGGCTGCTCTGGGACTCCCGCCTGTTCCACAGGCAGGTGGAGGCCCTGAGGGGCCACTACCGCTGCATCGTGTACGACCACCGGGGCCAGGGACTGAGCGAGGCCCCGCCTGGCGACTCGGTCATCGACCTGCGCACGGTGTACGAGGACGCGGTGGCCGTCATCCAGGCACTGGGCCTGGCGCCATGTCACTTCGTGGGCCAGTCCATGGGCGGCTTCGTGGGCCTGAGGGTGGCCGCGCGGCACCCGGAGCTCCTGCGCTCGCTGTCGCTCTTGGACTCCTCCGCCGCGGCGGAGCTGCCGCTGACGCTGGCGCGCTACCGGCTGTTGACGACGCTCACGCACTGGCTGGGGCTGAGGCCGGTGGTGGACCGGATCATGTCGCTCTACTTCGGGCGCACGTTCATGAGGGATCCGGAGCGGGCCGCGGAGCGGGCGTTGTTGCGCCAACAGCTGGTGGCGAACCCGCGCGCGGTGTGGCGCGCGATGCAGGGGGTCATCCATCGGCGCAGCGTGGAGGGGGAGCTGCACCGCATCGTGACGCCCACGCTGGTGCTGGTGGGGGACGAGGACGCGGTGACGGTGCCGGAGGTGGCGGAGCGGCTGCACCAGCGCATCCGGGGCGCGCGGCTCAAGCGGCTGCCCTGCGGCGGGCACATGTGCATCCTGGAGCAGCCCCAGGCGGTCAACGCCGCGCTGGGAGACTTCCTGGAGGAGGCGGAGCGCACCTCGCTCCAGGAAGAGGTGCTGGCGGTGGGCTAGCCCCGGGCCTCGGGCTCGCGGCAGACGGCCTCCGACGCATCGTCGGCCTGCGCGGACTGCACGGAGGCCTGCGGCTCGGACGGAGCGACCGACGGGATGCAGACGCCGTAGTCACCGCAGGTGATGATGTGGCCGGCCTCCAGACAGAGCTCGGCGCACGACTCCGCTTCACAGAAGGTGTTGGTGCAATCCGGCGGCCGCGCGCTGGCGGTCAGCGGCGCGAGGAGGAGGGCGGGGACCAGGAGCAGGGAGCGGCGGAGCAGCGTCATGAGGTACCTCGGGGAACGAGTAGCACCACTGCGGCTGAGAGCGGTCCGGACACAGGGACCGCCCGGCGCATGCTCACCCGGAACCCAATGACAAATCAAAACCTCATTCCTGGAGTCGGCGAAGACACCGCTCCATGAATGAGTGACCCCGCTGGGTTCTCAGCCCTGGGCCTGCTCGACGGGAGCGCGGCAGACGCGCTCCGCGTCATCGGTCTCGATCTGGGTGGGCTGCGCGGAGGACTGAGGCTCGGACGGCTGCACCAGCGCGTTGTGGCAGAGGCCGACGTCCCTGCACGTCGTGGAGGACCCGTCCATGTCCAAGCAATAGGTGTAGCAGGGCGTCGTGATGGTGCACCTGTCTTCACAGTAGGGAGGATACGGAGCCGTCGCGCTGGCGGACAATGGCGCGAGCAGGACGGGGGCCAACAGCAGGGAACGGGCGAGCAGCTTCATGAGGCACCTTGGGGAACGGGTGGCACCACTGCGGCTGAAGGCTGCCATTGCAGCGAGGACAGCCCATCCGGATGTTCGCTGGAGTCAATGACAAATCAAACGCAAGGGCGCTGGGATTGCGCGCTGTTGGACGCCTGTCTTCAGTCCGCCGTCTGGCACAACCCATGAAGTCGCCCTCTCGCTGAACGTCGATCCAATCTAGCGCCTGAACGCCCGCTCAGTATCTTGATCAGGCGTGAGCTACGCCGAGCTGGTGTGCCGGTCCCACTTCTCCTTCCTGCACGGCGCCTCCCACCCGGAGGAGCTGGTGGCCACCGCGGCCCGGCTGGGCCTGTCCGCGCTGGCGCTGACGGATCGGGACGGGCTCTACGGCGTGGTGAAGGCGCACCTCGCGGCGAAGGAGCACGGCGTGAAGCTGCTCCTGGGCGCGGAGCTGACGCTGGAGGACGGCCCCCCGGTGATCGTGTACGCGAAGGACGCGGGCGGGTACGCGAACCTGTGCCGGCTGGTGTCCCACGGCCGGATGACGCACCCCAAGGGCGAGGCGGGCCTGCCCTGGCGCAAGGTGGCGGAGCACGCGTCAGGGCTGCTCGCGCTGCTGCCGGGCCCCGCGTCGCTGGAGGCGGTGGCCCCGCTGGCCGAGGCGTTCCCCGGCGGCTTCCACGTGGGCCTGAGCCGCTCGCTGTCGGCGGGGGACGCGGCCCGGGAGGCGCGAGCGGAGGCCCTGTCACGAGCGCTGGGCGTACCCCTGGTGGTGCACAACGACGTGCACACGCACCACCGCGACCGGCAGCCTTTGCAGGACGTGCTCACGTCCATCCGCCACGGGGTGACGGTGGATCAGGCGGGCACGCGGCTGTTCCCCAACGCGGAGCGGACGCTGAAGTCCCCCGGGGACATGGCGCGGCTGTTCGCGGACCGGCCGGAGGCGCTGGCGCGCACGGTGGAACTGGCGTCGCGCTGCGAGGCCACCCTGGACTCGCTGCACTACCGCTTCCCGGAGGAGGACCTGCCGGAAGGGCGCACGGCGGATCAGCACCTGCGGGTGCTCACGGAGGCGGGCCTGCGCACGCGCTATCCCGGGGGCGTGCCGCCCGCGGTGACGAAGCAGATCGACCATGAGCTGCGGCTCATCGCGGCGCTGGACTTCGCGGGGTACTTCCTGTCGCTGTGGGACATCGTGATGTTCGCGCGGGGGCGGGGCATCCTGTGTCAGGGACGGGGCAGCGCGGCGAACTCGGCGGTCTGCTACGCGCTGGGCATCACGGCCATTGATCCGGTGCGGATGGGGCTGCTGTTCGAGCGCTTCCTCAGCATGGAGCGCAAGGAGCCGCCGGACATCGACGTGGACTTCGAGCACGAGCGGCGCGAGGAGGTGCTCCAGTACGTCTACGAGAAGCACGGCCGGCGCCACGCGGGCATGGTGTGCGAAGTCATCTGCTACCGGGGGCGGCTCGCGCTGCGCGAGGCGGGCAAGGCGCTGGGGCTGTCGTTGGATCAGGTGGACCGGCTGTCGCGGGTCGCGTCGTCGCACGGCTTCCAGGTGACGCCGGACGTGCTCCAGGAGGCGGGGCTGTCCCCGACGGACGGGCGCGTCTTGCGGACGCTGTCGGTGGCGAAGGAGCTGGAGGGCGTGCCCCGGCACCTGTCCATCCACGTGGGCGGCTTCGTGATGACGCGCGAGCCGCTGGTGGACCTGGTGCCGGTGGAGAACGCGGCGATGCCCGGGCGCACGGTCATCCAGTGGGAGAAGGACGACATCAACGCGGTGGGCCTCCTGAAGGTGGACCTGCTGGCGCTGGGCATGTTGACGGCGCTGTCGCGCTGCTTCGCGTTGATCCACAAGCACTACGGCCGCGAGCTGTCCCTGGCCACGGTGCCGCCGGAGGATCCGAAGGTCTACGACATGCTGTGCGAGGCGGACACGGTGGGCGTGTTCCAGATCGAGAGCCGCGCGCAGATGAACATGCTGCCCCGGCTGCGGCCCCGGGAGTTCTACGACCTGGTGGTGCAGATCGCCCTCATCCGGCCGGGGCCCATCGTGGGCAACATGGTGCACCCCTACCTGCGCCGGCGGCACGGCCAGGAGCCGGTGACGTACCCGAGCGATGAAGTGCGCGGCATCCTCCAGAAGACGCTGGGCGTGCCGCTCTTCCAGGAGCAGGCGATGCGGCTCGCGATGGTGGCGGCGGGCTTCAGCGCGGGGGAGGCGGACGGCCTGCGGCGGGCGCTGAGCCACAAGCAGGCGGAGGCGCGCATCCTCCCGTACCGGGGCCGCTTCGTGGAGGGCTGCGAGGCGCGGGGCTACTCACGCCAGCAGGCGGAGGAGTGGTTCGACCACTTCCGGGGGTTCGCGCACTACGGGTTCCCGGAGAGCCACTCCGCGAGCTTCGCGCTGATCGCCTATGCCTCCAGCTGGCTGAAGTGCCACTACCCGGCGGCCTTCACCGCGGCGCTGCTCAACTCGCAGCCCATGGGCTTCTACGCACCGCACACGCTGGTGGCGGACGTGCAGCGGCACGGCGTGGAGGTGCGGCCGGTGGACGTGCGCCGTTCGAGCTGGGACTGCACCCTGGAGGACGGGGCGGTGCGGCTGGGCCTGAGGATGGTGCGGGGGC
>NZ_RAVW01000402.1 GCF_003611585.1 Corallococcus exercitus | reverse complement strand
GGGAGGGTACTGCACTGGAGGGGGGCGCGGGCGGTGAAGGGTGAGCCTGGAGGGGCTGCGCATGCGGGCCGCTGGAGGACTCCGGCACGGCTGGGATGGGCGGCGCTTCGCGTGCGGGGGCTTCGCGCAGCAAGGCAAAGGCGCCGACGGCGAGCACGACGGCAGCCACTGCCCCCGCCAGCACGCGCCGCCGTGCCTTCGCTGGAGGGCGGCCCGTGGCCTCTGGGGCATCGGAGTCCGCTTCCGGATGCGCTTGCACGGGGGCCAGCCACTCCGCGCCCTCCTGGGCCCCCAGCGCTTCCAGGGCCTCCCGCATGGAGGTTAGCGAGGGAATCCGCTTCTCGAAGTCGCGCGCCATCCACTTTTCCACCCACTCGCTCAACGCCTCGGGGACGCGAGGGTTGGCGGTGCGTGCGGACGGGGGCGCCCACATGGGGCTGTTGACGTCGATGCGGGGCGCCTTGCGCGCCTCCCACCCGCCGCGCGCGGGCTCCGCGTCGGTCAGCGCGTCATACAGGCACACCGCCAGCGAGTAGAGGTCATCCTCGGGCGGGAAGGGGTAGCGCGCGTCGGGGTTGTTCTGGTTCTCCTTGAAGAAGCGCGCCGCTTCCGGAGAGCGGTAGCGGTTGGTTCCCGGGGGTAGGGGCGCATCCGTCAACTCCTGCGCTCCCGAGTATTCCCCCGCGCCCAGGTCGATGAGGACGGGCTCGCCGTCCACCTTGCGCACCATGACGTTGGAGAGCGACAAGTCCCGGTGGCGCACCCTTCGGCCGTGCATGTGCTCCAGGGCATGGGCCAGCTTCGCGAAGAGGCGTACCACTTGCTGGAAGGTGGGTCTCGCGTTCTGGAGCCAGTGCGCCAGCGTCCAGCCGTCCACGTACTCCAGCACCAGATATCCGCGTCCCTGCGGCGTGCGCGCCCAGCCCTGCACCTTGGCGATATGAGGGTGGTCCACGTGGACGAGGCACACCAGTTCGCGCAGCAGGCGTTCATCCGTCTTGCCCGGGTCCGCGCTGTGCTGCCGGTGCTTGGAGAGCTTGAGGGCCACGGGCTTGCCGTCCTTCACGCCCCGGTAGACGTCGCCATAGGCGCCCCCGCCCTTCCACTCGCGGACGCGGTAGGCCCCCAGGCGGGAGCCGGGCTTGAGGTAGCTGAAGACTTCCGCCGTCGTCATGGTCCGTTCTTCTCCTGCGCTGGAGTCCCGTCCTCAAGCACCACGCCCGGAATGGCCAGGGGCCGGCCGCCGTCCGCCGCCTCCTGTATCACCAACCGGAAGTCCTCCCCGTCCGGCCCGGACACCCCCCTCTTCCAGTCAAACTCCGCCGCCACGAGTCCAGTGCCATTGGGCGCCAGCACTTCCGGCGCCATGGCCACCGTGCGCGCCTCCACGCGGCGGCCGGTGGACGGATTCTCCAGCCATGCCTTGCCCGGCCTCCAGGGGGGGGCGGAGAGATTCGACACCTTCACGGCGAGCACCACCCACGCATCCGCCTTGAAGCGGTGGACGGACGCTACCTCCAGGCCCGGTGTGGCACTGGGGAGCGGCGCACGGAGCCATTTGACCTGGACGCCGATGCCCTCTTTCACCTGCCCCGAGACAATCCAACCGGAGGGGCCCGTGGCCGTGCCGCGCTCGCGTTGCGCGGTGAGTGCCGCCTCACATGCGGAGCAGCGTGCCTCCAACGCGGCCAGGCGGGCCTGCATCAACCCTGGCGCGCTGGCGTCGCGGAACACCAGGACTTGCGCATCCACCACGTCCGCCGCCGTGGTGAGCTTGAAGACGGGCGCCGTCAGGATGGATTCGTTGAGAAACGGCACGCGCAACGCCACCGCTTCGCTCAATTCCTCCAGCGCCCGGAGGGTGAGGGAGCGTTCTCCAACGGCCAGGATCTCAACAGGCGCTTTTTCGCTCAGCTTCAAGGCATGCGCGTTAATCGGCGTGTCGAACGTGAGTGTTGTAGGAATGCGGGTAGAGACGCGCACTTCCTCGGCTTTCGCGGTGAGCGTGACATTCCGCATCCGTAACCTGGGCTGGACAGCGTCCTCCTCCGCCGCTGCCCACGCCACGAAGGACAAGAACACCAGCAAGAGCCCAGGGAGTCGTGGCAAGGGGCGAAACCTCATGGGTTGACCCTAACAGACGCCCACTCATCCCGGGTGTGCTCCCATCCCTGTCAACGAGCGCTTGCGAGGATTGATTCTGTAGGTGCATCGAGCAGGTGCGAACCATTGGGTTCACTCGCGTGGTTGCAGAGAGGTGGTGCGCGCCCGTGACGCGGCAATCCCTAACCCCCCACGAAGTCCATCAGCACGGCGTAGTGCGTGGCGGCCGCGGCGACGACCATGATGTGGAACACCTCGTGGTATCCGAACACATGGGGGACGGGGTCGGGCCAACGGCGCGCGTACACCACCGCTCCCACGGCGTAGAGCACGGCCCCGAAGAACAGCCAGCCCACGCGGCCGGGGCCCATCACCCCCGGGAGGTGCCACATCACCGGGGCCGCCACGCAGCCCAGGGCCACGTAGAGCCCCGAGCGCAGCCCCCGCGACGCGGAGATGCCCGCGAGCGTGAGCGTGGCGCCCGTCAGCGCCGCGCCCCACATCACCCAGAGCAGCCGCTGGCTCCAGCCGCCCATGGGGGCCAGCGTCGCCATGGGCGTGAAGCTGCCCGCGATGAGGATGAAGATGGCGGCGTGGTCGAACCGGCGGATCCGCTGGTACGTCGCGGCGCTCCACGTGGGCCAGTGGTAACCCCCGCTCACCGCGAACATCAGGACCAGGCTGCCGCCGAACACCAGGTTCGCCACGTACTGCGCGCCCTGCACGGGCATCAGCGCCATCCGCACGCACCCCACCAGCGCCGCCACGAACGCGATGACGTGCGACAGGCCGCGCAGCCGGGGCTTCACACTCTCTTCCATGCGGTGCTCGTACTTCCGGCACGTCATGGCTTCGTCAGCGTCCGCGCGTCCCCGCGCCCGGGACGTCGCGTTCTCCACGCATCGCCCCGGCGGAGTGTCCTCGGGACGTCAGGGCGCGGCCCTGGACGGCATCCGGCACGCGGCGTGGCCCAGCACGACGTCCCCGTCGACGGTGCTCGTCGGCGTGGGTGTCCACCCGGCGCGCAGCCGCGCGTCCAGCAGCTCATCGGCGGTAGGGCAGTGGTCCCACACGGAGACCGAGGTGACTCCGCCCAGTCACGTGGTGTCGAAGACGAGGTAGCGCGCCTCTTCCCAGGGCAGCACCACGTCGTGGGTGAACTCGTCCTGGACCACCACGGCCGCCACGTCGCGCGGCGGCGTGCTCGCGAAGCCCCAGCGCACCACGTCCTGGAGCAGGGTGAGCGGCGCGAGCTGCCGCTCCAGGGCGGCTCTGCGCTCGGGCGGCAGTCCGGAATGGTCGGTCAGGGGCACCATGGCCCGGGAGTGTAGCCGGGCCCGGCCCGGGCTTCACGCGGCCGCGGGCTTCTGCTGGTCGTCGGAAAGCGTGCCGGAGCGGAGCGCCTTGCTCGCGGCCCCCGACATGACCTCCGCCAGCGTCTGCACGGAGCGGGTGACCGTCCGCGTCTCCTCCACGGCCGCCAGCGTGCGCTGCATCTGGCCGGACAGCTCCTGGATGGCCTGGGCAATCTGATGGGTGCCCGAGTCCTGCTGGGCCACGGCCTGGGTGATCTGCCGCACGCTGCCGCTGGTGTCGCCGATGATGCTCGCCAGCTTCTGCAGCTGCGCGCCGGAGTTGCGGACCGCGTCCAGGCTCACCTGCACGCGCCCCTGGCCCTGCTCGCTCATCTGCGCGGCCTCGCGCATGCTCATGCTCACGCCGTCGAGCACGTCGCGGATGCGCTCGGTGGCGCGGATGGACTGGTCCGCCAGCCGGCGCATCTCCTTGGCCACCACGCCAAAGCCCTTGCCGCTGTCGCCGTTGCGCACCGCCTCGATGGCGGCGTTGATGGCCAGCATGTTGGACTGGTCCGCCAGCGTCTTCACGTCGTCGACGATGCTGGACACCTCGCGGGTGCGCTCGTCCAGCGCGAGGATGCGGGCGGCCATCTCCGACACCTCCGTGCGGATGGCGGCCAGGTCCGTCAGCGTGCGCTCCAGGGCCTCGCCGCCCTGGCGTCCCACCACCTCCGCGCTCTCCGCGGACGCCGCGAGCAGGCGCGCCTTGTCCGCCGTCAGGTGCGAGCCCTGGCGGATCTCCTCCACCGTCTGCTCCAGCTCGCGCAGCGCGGCCGCCTGGCGGCTGATGCCCACCGTCTGCTCCTCGCTGGAGGTGTGCAGCTGCTGCACGACGGCGGCCAGCTCGTCCGCGCCCTGACCCATGCCCTGGGCCAGCAGGCGCACGTCCTTGCGGCGCGCTTCCAGCTGGTGCGTGTACTCCGCCAGCGAGCGCACCACCTCCGACGAGCGGCGCGCCACGATGGCCACGAGCGACGCGGTGACGGCGAAGAAGCCCCAGTGCATCTGGCTGTCGGTGGCCTCCATCAGGCCCACCACCGGCAGCGTGGCCAGCACGGACACGAACGTGAGCCCGCCCAGGCCCGCGACGAAGATGCGCGCGTCCCGGTCCCCCTTCCAGGCCTGGACCACCGCGACGCCCACGCAGACGAGCAGCCCGGGCAGCGAGTACAGGGAGAAGGCCGTCAAGAGCCGCCACGCGGTGGTCAGGTCCACGATCGCGATCACCGTCTGGACGAAGGCCAGGACGGAGACGAAGGCCGCGCCCCTGCGGAACCAGCGCAGCCGGTCCGCGCCGATGGTATCGGAGATGAACCACGCCAGGCTGGGGACGATGGAGTACGAGCCCGCGAGCGTGAGGACGCTGCCGACGGCCGCCCCGTCCCAGAGCGCGATGAGCATGCCGCTCGAGCCGAGCAGCAGCGCGCCGGAGCCCATGGCGAACACCGTCAGCGCGGCGATGAGCCGCCACTGGCGGCGCAGCATGGCGGCGCACAGCGCCATCACGCCGATGCCGGACAGCAGTGTCCCCATGACGAAGGGCGCGAGGCCCGCGCGGGTCATCGCCGCGAGCAGCTGTCGGTGCGACCCCACCTTCGCGTCGCGCGTGACGCCGATGGCGGGGCCATGGGCCTGGATGCGCAGGAGCACGCGATGGCCCAGCGACGCGGGCGGCACGGGGATCAGGTGCCAGGCCAGGTTCTTCATCGTCTCCTGTCCGGAGGGGGCCAGCACCCCGCTGGCGTAGACGCGCTGGCCGCCCGCGTAGAGCTCGAAGGCGTTGGCGACGTTGCCCAGGAAGAGGGCGGGCTCCAGCCAGGGCCCTTCCGGCAGGGGGATGCTCAGCCAGAGGAAGGTGTTCGTCCCGCGGCCCGGCGGCTCCTGGAGCGCGTCCACGGGCTGCCAGCCCTCCGCGCCCTCGGGCTCCGTCGCCCACGCGGGAACGCCGTCAGGCCCCAGCGGCGAGTCCCCCCAGCGGAAGCGCCACCCGTCGAGCGCCGGCAGCGCCGCCGGCGCCTGGGCTGCTTCCGCGTGCGCGGCGGGCGCGAACGCGAGGAGCGTCAGCAGCACGGACGCCACGGCCGCGAGCCGCGAGGCGGAGGGGGGCTTCCGGGGGCCGCGGAAGGACGTGGGCTGGGACTTCAAGTCGAGAGCGAAGACGCGGGAGCGACACATTCGAGACACATGCTCCAGCGCCAGGGGGGTCAAAGTAAAATGGGTCCCTGATGCCTCGCCCGCCGTGCCTCCGGGCGGCGCGTCCCCGAGCCGTCTCCGGACGCCGGGACTCGCCGTGATAACAACGCAAAACATGAAATCGTTGGCGGACTCGGCGTGCGGAAGTCGGGCTGGAGGAACCTACCCCGAGGGTCCAATCCTCCTCTGGAGCCAGGGGAGGCGGGCCTCTAGGGCCCGGCGTGAAGCCGGGCGTCGTGTCCCCGGGTACAGGGTGGGCTTTCAAGCCAGGGCTGGTGTCGGTTGCCGGTCGACGGTGACGGTGCGCCGGACGCCCTGATCCGCCAGCGCGAGGCCCGGCTCGAAGCTCCGCCGTGCGCACGCCTGCAGCCGGTCCTTCGTCCCCACGCCCGGCGTCTGGAGCCGGACCGCCGGGGCCGCCGCCCATCGTCGCTGGCCAGCGCCAGTCCTTCGGGGGTGTGAGGGCCAGGACGGCCCGGAAGCGGCGTGCGCACGTCGCTCCTGAACGACAGGCATTGGATGGCGGAACGGCCGAACGCAATGACAGTCAGGCATGGACTCATCCCAGACAGGCGCATCCCCGGAACGCCACGGAGGCGGGATGCCTTGGCCGGCCCTCCCTCGAGGGTGGGGCGGAATGCCCCGCCTGGGGCATTCCAGGCGCGGGACTGCCCCGGCGTCCCGCCTTGTGCGCGGTGGCACGCCGGATGCTGTGTCCCCCCGGGGGAGAGCCCGGCATGTCGAAGGTCCAAAGAATCCTCACCACCGCACTGCCGCTGCTGCTGCTGGGCGTGGCGGCGTATGTGCTGCACCGCGAACTGTCGCACTACCGCCGCGAGGACGTGAGCGCGGGGCTGGCGGCGGTGACGGCCGGGCGCATCCTCCTGGCCCTGGCGGTGACGGTCGTGAACTACGCGGCCCTCACGCTGTACGACGTGCTGGCCCTGGGACACGCGGGGCACCGGATTCCGTATGCGCGCGTGGGGTTCACGTCCTTCGTGGGGTACGCCTTCGGGCACAACCTGGGCGCGTCGTTCCTGAGCGGCGGGTCGGTGCGCTACCGGCTGTATTCCGCGTGGGGGCTCACCGCGCTGGACGTCGCGCGGGTGTCCGCGTTCAACGCGCTCACGTTCTGGCTGGGCCTGGCCGCCGTCACCGGCACGTCGCTGCTCGTGGAGGGTGGGGGCGGGGTGCTTCCGCTCTCCACTCCGGTGGCGCACGTCGTGGGCGTGGCGCTGTGGCTGCTGCTCGCGGGCTACTTCGTGGCGTGCGCCGCCGTGCGTAGGCCGCTTCGCGTGCGCGGCCTGGAGTGGACGCTGCCGACACCCGCGCGAGCGCTGGCGCAGCTGGGGGTGTCGTGCGGGGACTGGGTGCTGGCGGCGTCGGTGCTGTGGGTGCTCCTGCCCGCGGACAGCGGCGTGTCGCTGCCGTCGCTGACCGCGCTGTTCGCGCTCGCGCAGCTCGCGGGCATCGCCAGCCAGGTCCCCGCGGGGCTGGGCGTCTTCGAGACGGTGATGCTGTCCGCGCTCACGCCCCACGTGCCCGCTCCCCAGGTGGTGGGCGTGCTGTTGGTGTACCGGCTGGTCTACTACCTGATGCCCTTCACCGTGGCGGCGCTGCTGCTGGCGGGCAATGAGGTGCTCCTTCGCCGCCACCACCTGACGCGGCTGGCGAAGGCGGTGCACGGCTCGGTCGCGCCGGTGATGCCGTGGGCCGCGTCGGCGGTGGCGTTCCTGGCGGGCACGGTGCTGCTGTTCTCCGGCGCGACGCCGGCGGTGGCGGGCCGGCTGGCCGTGCTGCGCAGGCTGGTACCGCTGCCGCTCCTGGAGGTGTCACACCTGCTGGGCAGTCTGGTGGGCCTGGCGCTGCTGCTGCTCGCGCGCGGGCTCCAGCGGCGTCTGGACGCGGCCTACGTGTTGACGCAGGTGCTGCTGGTGGCGGGCGCGGTGTTCTCCGTGGTGAAGGGCGTGGACTACGAGGAGGCGACGCTGCTGCTCCTCCTGGCCGCCGCGCTGGCGCCGTTCCACCAGCAGTTCTACCGGCACACGTCGCTGTTCGCGGAGGCCTTCAGCCCCGGGTGGCTGCTGGCCACGGTGGCGGTGGTGGGCGCGTCGGTGTGGCTGGGGTTCTTCTCCTACCAGCACGTCGAGTACAGCCACGACCTCTGGTGGCGCTTCACCTTCTCCGGCGACGCGCCGCGTTTCCTGCGCGCCAGCGTGGGCGTGCTGGGCGCGACGGTGGTGGTGGGGCTGGCCGCGCTGCTGCGGCCGGCGGGGCCCCGCACGCACCCGCCGACGACGGAGGAGTTGCGGCGGATCCGCCCCCTGGTGGCCCACGCGCCGGAGTCCATGGCCTCGCTGGCGCTGGTGGGGGACAAGTCCCTGCTGCTCAACGACGCGGGCAATGCGTTCCTCATGTACGGCGTGTCCGGCCGCGCGTGGGTGTCCATGGGGGATCCGGTGGGACCGCCGGACTCCGCGACGGAGCTGGCGTGGCGTTTCCGCGAGCTCGCGGACCGGCACCACGGCTGGGCGTGCTTCTACCAGGTGGGCCCGGGCGCGCTGCCGCGCTACCTGGACCTGGGCCTCACGCTGCTCAAGCTGGGCGAGGAGGCCACCGTGCCGCTCCCGGACTTCAACCTGGAGGGCCCGGAGCGCCGCAACCTGCGCCACGGCTTGCGCCGCATGGAGCGCGAGGGCTGGACCTTCGAGGTGAAGCCTCCCGACGCGGTGCCGGAGCTGCTGCCCCGCCTGCGAGCCATCTCCGATGAGTGGCTCGCGGAGAAGCACACGCGCGAGAAGGGCTTCAGCCTGGGCTTCTTCTCCCCGCGCTACCTGGAGCAGGGGCCGGTGGCGCTGGTGTGCAGGGACGGCGTCCTCACGGGCTTCGCCAACGTGTGGGCTCCGGACACGAAGGAGGAGCTGAGCGTGGACCTGATGCGCTACCGGCCGGGCAGCCCGCACGGCGCCATGGACTTCCTCTTCACGTCGCTGATGCTGTGGGGCCGGCAGCAGGGCTTCCGCCGCTTCAATCTGGGCATGGCGCCCTTCAGCGGCTTCGAGGAGCGCGCGCTCGCGCCGGTGTGGAACCGGCTGGGCGCGCTCGTGTTCCGCCACGGCGAGCACTTCTACAACTTCCAGGGGCTGCGCCAGTACAAGGAGAAGTTCCGCCCGGACTGGGCCCCGCGCTACCTGGCGTCTCCGGGAGGGCTCGCGCTGCCGGGCGTGCTCACGGGGGTGGCCACGCTGGTGTCGCGCGGGCTGGGTGGGGTGGTGGCGCGATGAGGACG
>NZ_RAVW01000401.1 GCF_003611585.1 Corallococcus exercitus | reverse complement strand
CGCCCGGCCAGCGGCGTGAGCACCGACACCAGGTGCGCCGCCGCGGCTTCCGCCTCCTCGCCGGACAGGTCCGGCAGCAGCACCAGCAGCGTGCCTCCCACCTGCCCCACCCCGTCCATCAACCGCAGCGCGCCGTGCAGCGCCCGCACCAGCTCCACCTGCGGCACCCGCGCGGACTCCACCTCCAGCGCGAGCACGCTCACCGCCAGGCCCGAGCCGCGCACCCGGTCCAGCTCCTCGGAGAGCCGCGCGCGCAGGCCTTCCGCCTCCAGCGCCCGCCGCTCCGGCAGGGGCCGCTCGCCCCGGTGGAACACCAGCGTCACGTTGCCCAGCGTCACCACATCGCCGCCGTCCAGCGGCCGGGTGCCCTGCACGCGCTCGCCGTTGACCCGCACGCCGTTGTGGCTGCCCAGGTCCGCGATGAACGCCTCGCCCTCCGCCACGCCCACCTTCGCGTGCTGGCGGCTCACCGACGCGTCCTCCACCAGGAGGTCCGCCCCCGCCGCCCGTCCAATCACCACCGAGCCCTCCCGGGGCAGCGGCACCACCGTGGAGGTGTTCCCCAGCAAGAGCAGCAGGTACAGCCGGTCCGCCGGGGCGGCGCGGGAGGCCCCCTTGCGGGAGTCCTCGGTGTCCAACAGGTCGCGTGACGGCATTCGCTCAAAGAATGCCCAGGCCCATGAATTCCGGGCAACCTGGAAGCCCGATTGATTTGCGGGTCAGGCCATGCGCGGTCCATGCTCCCGCCCGGGAGGAGAGGGACTTTCATGGCCAAGATGCTGAAAGAAGGGGATTCGGTTCCGGACGTCACACTGCGGGGGCCGGGCGACGTGCCGGTGCGCCTGCGCGACCTGCTGGGTGACAAGGCGATGGTCATCTACTTCTACCCTCGGGACGACTCCCCGGGATGTACCGTCCAGGCCTGCACCCTGAGGGACCAGTACCAGGACTTCACCGACGCGGGCGCGGACGTGGTGGGCATCAGCAGCGACTCCGCCGAGTCCCACGAGAAGTTCGTCGCCAAGCACCGGCTCCCCTTCCGCCTCCTCAGCGACCCGGATGGCGCGGCGCGCAAGGCCTTCGGGGTGGGCACCAACTTCCTGGGGCTCCTGCCCGGGCGGGTGACCTTCGTCGCGGACAAGGGCGGCACCATCCGCTACGCGTTCGACTCGCAGATCCAGGTGAAGAAGCACGCCGAACTGGCGCTGGATGTCGTCCGGTCGCTCACGGGCCAGGGAGCCGCTCCCACCCGTCCTGCCTGACACACGCGTTTGCCCCGCGTTTCCCGGTAGACTGATTCACGACGTCCCGGCGGTGGGAGCCAGGACGTCGCACCCCCGTCACGCGCAACATCGGGACACATCGGGTGGGCCGGAGATCACGTCATGCGGTTTCACTGGTTGCTGGGACTGTCGTTGTGCGTCGGCGGCTGCGCGAGCCTGACCAAGGACCTCCATGACGAGGGCCCGGGGGACGAAGAGGTGCCCACGGAGGAGACGGTGTACCTGGTGCCGCTGGACGAGGCCCTCTTCACCATGCGGCGCGTCTTCGAGGAGCAGCGCTACGACGTCTTCGAGCGCACGGACCACCACGAGCTCTACACCTCCGCGCACGAGCCCGGGATGAACCTCCCCGGCAACCGCACCTTCGAGCGCTACTTCGTGAAGGGCGCGGCGGTGGGCCCGCGCCAGTCCGTCATCCGCGTCTTCCGCCTGCGCTACCGCGAGCAGGACACCAACATCGAGGTGAAGCCCAAGTGGCTCAACGAGCGCATCCAGGACGAGGAGAAGTACCTCTCCCGGAAGACGTTCGAGCGCTTCACCTTCGACGGCGTGCCGGACATGGAGGGCTTCAAGATGGTGCGCGGCACGCGCGACCTGCCGCTGGAGCGCAGGCTGCTGGCGAAGCTGGAGATGGTGCCGTCGCTGGAGCTGGTGGGTGGCAGGACGACCGCGCCCGTGCGCTCCGTGCAGGTGGAGGGCTGGGGGGACGACACGGCCCAGCCGCCGCCCGTGAAGTGCGGTGAGCCACTGCAGGGCGTGGAGCCGCTGCTCGCCGCCGGGCACACGGTGCTGGTGGGTGATCCGCTGGGCACGCGCGAGCTGCCGGAGGTGGCCACGCGGATGCTCTGCGACGCGGTGGAGAAGAAGCTGCCGGTGGCGCTGGCGCTGTCCATGCCGTCGGAGGACCAGGGCGCGCTGGATGACTACCTGGCCAGCGAGGGCCACGGCCCGGACCTGGAGCGGCTGCTGGTGGTCAGCTCCTTCTGGCGCCGCGTGTACCAGGACGGCCGCAGCAGCGGCGCCCTCTTGCGCCTCATCGAACAGGCGCGCCGGCTGCGTGCGCAGGGCCACTCCGTCACGGTGCTGGCGTTCGACTCCAACAACGCCTCCGGCAACGCGCGCGAGGAGGAGATGGCGAAGAACCTCATCGCCTGGCGTCAGGCGAACCCGGACACGTGGCTTCTGGCGCTCGCGGGCGACGTGCACGTGCGCACGAAGCCGGTGAGCTGGAACAAGGACTTCGAGCCGCTGGGCTCGCGCCTGACGAAGGCCCTGCCCTCCTCGCCGGTGAAGGCGCTGGAGGTGGGCTTCGCGCGAGGCTCGCAGTTCTCCTGCCGCTTCAACGTCTGGGAGCAGGTGGACTGCAACGTCTTCGCGCTCAGCCCCACCCCGGAGCTGCGCCAGGAGCCGGGCACGCCGCGCAAGGTGGCGCTGTTCGACGCGCCCAGCGAGAAGGGCTTCCACGGCCGGCTCTGGGTGGGGACGCTCAACGCCTCACCGCCGGTCATCCAGCGCGCCGAGCCGCCCGTGGCCCAGCAGCCGCAAGGCGCCGCGAAGCCCGCGGACGCCGAGCACTGACACCGGGAGGGGCTCAGGGCAGCGTGAACTTGGACACCTTGCCCTGGTCCAGGTGCGTGACCCAGAGGGTGTTCCCCACGCCGCGGGCCAGCCCCCAGGCGCTGGGCACCGTCGCCATCTGGGTGACCACCCCGTCCGGGGTGATCCGCGCGAGCTTGCCGGCGAGGTACTCGGTGAACCAGACGTTGCCGTCCGGGCCGGCCACGGGGTTCCAGGGCTGAGGGAAGCCGGCCAGGGGGAAGAGCGTGATGGTCCCCGTGGGCGTGATGCGCCCGACGGTGTGACTGGCCGGGCAGGTGAACCACACGTTGCCATCAGGGCCGGCACCGACGGTGTTCGGCTGGTCCACGGGCCCGAACTCCGTGATGTTCCCGTCCACGTCGATGCGGCCGATCTTGTTGGCGTTGTACTCCGCGAACCAGAGCGCGCCATCCGGTCCGGCCGTGATGCCCTGCGGGTTCGGGTTGCTGCTGGTATCGATCAGGTACTCGGTCGTCACGCCCGACGTCGTCATCTTGATGATCTTGGACCCCATCGTGTACCAGAGGTTCCCATCGGGGCCGCTGGTGATGTCCCTCGGAAAGCTCGTCAGTCCTCCCGGGACCGGGGGAATGAACTCGGTGAACACGCCCGCCGGCGTGAGGCGGCCGATCGTCGTGGCCATCGTGAACCAGATGTTGCCGTCCGGGCCCACGACAATCTGATCCGGGGCCGACGGCATGGAGAACTCGGTGAGCTTCCCCTTCGTGTCGATCCGGCCGATCCGCCTCACGCTGTCCGACGACTCCGTGAACCACACGGTGCCGTCGGCAGCGACCGCGATCTCCTTCGGCTGGGAGGTGGCGTTCGGCAGGCCAAACGTCGAAAGGGAGCCGGACGAGCCGCCTGATGCGAGCGCGGTGAGCGAGGTGAGCGCGACGGCGAGGGCGAGGAACCTTCCAGGTTTTCTCATGGCATTCCGGGGGAGAGGGGGGCGTCGTCCACCGCGCGAGAGAACAGCCGTTGCATCGCGCTGGATGAAGACTCGCAATGTCTATCAAGGTGTCTGATTCATGCTCAAGATGGGTCAAGCATGTCTCTCCTGAGGCAATTTGCCCCACGAGGCGCGTGAACAACGATGTATCGATACGCGAGGGTGAGCAGTCGCTGCCGACAGTCCGACTGGAATGCTTGCAATGAATTGCAAATTGGAGTGTTTCCTTTACAACCCGCGCGCGTGATGCCCCTACCGGGAGTGCTATACTCAGACATCCGGGGATGGCGCCGCACCGGGCGGTCCCCGTCCACGAACGGGGGCATGACCATGCGGTGGCATTGGACGCTGGGACTTCTGTGCATGACGGGCTGCGCGAGCCTCTCGCGCGGGCTGGACAGGGATCCGCTGGACACGGAGCCCATCCCCACCGTGGAGCGCGTGTACCTGGTGCCGCTGGACGAGGCGATGCTCGTAGCGCGCCGCCTGCTGGAAGAGCAGCGCCTGGACATCTTCGAGAACAACACCACGCACGAGCTGTACTCCCAGTCCTGGGAGATCGGCGTGAACGTGCGGGGCAACCGCACCTTCGAACGCTACCTGGTGCGCCCTGAAGCGGTGGGTCCGCGCCAGTCCATCGTGCGCATCTTCCGGCTCCAGTACCGCGAGGCCGATGACGCCGTCGAGGAGCAGGTGCCCGAGCCGGGCAGCATGAGGGCGAACGACCACGCCTACCTCCAGTTCCGCGAGGTGTTCGCCCACGAGACCTTCGAGGGCATTCCGCAGATGGAGGGCTTCAAGCTGCGCCGCGGCTTCCGCGACATGCCCCAGGAGCGCAAGCTGCTCATGCGTCTGGAGATGGTGCCGTCGCTGGAGCTGGTGGGCGGCAAGGCGTCCATCCCCGTGCGCGACGTGAAGGTCGCGGGCTGGACCGCCGAGACGCCGGACGCGGCGCCCCGCTGCGGTGACCCCGTGGAAGGCGTGGAGGCGCTGCTCACCTCCGGCGGCACGGTGCTGGTGGCGGACCCCATGGGCACGCGCGAATTGCCGGACGCCGCCGCGCGGATGCTCTGCGACGCCACGGCGAAGAAGCTGCCGGTGGCGCTGGCGCTGTCCGTGCCGTCCGTGGATCAGGCCGCGCTGGATGAGTACGTGTCGAGCGCCGGCGCGGACGCGGACCTGGAGCGGCTGCTGGTGCTGAGCGACTTCTTCCGCCGCGTGGATCAGGACGGCCGCAGCAGCGCGGGCGTCATCCACCTGCTGGAGGCCGCGCGGCGCCTGCGGGCCCAGGGCCATGCCGTGTCCGTGGTGGCGTTCGACTCGAAGGGAGCGGCGGGCAACGCGCGCGAGGCGGAGATGGCGGCGAACCTGCTGGCCTTCCGGAAGGAGCACCCGGACGCGTGGATGCTGGTGCTCGCGGGCGACGTGCACGTGCGCACCGGCGGCGTGGGCTGGGATTCGAAGTTCGAACCCATGGGCCACCGGCTGGCGGCCGCCCTGCCCTCCTCGTCCGTGCGGGCGCTGGACGTGGGCTTCGCGCGCGGGGCCCACTACGCCTGCCGCTTCAACGTCTGGCAGCAGGTGGACTGCGACGTGCACGGCATCAACCCGGCGGCGGACGCGCGCCAGGAGCCGAACACGCCGCGCAAGGTGGCGCTCTTCGCCGCGCCGGGTGAGACGGGCTTCCACGGCCGGCTCTACCTGGGCACGCTGAGCCCGTCCCTGCCCGTCCTCCAGCGCGCCGCGAAGCCCGTGGCCCAGCAGCAGGGCGCCGCGAAACCCGCGGCCCCCGCGCCCTGACCGGAACGGCGCGGGCCCTTCACTCTCCTTGAGGAGGCAATCCTTCAAAGGCCTCCCATCCACCTGGAGGCGCCTGGACTCCCATCGCGTCCAGGCACTCGCGGGCCTGGGCGCTCCATCCGGGGTTCTTGAGGTCGCCGGTGGGAGCGGTCGCCAGGGAGTCTGCGAGCCTCCGCACCCTGGCGGCTGCTGACCTGAAGCGCTCCGCATCCGGGCTCCCCCACGCCTTGGCGCAGGAGTCCGCGAGCGCCGCCATGCGGGATTGGAGCACCGTCCGCAGTTCCTCCGCCGGAGCCTGGGTGCGCCACTGCTCGAAAAGACGGGGCGCGGCCAGGACGGTCAGGAGGTTGAGCGCCTCGACCATCCGGGTCGCTTCCTGAGCCCACGAATCCTCAGCCACAGAAGGGCCCCAGACGCGCATTGAAGGGCGCGGTGTTGAACAGCAGCGCCTTCACTTGAGCAAGCATCGGAAGCGTGAAGAGCTTCGTCCACGACCTCAAGCGCTTTCACGCCGTTCCCAACGCGCCACGCGGGCTCCGGCCACACCGGAGCCCGCGCGGTGGGGTAGCGCCTACGGCACCTTCGAGGTGAGCTGCACGCCGCTCACCACCAGGGCGTAGTCGGCGTCCACCGCCGTCGTCTCCGTGCGAGCGTCCTGGACCAGCTCCTCGGCCAGGACCTCCACCTTCCACGTGCCCGCGGCGGGGTTCGTGAGGAAGACGTTCTCCACGGTGTCGACCTTGTTGGACACGCCGCCGGCCGTGGACACGTTGCCCGCCGTCAGCCCGTTGTTGCCCCAGTACACGGTGCCGTTGGGCGCCGTCACGCGCAGGGACAGGTTGTTGATGCGCGCCCAGGCCGCGCCCACGGTGCCCATGGGGTCCGTGTAGGCCATCGTGACGTTGAGCTCCGGCTCGCCGCTGGCCACGGTGAAGGTGTACGTCTTCGTGGCGAGCGGCGTGAGGACGTCCGTCTCGTCGACGACGAACGTCTTCGCGGCGCGGTCGTACAGGCGCTTCAGGTCGGACGTCCCCCAGCCCTGCTTGTTGCGGTCGATGTCCGCGTTCGCGCCGCCCGCCAGCCAGTTGTACCGGGCCGCGCCGTTGATCATCAGCGCCTTGGCGGTGGCCATCTGCGGGCGGCTGGTGAAGACGTCCGCCTTGCCGCCGTGGCCGGCCCACACGCCCTGGTGCCACATCTGGTGCAAGAGGCCGAAGTGGCCGGACGTCTGGGGCGTCGCGGAGCTGGTGCCGCTGAACTCCGTGTAGCTGCTGTCCGTGGAGCCGGACGCGCCCCGGATGCTGTCGTAGTAGAAGGCCAGGTCCGGCTTGATGCGGCCGTCCGCCGCCGGGCCGATGCTCGCGCCCGAGGACCAGCTGTCATCCGTGCGGGTCTGCGTGTTGTAGTGCCGGATGCCGCCCACGGAGACGATGTTCTTCGCCCACGCCTGCGGACGCGAGTTGCGCGTGCCGCTGTTGCTCTGCGACTGCGTGCTCAGCAGCGGCGCCTTGAAGAGGTAGTCGTCCACCTCCGCGGAGAGGGTCGTGTACGACGTCGTCAGCGCGCTGCCCACGCTGGAGGTCTGGAACACCGCGCGGTAGGGGCCGCTCGGGTTGATCAGCTCCTGGTTCGCCGTGTAGCGGGACTTGGTGCCGCCGAACTGCGTGGACTCCGAGTAGAGGAAGAAGATGCCCTGCCCGCCCGGCAGCAGGCCCTTGGCCAGCGGATCCACGCCCTGGGCGAAGTTGTGGCTGTAGCAGCTCGTGCCGTGCAGCGAACCGGAGGACGTGCCCACGCTGTGGATGATGGGCGCGGTGGGCCACTCGCGGTGGGTGGTGCGCAGCTCGGTGTCGAAGACCTCACCGCGCACGCCCTGCCCGTTCCAGCCCCTGAGCGTCTCGATGTAGTTGGCGCCGCCCGTCGCGCGCACGATGTCCATGTCCACCTCGCCAGGGCCACCCCAGCGGTCGATGAACTGCACCTCGTTGGCGCGCACCAGCTGCGCCAGTTGCTCCTGGTTGAGCGTGGCCTCCACGCGCAGACCGCCCGGCTCCACCAGGTCCACCTTGCCGCCCAGCCGCTCCACCAGCGCCGTCACGCGGGCCTGCCGCGCGGCGCCGCGCTCGCCCAGCATGATGGAGTAGCGCTGGGGCGCGAGCGCCGCCGCGCGTCCGAGCAGCGCGTCCCGCAGCACCGGCTCCAGGCGCCATTCCGGGTGGTAGTCCCCCACCCAGCGCACGGCGGGGAGCTGGGCCACGCGCGCGCGGACCTCCGAAGGCATCTCCACCAGGTACGTGTGGTCCGACAGGAAGCGCAGCACCTTGCCGCCCGCGTTCTCGATGGTTTCGCGGTACTCCGGCAGCGGCGTGGCGTGGAACTGCACCAGCGACAGCGTGTTGTCCCGGTCCGCCACCAGCGCGTTGCCCAGCAGCGGCGCGGTGCGCGCCAGCGGGTCGAACGACGCCTCCGCCAGCCGGATGAGGTACTCCTCCTGCTGCACGCTGCCCAGCAGCTCCGTGCCGCCGCGCGTGTACGCGGAGAAAGCGCGCTCCGTGCCGTCCGCCTGGCGCTCACGCCAGACGTGCAGCTGCACGCCGGTGCCCTGCACCACGTCCAGGGTGCGCAGGGCGCTGACCGGCCGCACCGTCTGGTGGAACACCAGCCCCGCCGACGTCGCCAGGGTCGTGCCCCCCGCCTTGAGCGCCGTCGCCACCGCCGCGCCCGGCGCCGCCGGAGCCCGGGTGGCAGCTGAAGGGGTGCGCTCCACTGCCAGCGCCCCGGCCGGAACCGCGAGGGTGCAGCCCAGCACCAGCGCCGTCACCGGACGCCAGCCACCACGAGACGTCGAGAACCGCTTCCGCATGTTCTGCATTTCGGGCACTCCCTTCAAAATGAGAAAAACCTGTAATACGTATTACGGCAGTATTTCAAGTCCTTGCCACTCAGTTGCAACAGGGCGTGCTTTTTGCGGCGTGGGCGTCCTTTCCAGGTGGGCCCGGGTGGTTTGGGATGCGTGGAGGTGGCCGGAAACCCTCAGGCAACTTCTTCCTGAAGGCCCAGGGCCCGTGGTCCCGCCGTCCCGGACGGGGTATGGGGACCTCCCGTCGATGAGGTCCCCGCCCCGCCCCGCCGGTCCGCATGCATGACCTGAACGCCCTGGTCGGCACGCACGACCTGCTCCTCCTCACGCTGGACACGCTCCGCTACGACGTGGCCCGCGAAACGCTGGAAGCAGGCCGCACCCCCACCCTGGCCGCCCTGCTGCCCGGCGGCCGGTGGGAGGAGCGGCACAGCCCGGCGAGCTTCACCTACGCCGCGCACCAGGCCTTCTTCGCGGGCTTCCTCCCCA
>NZ_RAVW01000400.1 GCF_003611585.1 Corallococcus exercitus | reverse complement strand
TTCGCGGCCAGCCAGTCCAGGTGCGACTGCCCGGGCGCGTTCGTCGTACGCACCGTCGCGATGCCGCTGCCCTTCAGCTGGGCGTCCGCCTGATCCCAGTAGCGGCTGTCCACCCACAGGCCCGCGTACTCCGCCGTCACCACCAGCGTCGCCAGGGAGCCGGTGAAGCCAGACGCCCACTCCCGCCCCTTCCAGCGGCCCGGCAGGTAGGTGGACAGGTGCGGGTCGCTCGTCGGCACCCAGACCGCCGCCACACCGCGCTCCCGCATCACCTGTCGCAGCCGCGCGATGCGCTCGCGCGCCGCGGCCCCCTGCGTCTGCTCAAGGCCCATGGCTTCCTCCGTCGTTGCGCCGTCCGCGTCCTCATGCCGGAAACAGCGCGCCTTTTCGAGGCCCTCGCACACCGGGTGCCACCCGGGTCAAGACTCCCGGGAATCCCGCTGTCGCTCGGAAGACGCGGTGCGGCATCCCGGTGCGCCGTGGATCCGCGATGTGTTGTCCATTGATGGGAAAGCGCCGCGAGCCCCTGGGCCCGTGGCGCGCAGGTGCTTACCAAGCCGGTGGCCGCGGTGAGGAGCACGCGGCCCAGGTCCACCCGTCTCCTGAGCAGGTCTGGTTTCTCACCGTGCGACGCGTTCTCGCCATCCTTCCCTACGTTCCGCTGCCTTCGGATACGGGCGGCACCCTGCGCACGCTCGAGCTGGTGCGTGCCCTTGCCTCGCGCTTCGAGCTGGACGTGCTCGCGGTGCACCGGGCGGGCAACGACGCCGCGGGCTTCACGCGCTGGCTGGGAGAGCGGGGCGTGCCGGCCTCCAGGCTGCACCTGGTGGACCTGCCGCGCGTGGCACCCCGGGAGACGCTCCACAGCACCCAGGCCTTCCTGCGGGGCACCCCGCTCACCTACGTCCGCTTCGCGCGCCAGGGCCTGCGGGACGCCCTGCGCAAGGTGCTGACGGAGCGCGGCCCCTTCGACATCATCCACTTCGACCACCTGCACATGGCGCAGCTGTTGCCGCTGGCGCGCCAGCTCAACCCGTCCGCGCACCTGGTCATCGACGAGCACAACGTGGAGAGCCAGGTGCTGGCGCGCATGGCGCCCTTGAGCGCGCCGCTGCTGCGGCCGTTCCTGAACTGGCAGTTCCAGCGGGTGGAGCAGCTGGAGCGCGAGTGCGTGAGCCAGGCGGACACCGTGCTGGCGTGCTCGGACGTGGACGCCCAGCAGCTTCGCGGCCTGGGAGCGAAGCACGTGCAGGTGGTGCCCAACGGCGTGAAGCTGCCGGACTTCGCGCCCCGGGAGACCCTGGGTGATGACCTGGTCTTCGTGGGCTCCATGGACTGGTGGCCCAACGAGGACGCGGTGCTCCGGCTGGCGCGCGAGGTGTGGCCGCTGGTGTCGTCGGACCTGTCGGCGGGCAAGCTGATGGTGGTGGGCCGCAGCCCTCCCGCGTCCGTGCGCGCCCTGGAGAACGAGCGGCTGGTGGTGACGGGCTCGGTGCCGTCGGTGGCGCCGTACCTGGCGCGTGCGCTGGCGACGGCCATTCCGCTGCGCGCGGGCAGTGGGACGCGCCTCAAGGTGCTGGAGGCCGCGGCGGCGGGCGTGCCCGTGGTGGCCACGCGCCTCGCGGTGGAGGGGTTGCCGGTGGTGGAGGGGCAGCACGTGCTTCTCGCGGAGTCTCCCGAGGAGTTCGCCGCCGCGCTGCGCCGGCTGCGCCGGGATCCGGACCTCTGCAGCCGGCTCGCGAAGAACGCCCGCCGCATGGCGGAGGCCTTCGCGTGGGACGGCATCGGGGCGGGCCTGGGCGAGCTCTACCTGAACGCGTCGACCGTGGGTGGCACCGGGAACAAGCCGTCCAGGCCGGAAGCCAACTGAGCCTTTCCTGGGCGGGGCGCGGTGGAACTCCACCGCGCGCCGAAGCCTTCGGCCTCGGCATCCGTCTCCGCGGCTGAGAAGGCAAGAACCCCGCGAGAGCCCCCTGCAGCGGCGTCCTGCGCGAACTGGTCCGACTGTCGGACCAGTTGGACTCGCCATGGCAGGACGGCCTCCGCCCCATCCGGGCCGCGGCAACCTGTCCGACTGTCGGACAGGTTGGGCCAGTCATGGAAGGAGGGCGCCCGCGCCAACTGGTCCGACTGTCGGACAGGTTCGTGACCAGTCATGGCAGGAGGGTGTCCGCTCCATCCGGACCGCTTCAACTGGTCCGACTGTCGGACAGGTTGGGGCCGCGCCGGGCCAGAGCAGAGCCGGAAGCCACCGGGGCATCCGTGCAGCGCCTTGCCGGCCCTACCCGGCTGCGGCCTGGGCGTGAGGCTGATCCACCAGGGCGGGCAGGTAGAGCGATTCGATGTAGCGATTCGCCATCCGCTCCGGCGCGTGGTGGGCCACGACGTACTCACGCGCGGCCTGCGCCATCCGCGCCCTCCAGCCGGGGGCCGCCAGCAGCCCCGCGAGCGCGGAGGCCAGCGTGCCCGCGTCTCCCGGCGGCACCACGAGCCCGCGCCCCGTGCCCAGCACGTGGGGCAGCTCGCCGACTCCGGACGCCACCAGTGGCCGTCCCAGCGCCATCGCCTCCAGCGCGACCAGCGGCATGCCTTCCCTCAGGGACGGCATCACCACCGCGTCCGCCGCGGCGTACACACCGCGAACCTCCGAGCGGAATCCCAGGAAGCGCACCGGCAGTCCCTGCGCCTGCGCCTCCAGCGACTCGCGCAGCGGGCCATCGCCCACCAGCAGCAGCGTGGGCACCGTGGCGCCGGGCGTCCGGGCCAGGCGCTGCATCGCGTCCAGCAGCACCTGCGGACCCTTCTCCACCGACAGGCGTCCCACCAGCGCGATGACGGCCCCCTCCGGCGCCAGCCCCAGGGCCTCGCGGGCCTGGAGGCGCTCCTCCTCCGTGCACGCGTCCGCGAGCGGCAGCGCGTTGGGGATGTAGACCACCGGCGAGCGGTGGACGTAGCGGCGCAGGCGCGCGGTCAATTCGCGCGACACCGCCGCCACCGCGCTCGTGCAGTTGCCCAGCACGCGCGCCAGCCCTTCGTAGGCGATCAGCGCGGGCGTGGCGCCGGTGTCGCCATGGTACGTGGCCACCAGCGGCACTCCGGCGAGCGCGCTCGCGGCGGCCCCCAGCGTGAGCGACTTGTAGTCATGCGCGTGCAGCAGCCCCACGCCCCGGCGGCGGACCTCCGAGGCGAGCGTGGCCACGGCCATCGCGCTGAAGCGGCCGGGCACCTCCAACGTCAGCGCATCCAACCCCTGCTCCCGCGCCGCGCCCGAGAGCACGTCCACCCGCCCGGGCGAAACGAGGCTGCACACCTGCGCCCGCCACGGCGACGGCGTGGACGCGGCCAGCGACAGCAACGCCCGCTCCGCGCCGTACAGGCCGCAGGTGCTGCGCACATGGAGGATGGTGGAGTGCGGCACCCGTCGTTCTCCCGTGCCGCTCACGCCTGGGCGCGAGCCGCGGCGCCCCGGTAGAGCTTCGCGTACGTGTCCACCATGGTGGACAGCGAATAGCGCTGCACCTCGCGCTTCGCGGCCTCACCCAGGCGCGAGCGCAGCTCCGCGTCGTGGGCCAGGCGCTTCACCGCGCCGGCGAGCGCATCCACGTCCCCGGACGTCACCAGGAGCGCCGTCTCGCCATCGCGGTGCACCTCGCGGATGGCGGGGATGGCGTGCGACACCGTGGGCAGCCCCACCGCCATCGCCTCCAGCAGCGACAGCGAGCGGCCCTCACGGCGGGACGGCTGCACGTAGACGTCGAACGCGGGCAGCAGCTTGCTTGCCTCCAGCAGCGCGCCCGTGAAGTGCACCCGTCCGGCCAGCGGGGACGCGGCGGCGCGAGCGCGCAGCGTGGCCTCCATCGGGCCCGGCCCGATCATCACCAGGTGCGTGTCCTTCGCGTCCGCGAAGTGGCGCAGGAAGGCGTCCACCAGCAGGTCCGGGCCCTTCTCCTCGGAGAGGCGGCCCAGGTAGCCCACCACGGTGGCGTCCTGCGGAAGGCCCAGGCGCTCCCGAGCGGCCCGGCGGGCCTCCTCGCCCGTGGCGACCTCCAGCGGCACGCCGTTCTCGATGGTGACCACGTTCGACAGCAGCTTCGGGCTCCAGCGCTCCAGGCTGGCGCGCACTTCACTGCCGCACGCGACCAGGGACTGGGTGAACATGGCGGCGGCCATGGCCGCGGGGCGCAGCTTGCCCTGCGGCTCGACCGTCTGGTGGAAGGTGCCCAGGACGGGCGTGCGCGGACGCAGCGTCCGGGTGGCGACGGCGTTGAGCCAGGGCCCCACGTCGTGGCCGTGGACCACGTCGGCGCCAAAGGCGTCCACCTCCTGGGCCAGCCGGCGGATGGCCGTGGGCGTCATGCCCGCCAGGCCTCCCAGCCACACCGTGGGGACGTTGACGCGCTGGAGCAGCTCGCGCACCGGACCGTCCGGCCCCAGGGCCAGCACCACGGATTCGATGCCCCGCTCGCGGCCATGCTGGGACAGCCGGACCACCAGCTGTTCGAGTCCGCCCATCTCCAGGCCATACATCACGTGAGCCACGCGCGTAGGCCGCGCCGTCGGGTGCAGTTCGTTCGTCATGGACGCGGGCAAGCTAGGCACGCGCCCCCGGCCCACAACCCCCCGAGGGCCGCCCACCGCATGGCGGATGTCAGGCAGTGGAAGGTCCTTCGCGATGCGTGAAGGCACACCCGTCCTCCGAGGGAATCCGGCCCGTTTGCGCGAGGCCTCTGTCCTGCCGGAGACTCGTGTGCATCCGACGCCTACAGGCCCCCAAGGGGGGCCCTCCCGGAGCCCCGTTTGGGAATCCCCGATCACGACTTCCAGCTGCTCACCACCTGCGGTGATTCCTCGGAGGCCGCGCTCCTGCGGGCGCTCCTCGAAGCGAACAGCATCCCGTGCATCGTCCAGGGCGAGCAGCACCGGTCCATGCTGGGCGTGGCCGGGGCCTACATCGAGGTGCGGGTGCTGGTTCCGTCCGGGGAGCTGGAGCGCGCCCGGGAGCTGCTCAAGAGCGTGCCGCAGGAGGAGCCGCTCGGGAACGGCACCGCCGCGACGCCGGATCCCGACTCCGAGGAAGCCCACTGCGCGGTGCACGGCGAGCGCGCCACGCGGACCTGCAAGCGGTGCGGCAACTTCCTGTGCGAGCGCTGCGATGGAACCAGCGCCGGGCTCTGCGAGGACTGCGCCGACCTCAAGGATGCGGGCGCCCAGGTCCAACGCGGAAGGAAGCGCAAGGTCGTCGCATGGCTGATCCTGCTCTTCATGTTCGGACCGCTCCTCCTGATCATCCTGGCGAACGTCCTGGGCGCGCTGCTGCGCTGAAGCCGTCCTGACCCGGCGGGCACTCCCACCGCCGGGGACGTGGCAGCCTCCCGGGAATGAAGCCACACCGAGCCGCCCTGCCCGCCCTCCTCGCCGTGGCCCTGGCCACCGCGTGCGCCTCCACGCCGCCCGTGACCCGCACGTCCATGGACACGGCCACTCCGACGCGAACGGGCGCTCCCGCGAACGGCCTGCCCTACCGCCTCTTCGTCTCCGGACAGGCCTCCCCGCAACATGCGCACCGCCTGGTGGTGTGGCTGCATCCGACGGGCTCGGATGGCCTGACGCTGGTGGAGCCCCTGGCCGATGCATTCGCGGCTCAGGGCTTCGCGCTGCTGACGTTCCCCCGCGAGCACGCGGAAGGATGGAGTGGCACGGACGCCAACCGGATGATGCTCGGCACGCTGCCGGAGGTGGCACGTGTCCCCGGCGTGGATGCGGAACGGCCGGTGCTGCTGGGCTTCAGCGCGGGCGCGCAGATGGCGCTCGAGCTGTGGGCGGCACGTCCCGAAGCCTTCCGGGCCTTGGTCCTGATCGCTGGCGCCCCACGCCTGTCGCGCGGCGATGAACACACCCCACCCCGGACCTCCGCGCACGCGCGAGTGCCCATCCTGTCGTTCATCGGCGAAATGGATGGCAGCGCGCCCCTGTGGCGGACGGCGCGCGAAGCCTGGCGTACGGCCGGACTGAGACTGGACGTGCGTGAGGTTCCCGGCCAGGGCCACACGTGGCTGCTGATCCGACCTCATGAGCAAACAGCGCTGTTTCAATTCCTGGCGGAATTGTCCCCAGCGCCCTGACCTTTGCCGTCAGCCATGCGAGAAATGTCAACTAGCCATGGAATAACTGTATTTCAGGTTGACAGCATGCGAAGCCACGTCGGGTTTCACAGACAAGGAGTTCGACTTGCTTCGACATGCATCACGATGGGTCACGACGTTCGTATTGGGTTTCACCTGGATTCAGACGGGCTGTGCTCCCGCTGAATCGCCCACTCCGGAGACACAGGAGACCTCGGAGGCCGCGCAGCCGCTGCTGACCGGTGAGCGGTCGCTCCTGGGCACCACCGCGCTTCCGGCCGTGGCCGCCGTGGATGACAGCGGCGCGGTGGAGCTGGGGGTGCGCTTCCGCAGCGACGCGCCGGGGCGGATCATGGGCGTGCGCTTCTACAAGGGCGCGGGCAACACGGGCACGCACACCGGCAGCCTGTGGACGGCGTCCGGCACGCTGCTGGCCAGCGTCACCTTCCAGAACGAGTCGGCCTCCGGCTGGCAGGAGGCGCGCTTCGCCTCGCCGGTCACCATCGCGGCGGACACGAACTACGTCGTCTCGTATTTCGCGCCCGCCGGGCACTACGCGGTGACGGGCAACGGCTTCGCGTCCGCGCTGGATGCGCCGCCCCTGCACGCCGAGGCCACCACCAACGGCCTCTACCGCTATGGCAGCACCAGCGGCTTCCCGACCAACACGTTCAACGCGAGCAACTACTGGGTGGACGTGGCCTTCCAGGCCAACGACGTCACGCCCCCGCGCGCGCCCACCAACGTCACCGCCCTGCCCAACTCGTCCACCGCCATCGACCTGACCTGGTACGCGTCCGTGGACGGCTCGGGTGAGACGCAGGGCAACGCCCGCTGGCACCTGGTGTACCGGGGCAGCCAGCTCATCGCGGAGCTGCCCGGCACCACCACGCGCTACCGTGACACCGGCCTGACGCCCTCCACCGCGTACACGTACACCGTGCGCGGCCGTGACGCCGCCGGCAACGTCAGCGTGGCCTCCACGGCCGTCACCGCCACCACGCTCGCCAACACCGCCTGCAACCCGTGCAGCCTGTGGAACAGCGTGACGGGCGACCCGCAGTACGAGAACGCCGACGCCACCCCCACGGAGGTCGGCGTGAAGTTCCGCACCGACGTGGCGGGCACGGTGACCAAGGTCCGCTACTACAAGGGCAGCACCGACACCGGCCCGCACGTGGGCCACCTGTGGAGCGCCACCGGCACGCTGCTGGCCACCACGGAGACGACGCCCGCCGAGACGGGCTTCGGCTGGCGCGAGCTGTCCTTCGCCACGCCGGTGAGCCTGGCCGCCAACACGACCTACGTCGTGTCGTACTTCGCCACCGGCGGGCGCTACGCCATCACCCCGTACTACTTCAACACCGCGGGCGTGGACGTGCCCC
Source organism: Corallococcus exercitus (assembly GCF_003611585.1). Classification (GTDB taxonomy): domain Bacteria; phylum Myxococcota; class Myxococcia; order Myxococcales; family Myxococcaceae; genus Corallococcus; species Corallococcus exercitus. Next base: position 1,487 of record NZ_RAVW01000400.1, on the reverse strand, counting down.
CGCTGCACGCACCCTCCACCGTGGCGGCCAGCGGCAACGGCGTGCGCAACCTCAACGGCAGCGCGTTCCCCACGGAGGCGTGGCTCAACACCAACTTCTGGGTGGACGTGACGTTCGTCCCCTCGACGCCCGGCGGCCCCGCGACGGCGGACCTGACCGTGACGCAGGCGTTCCCGGATGGCACGGGCGCCAACGGTGACGTCCTCTTCTACGACATCACCGTGACGAACCAGGGCACGACGACCGCCACCAACGTCACGCTCGACGTCCCGGTTCCCACCGGCCTGAGCTACTTCTTCTACTCGGCGACGCCGCCGCCGGTCAGCGGCGGTGGCTGCTCGTTCGGCACCGACCTGCACTGTGACGCCTCCAGCCTGGCGCCGGGCGCGAGCTTCACCATCAACGTGCAGGCCATCCCCTTCAGCACCGGGACGTTCACCAGCCAGGCGACGGTCGCGTCCTCGCAGACGGACGCCACGCCGGGCAACAACACCCACGCGCTGGCCATCCCGGTGGGCCCGTCCACCAACCTCGTCACCTTCGACAGCTTCCCCGGTCAGGACGAGACCTTCAACGGCCCGCACGGCCCCATCCACTTCGGCCTCAACCGCTGGTACATCGCGTCGCCCTGGGGCGGGTTCAACACGAAGAGCGTGTCGTTCAACGGCGGTGGCCTCACCCAGGCCAGTCTGTCCATCTTCGGCCAGCGGCGCGTCCTGGGCCTGGATGCCTTCACGTGGGACAGCGGCGCCACGCTCACCCTGAGCTGCATCGACCTGCCCACCCTCACCTTCCCCCTGACGGCGGGCGAGGTGACACACGTGGTGCCGAGCTGGACGGCGCCCTGCACGGTCTTCACCCTGACGACGTCCAACGGCTGGGACACGAACTTCGACAACCTGGAGCTGTCACCGCGCCCCTGAGCGCGTGACGGGAAGGGACGGCGGGCATGCTTCACGGATGCCCGCCGCTCTCCGTTACGACGGCTTCTCACCCGCGCACGCGGCGGCACGCGAGCGCAGCAGCGCCTGTTCCTTCGCGTTGCGCGTGAGCGACGCCGCCCGCTCGAACTCCGCCCGCGCCTCCTTGAGCCGCCCCAGCTTCTGGAGCAGGTCGCCGCGCACGGCGGGCAGCAGGTGGTAGTGCTTGAGCGACGGCTCGGCCACGAGCTGATCCACCAGCTCCAACCCCACCGCGGGACCGAACGCCATGGACAGGGCGACAGCGCGGTTCAACTCCACCACCGGCGACGGCGTGAGCCGCGCGAGCACGGCGTAGAGCGCCGCGATGCGCTGCCAGTCCGTCTGCTCCGGCGTGCGCGCCCGCGCGTGGCACGCGGCGATGGCGGCCTGCAACACGTAGGGCCCCGCCGCGCCCGCCTTCTCCGCTCGCTCCAGCGCCGCGAGCCCCCGGCGGATGAGGAGCTGATCCCATAGCGCGCGGTTCTGCTCCAGCAGCAGCACGGGCTCCCCCGAAGGCCCCACCCG
>NZ_RAVW01000003.1 GCF_003611585.1 Corallococcus exercitus | reverse complement strand
CCCGAGTGGCCCCCGCGCCCTTCCCGGACGCGCGCGTGGTGAGCGTGAACCCCGCGGCCCTGCGGCTGCTGGGGTTGGACGCGGAAGAAGCCGCGCGCCCGGAGTTCGCGCGCGTGTTCGGCGGAGCCACGCCGCTGCCCGGCATGGAGCCGCTGGCCATGGTCTACGCCGGGCACCAGTTCGGCGTGTACGTGCCGCGCCTGGGGGACGGCCGCGCGCTGCTCCTGGGCGAGGTGCGCGCTCCGGACGGCGGCAAGTGGGACCTGCACCTGAAGGGCGGCGGTCCCACGCCCTTCTCGCGCGGCGGTGACGGAAGAGCGGTGCTGCGCTCCACCGTGCGCGAGTACCTGGCCGGCGAGGCCCTGCACGCGCTGGGCATCCCCACCACCCGCGCCCTGTGCATCCTGGGCAGCAGTACGCCGGTGTACCGCGAGGACGTGGAGACCGGCGCCATGCTGGTGCGCCTGGCCCCGTCGCACGTGCGCTTCGGCACCTTCGAGTACTTCCACCACACGGAGCAGCCGGGCCACGTGGCCACGCTCGCGGACCACGTCATCGCGGGGCACTTCCCGCAGTTCGTGGGCCAGGAGGGCAGATACGCGCGCTTCTTCGCGGAGGTGGTGGAGCGCACCGCGCAGCTCGTGGCGCGGTGGCAGGCGGTGGGCTTCGCGCACGGCGTGATGAACACCGACAACATGTCCATCCTGGGGCTCACGCTGGACTACGGGCCCTACGGGTTCCTGGACGACTTCGACCCCGGCTTCATCTGCAACCACTCCGACCCCCAGGGCCGCTACGCGTTCGACCAGCAGCCCCGCGTCGCGCTGTGGAACCTGGCCTGTCTGGGTGAAGCACTGCTCACGCTCATCACCGAGGACGAAGCGCGCGCCACGTTGACGCTCTTCCAGTCCCTCTTCGCCCGCCACTTCCTCACGCGCATGCGGGAGAAGCTGGGCCTGATGGAGGCGCGCGACGAGGACCGTGAGCTCGTGCAGGAGCTGTTCGGGCTGATGGCCGGCTCGCACGTGGACTACACGCGCTTCTTCCGCGCGCTGAACCGGTTCGACTCCAGCGAGGGCGCGCGCAACGACGCCTTGCGCGACCACTTCCTGCCGCCGGAGGGCTTCGACGCGTGGGCCGTGCGCTACCGCGAGCGGTTGGAGGCGGAAGGCAGCGTGGACGGCGAACGCCAGGCGCGCCTGGACCGCGTGAATCCCAAGTACGTCCTGCGCAACTGGGTGGCGCAGCAGGCCATCGCCCGCGCGCAGGCGGGGGACTTCTCGGAGGTGGACCGTGTGCTCGCGCTGGTGTCCGCGCCCTTCGACGAACATCCTGGCCAGGAGGCCTACGCGGAAGCCCCGCCCACGTGGGGACGGCACCTCGTGGTCAGCTGCAGCTCCTGACGCACGGGCACAACGGGTCGCCGGACAGGGGGGCAGGCGGGCAGGCGCACGCGGGAAGGAATCCCGGCGGTGCGGTGCCTAGCTTGGAAGGCATGATTGAACCTCCCGCTCCGCCTCGCATCGTGTTCCGTGCCCTGGGTCCCGGCCTCGTCGGCGCCGCCGCGCTGACACTGGTGCACGAGAGCGCCCGGCGTGTGTTGAAGCATCCGCCGCGCATGGACGTGCTGGGCATGCGCTCCCTGGAGAAGGGCATCCGCTTCTTCGGTGGCGAGCCCGCGAAGGGGCGTCAACTGCACCGTCAGACATTGGCGGGAGACCTGCTGTCCAACGGCCTCTTCTTCTCGCTGGTGGCGCTGGGACGCCCCAAGCGTCCCTACTTGCGCGGCGCGATGCTGGGCCTGCTCGCCGGCCTGGGCGCGGTGGTGCTCCCCCCGAAGCTGGGGCTGGGCCGGGCACCCTCGCAGGCCCGCCCGTCCACGTCGCTGCTCACCGTGGCCTGGTACACGCTGGGAGGCCTGGCCGCGGCCCGCGCGACGCGGAAGCTGGTGGCGCGTCGTGAGTCAGCGCTGCCCCTGGGCCGGCCCCTGCATTAGCGGGCAGTGACTGGAAGTCATTGCATGCGGTGGACTACAAGTCCTCCGCGATGCATCAGATTGACGTCCCTTCGGGGGAGCTGAACGAGTTCGACCTGCCACCGGTCTGCGTCGTCACCGGGGAGCGGCAGGGCGTGGTCTTCAAGCCGGTGAAGTTCTCCTGGTATCCGCGCTGGATTGGCTTCCTGTTCCTCCTCAACGTGCTCATCGCCATCATCGTCGCGTCCGCGATGACGAAGCGGGTGAAGGGGACCCTGCCCTTCACGGAAGAGGCATGGAGCCGGTGGAGGCGCGGGCAGATCCTCACCAGTATCTCGGCCGTGACCGCGTTGGCGCTGCTCGTCACGGCGATTGCCCTGCTGGTGGCCGAGGAGCCCCTGCCGCTGGGCCTGGTCGTCCTCGCGCTGGGCGTGGCCGTCCCGTTGCTGACCTGGATCTTCTTCGCGCGCGGCCGGGGACCGCAGGTGCTGCGCATCGACAAGGACGCCATCGCGCTCGCCATTCCCAACGCCGACGCCGCGCGGACCATCATGGATTACTTCGTGGCCGGGCTGCGTCCCGCGGCGTGGGCCGAGGACGGACAGGACGCGGAGGGCACTCCGGTCCGCGCCATCTGCGCGCGGCACGACGATATCGTCGCGAGTGGCGTGTGCCCCCGCTGCGGCGCGTTCATGTGCCCCCGGTGTGAGAACCGCACCCGCGAACAGGCCTCGCCGCTGTGCCCGGGCTGCTGGGAGCTGCGAGCCCGCTCCATCAAGAAGGCCCCGGAGTCCTTCTTCACGGCGCCGAACGTGGGCCTGCAGTTGGGGCTCGTGTCGCTCATCCCCTTCTGCTTCATCGTCCAGCCCGTGTCGCTGGTGCTCAACATCGTGAACCTGGTGAAGGCCCGGCGCGAGGGCGGGTCCCAGCGCGACCAGCGCAAGGCCATCGCCAGCCTCATCCTCACGGGACTGGGCACGGTCCTGACCGTCGCGCTGTACATCCTGGGCTCCCAGCCCTGACGGGAGCCCGGGCCAGGGTTGGCGAGTGAAACTCCGGTCCAGGGGGGCACTTGCCGGAGGCGGAAGGGCGACCCCAGCCTGAGGGTCCATGGCCACCGACTTCACCCGCCTGCCCCTGCGCGGCGAACAGGATGCGTTGCACGTCGTCGTCGAATCGCCCCGCGGTTCGACGGTGAAGCTCAAATACGACTCGAAGCTCCAGGCCTTCACGCTGTCCCGGCCGCTCACGCGCGGCTTCCGCTACCCGTTCGACTGGGGCTTCATCCCCAGCACGAAGGGCCCGGACGGGGACCCGCTGGACGCGCTGGTGTACTGGGACGTGCCCACCTGGCCCGGCGTGGTGCTGCCCTGCCGGGCGCTGGGCGTGCTCCAGGTGGACCAGAAGAAGAAGAATGGGAAGGAGGGCGAGCGCGAGCGCAATGACCGCCTGCTGCTCGTGCCGGTGAACGCCATCCGTTCGGACCACCTCAATTCCTATCAGGACCTGTCCCAGCGCGAGCGCGAGGAGCTGGAGCACTTCTTCCTCGCGGTGGTGCACTTCGCGGACAAGGACGCGCGCATCCTCGGCTGGGGCGGCCCGGACGCCGCCGAGCACATGGTCCAGCAGTACACCCTCAAGGAGGACTGACGCGCCATGCCCCCTCCTACTCCCATCCGGGGCCTGGGCCCCGACACCGCGCTGGGCGACGCCGCCCGCCGCATCCTCGCCGGCCGGCTCGCCGACGTGCGCCATCCGGAGAGCCAGCTGGACGGAGAGCTGGACGAGGACGGCGTGCACGACATGCGCGTGGCCACCCGCCGCCTGCGCGCCGCGCTCCAGGTGTTCCAGGCCACCGGCAAGCTCGCCCGGCTGGAGGCGGACGTGAAGCGCCTCCAGGACGCGCTGGGCGACGTGAGGGACCTGCACGTCCAGGACAAGTGGCTGGACACCGCCGCGAAGGACACGAAGGACGCGGGCAAGGCCCTGAAGGACCTGCGCCAGTCCCACCTGTCCGGCCTGAAGGACAAGGAGAAGACACTGCGCGCGGAGCTGGAGCGCTGGACGGAGCGCACCGTGCCGCGCCTCTTGAAGAAGCTGGACTCGCTGGAGGACACCCACCGCTTCGCCGGCAAGCGCGTGCGAAGCCACCTGCGCCAGCGCCTGCGCCGCGTGGAGAAGCGCCTGGAGCGCTACGCGGACGCGCCCGACGCCGCGTCCGCGCACGCCCTGCGCAAGGACCTGAAGAAGCTGCGCTACGAATTGGAGATCTTCCAGCCCGCCTTCCGCCGCACCGTGGGCGCGCTGCTGGAGGTCCTGGTGCCCCTGCAGGACGGCCTGGGAGAGCTGCACGACGCGGACGTGCGCCTGGAGCTCTTCGAGCGCGCCGCCGCGGAGGCCCCGCCCGGCCAGCGAAAGGCCGCGCGAAAGCTGCTGCCCCAGGCCCGGGACGAGCGCGCGGAGCGCTCTGCGGAAATCGCCCGCGAGGTGCAGCGCTGGCACGCGGAGGCCATTCCCAAACGGCTGCGCAAGGCATTGACCTGACGCACCCGGAGGCGCTTCTCCTGTCAGGTCGCTCTGATAGACCCTGGACCGTCCCGTCCCCAGGTGACGCAGGGGGCGAACCCCACCTGCCTGCCGGAGATCCGCTCCGTGGACGTGGGCTACGTCTCCCAGCCCGTCACGCCCTGACGGCGGCTTCCACTTCCGCACACCCGCCGCCCTGGTCCCCTGGTGTGGGGGCCGGGGCGTTCCTACATCCCTGCTGGATGTGATCCGCCCTGTGCCCGGGTCGGAGGGCAGGCAACCCTCCCTTCAGGGCACCCGGAAGAAGTGTCGGAACCCCCCGCTGTAAAAACTGCCGGGTTCCGCCCTAAGCATTGAAGCTCTTTCGCGCAACGGCCTGGAATCATTGAGGTTGCCCGTCGGCTGGCATTGGCCCGTGCGTTGCTAAAGGTCTCCCCGTCGCAGCAAACGGCGGTCACACACCCCGCCCTCTTCCCCGAGAGACCCCCATGCAAGCCTCCAGCTCCTTCTCTTCCGCTGACTCGCTCTCCACGTACCTCTCGGAGATCAACCAGTACCCGCTGCTCAACCCGCAGGACGAGCAGTCGCTGTCGCGCGCCTTCCGCGCGGGCGACCTGTCGGCGGGCCACCGGCTGGTGACGAGCAACCTGCGCTTCGTGGTGAAGGTCGCCTACGAGTACCGCTCCTACGGCCTGAAGATGTCCGACCTCATCCAGGAGGCGAACATCGGCCTGATGAAGGCGGTGCAGAAGTTCGACCCGGAGAAGGGCATCCGCCTCATCTCCTACGCGGTGTGGTGGATCCGCGCGTACATCCAGAACTACGTGCTCCGCAACTGGAGCCTGGTGAAGCTGGGCACCACGCAGGCGCAGCGCCGGCTGTTCTTCAGCCTGGCCCGCACGCGCCGCGAGCTGGAGAAGCTGGGCGCTGGCGAGGGTGGCCACATCGTCAACGCGGATGAGATCGCCAAGAAGCTGAACGTGAAGCCCGCGGAAGTGCGTGAGATGGAGCAGCGCATGGGCGGCCGGGACCTGTCCCTGGACGCGCCGGTGGGCGAGGACGGCGACGCCACGCACCTGGACTTCGTGGAGTCGGAGGCCGCCTCCCACGCGGACGAGGTCGCCGACCGGCAGCAGGCGGGCCTCACCCGCACGCTGGTGCAGCGCGCGCTGATGCGCCTGGATCCGCGCGAGCGCTTCATCATCGAGCAGCGCGTGATGAGCGACTCCGAGATGACCCTGAGCGAGCTGGGCGAGCACTTCGGCTTCTCCCGCGAGCGCGCCCGCCAGCTGGAGATCCGCGCCAAGGACAAGCTGAAGGCGGAGCTGGCGAACCTGATGGCCGAGGCCGGCCTGGACCAGGCCGAGCTGGCCGCGTAACGCGGTAAGAGGCAACGCCTTCAAGGCTGCGACAGTTCACGGCCCCGGACCCTCGCGTTGGGAAGCGCGAAGGCACGGGGCCGTGGCATGTCCGGCGTCAGGGGCTAGCGGGGCACGCCGGGCGAGGACTCGCCGCTCTCCGGCGCTGCGGGCGTGGCCGGCTGCGCGCGGGACGTGGCGTCGATGCGCAGGGCCTGCGGCTCGCCGCTGCTCGCGTCCGTGCGGTAGGAGGCCCGGACCTGCGCGCCCTCCTGGATGTCCGCCGCGCTCGCGGCCCGGCCGTCCACCTGCACCTGCGTGCTGGGGCCCACCTTCAGGCGCAGCTGCGGCTCGCCGGCCTGGCTCACCAGCACCTCCTGGGCGCTGGCGCTCAGCACGTCACCGGAGATCTGCTGCTCCTGCTGCACGGCCTGGGTGTTCTGGGCGGGGGCGGCCTGCGAGTTCCGGGCGATGGCGGCCTGCTGCGTGGCGGCGTTCTGGTTCGCGGCCTGCTGCTGCTGGGCGCTCTGCTGGGCGAGCTGCTGGTTCGCGGAAGCGCTCTCGTTGGAGGCCTGCTGCTGCTGGGTGGCGAAGTTCTGCTGCGCCCGGCGCTGGGCCTCCAGCGCGCTGGCCTGGGCCTGCTGGGCCACGGACTGGGCCTGCTGGGTGCGCGCCTGGGCCTGCTGCTGGGTGGACTGGGCCTCCTGGGCCTCCTTCTGGGCCTTGGCCTGGGCCTCCTGGAGCTCCTGCTGCTTGCGCTGCACGTCCTCCTGGGCGCGGGCGGCCTCGCGCTGCTCGCTGGAGGCCTGCTTCTGCGCGTCGCGCGCGTCGTCGAAGGCCTTCTCCGACTGGGCCTGGGCCTGCTCTACCTGATGTTCGGGGGTGTTCTCCGCCTTGTCCTGGCGAGAGCGGTCCTGGTCCTGGCAGGCGGTGGTGCCCACCAGCAGTGCGGCGACTCCGGCACCCAGCCATGCTGCGCGCGATTTCATGGGGTTCTCCTGTCAAAGGGATGACAGGGCAAAGATGGCGAGGGCTCGCGAGGCGCCAAGCCATGGCACCGCGAGCGCCCGCCCGTCCGCCCGCCCTGCGGCAGGCGCTCACTTTGGGGCTACCGCGTCCGGAAGAATGGCGATAAGGGGCGCCCCCCCATGCGCGCCTGCGGACTCGACTTCGGAACCAGCAATACCGCCCTGGCCCTGCCGGACGGCACCGTGCTGCCGCTGCAGCCTCACACCCCGGAGCCCCGGCTGTTCCGCTCCGTGCTCTTCTTCGCGGAGGACGAGCGGGAGGTCTTCACGGGCGCGGACGCCATCCAGCGCTACCTGGAGGACAACAACGGCCGGTTCATCCAGTCCGTGAAGTCCTTCCTGCACAGCTCGTCCTTCCGGGCGACGCAGGTGAAGGGCCGCACGTTCACCATCGAGGACCTGGTGGCCATCCTCCTGCGCCGCGTGCGCGAGGCGGCGGGAGCCCACCTGGGCGAGGCGCCGGACGCGGTGGTGCTGGGCCGGCCCGCGGTCTTCACTCCGGATGCGGAGGCGGACGCGCTGGCGGAGAAGCGTCTTCGCAAGGCGGCGGAGCTGGCGGGCTTCACGCACGTGCAGTTCCTGATTGAGCCCATCGCGGCGGCGCTCGCGTACGAGGCGCGGCTTGAGAAGGACGAACTGGTGCTGGTGGCGGACTTCGGCGCCGGCACGACGGACCTGACGCTGATGCGGCTGGGCCCGTCGCGCAGGGGGAACCTGGACCGGCGGCCGGACGTGGTGGGCTCCACGGGTGTGCGCATCGGTGGTGACCGCTTCGACGCGGAGATCATGCGGCACAAGCTGTTGCCGCGCTTCGGGGCGGGGTCCACGTACAAGGTGAAGGGCTTCAGCCACAAGCGGCTGCCCATTCCGCAGCACGTGCTGGCGAAGCTGCTCAACTGGCACGAGATGTCCTTCATCCGGGAGAAGTCCACGCAGGAGCTGCTGGAGGTGATGCTCGACACGAGCGACCACCCGGCGGAGATCCAGGCGCTCTACGACCTGGTGATGGACAACCTGGGCTACCGGCTGTTCCGGTCGATTGAAGCGGCGAAGGTGAAGCTGTCCAGCGAGGAGCAGGCGACCATCGACTTCGACGAGGCGCGCATCCACCTGCACGAGCCGATGACGCGCGGGGAGTTCGAGACGGCGAGCCGCACGTTGCTGGATGAACTGTCGCAGTGCACGGAAGGGCTGTTGGCGAAGCACCCGGAGGCCAGGGACATTGACGCGGTCTTCCTGACGGGAGGTTCGTCGCAGATTCCGGCGGTGCGGGAGCTGTACGTGAAGCGCTTCGGAGAGGAGCGCGTGCGTACGGCGGACGCCTTCACCTCCGTGGCGGAGGGCCTGGGCCGCGCGTCCGCGTGGCTGACGGGGTGAACCATGGCGGGACAGGCGGCACGGCGACGGTGGCTTCAGGCCGCGGTCGTGCTGTCACTGTCCACGGCATGTGTCGGGCCCACGGACCGGACCGTGGTCACGGGGCGGATCCTTCCGAGACAGATCCGCTTCGTGACCATCGTCGAACCGGAGCCAGGCGAGGCCGGTGGCTGGCGGGCAGCCTGCATCCACATCCGGATCTCCCGGGACAACACCGGTGAATCCATCCTGTGCAGGTTCGGAATTGAAACGCCCTTTCACAGCTTCGAGGGCCCCGTTTCCACGCCACTGGCCCAGCGAATCACGGCGGACCGAATCAACGAGGCCACGCAAGCCATCTTCAGCGCCGCCACGTTGGAGTCCCCCCTGGGAATGCTCTGCGAGTCGTTGAAGGCCACGTTGCGAACGACTGTCCCTGCGTCCATCTCAGGCTCGAAGGTCCCGTCCGAGTGTCACAAGCGGGCCCTCCCCGTGCAGTTCGGTGATTTCAACCTTTGATGCCGGAGCCTGAGCGCCATGCCTCCCAGCACGGAGCAACTGTTGGCCATCGCCAGGCACTATTGGCCTGCGTCGGTCTCCGACGCGGATGAGCCCGGTCCCGAACTGACCCGACTCTTCAAACGCTTCGACGAGGCGCTTCAAGACCTGGGCCCATGGCGTGGGTTTCTCGGCCAGCTGCGGACGCTGTTTCCAGAAGGGTCGGTAGGAGACGGCACGGGCCCCACGCGGTGCAGCTTCCGCTGCATCGTCTATCCCGCGAAGGGCGTTCCCATGCCGCCCATCCCCTGGGCGGTCGTGGGCTGCATGAGCGTCCTGGCCCCGGTCTTCACCGTGTACGGCATCACGTTCGAATACGAGGGGCGCAAGCGCCGTGCGGCCCGGCTTCACCTGACGCCGCTGCCCGGAGCCATGCAGGAAACGGCACGCGTCGTCGCCCGGGAGCTGGAGGCCCGCTTCCACGTCACCGAGCTGCCCCGAGAGGTGGCCGCGACCCCTGTTCCGGTCATCGTCGACTGGACCCAGCCGCCCAGGACCACCCTGTTCGACGCGCTCTTCGACAGCGACCCGACGAACATTCCGTGATGCGTGAGGACGAGTGAAGCCGACTACAGGGCCCCGGCACCGCCGGGAGCCCTTCCAGAAGTCCTGCATCAACTTCTGAAGGCATCGGGAGGGCATTCGGCTCCGTTCCCACACTGCGCCGCAGGATCCGGCCGTCCAGGCTGACCGCGTAGCACGCGCCGGTGTCCACGCCAATGAAGGTGTCTCCACAGGCGTCCGGGGAGTTCGAGACGGCGAGCCGCACGTTGCTGGATGAACTGTCGCAGTGCACGGAAGGGCTGTTGGCGAAGCACCCGGAGGCCAGGGACATTGACGCGGTCTTCCTGACGGGAGGTTCGTCGCAGATTCCGGCGGTGCGGGAGCTGTACGTGAAGCGCTTCGGAGAGGAGCGCGTGCGCACGGCGGACGCCTTCACCTCCGTGGCGGAGAGCCTGGACCGCGCGTCCGCGTGGCTGACGGGGTGAACCATGGCGGGACAGGCGGTACGGCGACGGTGGCTTCAGGCCGCGGTCGTGCTGTCCCTGTCCACGGCATGTGTCGGGCCCACGGACCGGACGGTCGTCACGGGGCGGATCCTTCCGAGGCAGATCCGCTTCGTGACGCTCCGGGAAGCAACTCCAGGGGAAGAAGGCGGTCAGCGCTCCGCCTGCATCCACATCCGGATTACCCGCGCCAACACAAGCGAGTCCGTGCTGTGCAGGTTCGGCGTTGAAACGCCCCTGCGAACCCATGAAGGCGTCATCACCCTACCGCTGGCTCAGCGCATCGCGGCGGACCGTATCAACGAGGCCTCCCAGGCGGTCTTCAGCTCCGCCACCCCCGACTCGCCGCTCGGAGTGCTTTGTGAGTTGATGAAGGCGCAGCTGCGAAGGACCTTCGAGGCGTCCCTTGCCGGAGCCCGATTCAGGGCGCAATGCGATGAGCGGGCGCCTCCGGTGCTGTTCGGGAACGTGAACCTCTGACGCTGGAGCCCTCGCGCCATGCCACCCAGCACGAATGAACTGCTGACCCTCGTTCGCCACTACTGGCCTGCTTCGTACGAGGAGTCCCTGGACGACGCCCATCCTGAGCTCAAGCGTCGCCGAGAGCGTTGGGCGCAGGTGCTACAGGAGAACGAGCGCTGGGATGACTTCCGGAGGCAGCTGGGCATGCGTCTTCCAGACTTCACCCTGGCGGAAGCCAGCACGACCTCCCAGGCCTCCTTGCGCTGCGCGGTTTATCCCGCGAAGGGAATCCCCATGCAGCCCGTGCCCTGGGTACTCGTGGGCTGCCTGAGCATCCTGGCGCCGGTCTACACGGTGTATGGAATTACGTTCGACTATGAGGGACGCAAGCGCGGCAAGGCCCACCTGCACCTGCCGCCCCTGCCCGTGGCCATGAGCGACACCGCGCGCATCATCGCCCGGGAACTCGAGGCCCATTTCCACGTCACGGCGCTCCCGCCCGAAGTCGCGGCCCTTCCCGTCCCCGTCGCCGTGGAGTGGACGCGTCCACCCCAGACCACCCTGTTCGACGCGCTCTTCGACAGCGACCCGACGAACATTCCGTGAGCGCCCTCAGAGCCCCACGTCCACCGTGCGCGTCGTCCAGTCCGTGCCGCCGCGGCCGTCGCGGGCCACCACCCAGACGGTGATGCGCTCGGGGGTCGCGGCCGTCGTGTACGTCGTCGTCGGGTCGCCGGGCTTGCCGTCCACCGGCTCCAGCGAACGGAACGCGCCCACCTCGCCCTCGCCTGTCGCGAACCAGCTGTAGAAGACCTGCTCCGTCTTCGTCCCGTCCTCCGTGGCGTAGGCCTCCTCGCTGCCTTCGCCCAGCACCGGCGTGAACGTCACCTCCGTGTCCAGCGGCAGCGGCCCCACCAGCGGCGCGTCGTTCCACAGCACGTCCTGCATCACCGGGTTCTGGTTGGGCGCGTCCGTCGAACGCAGCGTGATGCGCCGCACGCCCCGCTCCACCCCCTCCGGCGTCCCGCTGCCATCCGTCGCCTCGTAGCCCACGAACAGCGGCAGCCCCACCCGCAGCGCCTCCTGCACCGCCGGGTCGTTGAAGTCGAACGTGCCGCCGTCCCCGCCCCCCGTGTTGCCCGTGGCCTTCTGGAACGACTCGATGAGCAGCGCCTGCACCGCCGGGTCGCTCAGCGACAGCACTCCGTTTGGCAGCGCCACCCCGCTGTCCCCCGGACACGCCGTGTCCCCGTAGGGGTTCACGTCCGCCCGGCACAGCGCGTACGTCACCGTCACCGGCCGCGCGTCCGGCGTCACCGCCAGCGCGGTGAACGTCACCGGCGGCGGCAGCGTGGAGGCGTTGGGGTCCAACGCCAGCTCCGGCGGCTCCGCCTTGATGGCCAGCACCCGCACGCTGCGAATCTCACTCTGCGCATCGAAGTCGGCGCCACCGCACGCGCTCAACCCCAGCAAGGCAATGGCACACAAGAGGACGGGCGTGCGCATGGCGTCAGAAGGCTCCCTTCAGACCGAGCACGGGCAGGATGGGCAGGCCCTTGAAGAACTCGCGCTCTGAATAGTTGTAGTTGTAGGCCACGCCCTCAACCGACTGGTTGTTGTAGGCGTTCGTCAGGTCCAGGTAGACGTCCAGGTTCCACGTGTCGAAGACGATGTTCTTGTCCACGCGGATGTCCAGCTGGTTGAACGACGGCAACCGCTGCGAATTGACCAGCCCGTAGTACGGGATGAACACATCCGTCGTGTCGTCGCGCTTCGCGCCCTGCACCGGCGTCGTCGGGTTGCCGGACGCGAAGCGGAACCGCGCGCCCACCTCCCAGCCCTTCGGCAGCTTGTAGCTGGCGATGGCCGTCAGCACGTGCGTCTGGTCGTTGTCGAACAGGCGCCAGCGCGCCCCCGGCGCGTCCCGGCGCTCGCTGCGGCTGAGCGTGTACGAAATCCAGCCGAACAGCCGGTCCGTCAGCGCGCGGCGCACCAGCAGCTCGAAGCCGTAGATGCGCCCCACGCCGCCGTTCTTCAGGTTCTCCGGCACCGACTCGCCGTTGCGCTCGACGCGCGCGTCCGAGCGCACGATGAGGTCGTCCAGGTCGTTGTAGAAGACCTCCGTCCCCACGAACCACTCCGGCCGCGCCTGCCACTCCGCGCCCACGCTGTACTGGAGCGACCGCTTCGCCCCCAGGTCCGGGTTGCCGAACCCCGGCGACGGCTCATCCTGCACCGGCGGGCTGTGATAGACGCCCGCGCCGCCCTTCAAGGTCAGCGTCTCCGTGAGCGCGTAGCGCACCGCGAGCCGCGGGTTCACCGAGCGCTTCACCTCCTGCTGGTCCGTGAAGACGTAGCTCTCCGTGCGCACGCCCGGCACCACCAGCAGGTCCTTGATGGGCCGCCACCGCACCTCCGCCCAGGCGGACGGGTAGTACTGGGTGAACTTCCCGTCGATGTTGATGAGGTCCTCCGTCACCAGCGGCGACGGCGGCTCGCCCTCGCGCGGCGGCTGCTGGATGCTGGCCGTCACCTTCGCCAGGTTCGTCACCACGTCCAGACCGCCCGCCACCGTCACGCTGTCGTTGAAGGCGTACTCCACCGTGGGCCGCAGGAACAGGTCCGTGGACGCGATGCGCAGCCCGCGCTCGCCAATCTGGAAGTCCAGGATGGTGTTGCCGATGAGCCCGTGCGTGTCGAGCGTCAGCTTGCCCTCGCGGAACTGGTGCCGCAGGCGCAGCTGGTTGAAGCCCGTCGTCACGTCCAGGCTGCCGTTGACGGACGGGTCGCCGTCCGCCGGCTGGTCCAACAGCAGCGCCAGCCGGTCGCGCGACGTCAGGCCCTGAAGCGTGAAGGTGTTGCGGCTGTTCGGCTTCCACACCAGCTTCGCCTGCGCGTCGTAGTAGCGCGGCGCCACCTGGAGGCTGTCGTCGTCGAACGGCACCGCCTTGAGCACCAGGTCGATGTACGAACGCCGGCCGCCAATCGCGAAGCTCAGCGTGTCCGTGATGGGGCCCTCGATCACCGCGTTGGACTCAATGAGGCTGATGCCCACCGTGGCGTGGTAGCGGTCCGTCCGGGGCTCGCGGCTGCGCACGTTGATGACGCCGCCGGTGATGTCGCCGTAGTACGCGGAGAAGTTGCCGGGCAGGTAGTCCACCGCCTCCAGCAGGTCCGAGTTGTACACGGAGGTGAGGCCACCGAAGTGGTACAGGATGGGGATGCGCAGGCCGTCCAGGAAGACGCCGGACTCCTGGGGACTGGTGCCACGGATGACCAGCGCGCCGCCGTTGAACGCGGGCCGCGCCACGCCCGGCAGGTTCTGCACCACCTTGAGCGTGTCACCCTGCGTGCCCGGGATGCGCTGCACCTCCGCCACCGTGATGGTGGTGCGCGTCACCTCCTTGCGCTCGCGGTCGCTGCGCACCACCGTCTCGTACTGGCTGAAGATGCGCTTCTGCACGTAGTACGTGGCCTGCGTGAGCTTGCCCTCTTCGATGGTCTCCTGCGTCTTGAAGCGGTCGTAGTTGCCCAGCACGACGACCACCGGGTGCGTGCCCACGGGGACGCCCCGGAAGGAGAAGCGTCCCTCGTTGTCCGTGACGGCGGAGCGGTCCAGCTCCCTGAGCACCACCTCCGCGCCCACCAGCGGCTTGCGCGTGCCGCGCTCCAGCGCCTGGCCGCTGAAGTTCACCGGGCCCTGCGGCTCCTGCACACCGCCGTCCGCGGACGGGGCCTCTGGCGGCGCTTCCGGCGCGCGGAAGACGAACTGGTAGGCGTACTGGATGCGCACCGGCGCGGGGACGTTGTCCACCTCCGCGGGCTCGAACTGGAACTGCTTCACCGCCTCCACCGCGGCCTCGTCGAAGCCGTGGCCCGCGGGTTGGGTGATTTCGACATTCGTGACGGCGCCCGTCTCCGAGATGTCGATGAACATCACCACCGTGCCCTCGAGCTGCTGGGCGGCGGCGTCCGGCGGGTAGGCGGCTTCGACCTGGCGCAGGAGGGCGGGCGGCTTCGTCAGCACGCCCGTGGGAGCGCCGGCATCACCAGCGAGGGTTCCTGCGTCCGGAGCCTGTGCCACGGCCCCGGTCGCAAGCAATACACAGATGACGCAGAAGAGCGTTCTCATGAAGGGTGCGCGGGTCTCCCGCGCCCCCTCCTAACGCCCCCCGAGGCTCGGGGCGAGCACGATTTCAATGCGCCGGTTCTGGCTCTTGTGCTCCGGCGAGTCGTTGGGCACGAGCGGCTGGTACTGCCCGTAGCCCGCCGCGGACAGCATCGTCGGGTCCACGCCCGAGTCCTGGAGCGACCGCACCACCGCCATCGCGCGCGCCAGGCTCAGCTCCCAGTTGGTGGGGAACTGTCCGCCGCCGGTGGGCACGTCGTCCGTGTGGCCCTCCACGCGCACGATGCGGCCCTGCACCGTCTTGAGCGCGTCGGCGATCTTCACGAGCGCCTCCTGACCTTCCTTGCCCACACGCGCGGAGCCGGACGCGAAGAGGATCTTGTCCTTGAGCTGCACCGTCATCCGGCCCTTCATCTCCGACAGCTCGATCTTGCCGTCGGAGATCTCCTGCTTGAGGGACTGGGCCAGGTTCTCGTACTCGGAGCTCTTCTTCTCCAGCTCCTCCTTCGCCTGCGCGAGCTTCTTGGCGTTGCGCCCCAGCTCGTCGTTGAGCGCGGCCAGCTGCGCGTTCTTCTCCTCCAGGGCGCGGCGCTCGGCCGCGGCGCTGGTGAGGCGGTTCTCGGAGGCGTCCAGGCGCGTCTGCAGCGCGGTCTTCTCCTGCTCCAGCGCGGCCTGCTTCTCCTCCAGTTCCTTGATCTTCGCCTCGGCCGCCGTGCGGGCCGCCTTCTCATCCGTGAGGTTCTTCGTCAGCCCCTCGGCCTCCAGGGCCTTCTCGTTGAACTTCCCCTGCGAGACGCAGCCCGTGGAGAGGGCGACGAGGGCAGCCAGAACCAGACGTGTCCGCATAGGTGCGATTCCTCCTGACAAGGATGTTGGTGGGTCTGAGACTACCGCTCTCAGGCCCGCCGCCTAGGAGAAACGCGCACCTAATTTGAGGCCAAACTTCCCCGCTGGACGAGCGGCCTACTTGGGGAAGATGGGGTGGGTGTCCAGCCAGGAGCTGAAGAGGGCGTCCGCGAAGGGCTTGCCCGGGATGTGGACGCCGCCGGACGCGCCGCCGGAGACGTGGAGGCCGGAGCCGGGCAGGTAGGTGAGGACCAGGTCGTCGCCCTTGCGTACGTCATGGAGGGACGACAGGAGCTTCTCCAGGGACTGGCTGAGGGCGTCCTCGCGCATGGCCGGGTTCTGGCGCAGGCCTTCGCGGAAGCTGCCCACGAGCTGGTCCTTGGTGATGGTGCGCAGGAAGCGGAAGTGCAGGCGTTTCAGGCTGTTGGACGCCACGGCCTCCTTGAAGCAGGAGGGCTCCTCCTCCATGTAGAGGCTCCAGACGTAGATGTTGAAGAAGAGCTTCTTCTTCAGCTCCATGTGGGTGAGCGCGAGTGTGCGCCCCTCCACCTGGAGGGAATCCGGCATGTTGACCCCGCCCGCCTGTCCCGCATGGGCGGCAGCGCCCACGAGCAGGAGCATCCCCAGCGCGAACCCTCGCGCCCCCTTCTTCCACGCCGTCCCCATCATCGCCTTCCCCTTCACCCCTGAGTCGGTGATCGCAACGGTGCGCATGCTCTTGAAAACCGCCACCGGCCACGATCATTGGTTTGTGCACCATTGGACGGCAACCGGAGGCCCAAGGCAAGGCTGTTGGGGGTTCAAGTGACTCCCCGGTTGGCCAGCATCCGGGACGGACGCCGCGCGGCGTCAGGAAAGCCGGGAGATGGGCTTAGTCCGGAAGCGCGCTCCCGGCCAGGGCAGAATGGACGGATGGACCTGACACGTGGGTTTCGGGGGCTTCTGGCGTGGGGCCTGGTGATGCTGACGGGCTGCGCGGCGGCGAACTACGAGGGAGTGGGCCGGCGCTGTCCGTCATGCACCGTGGAGCCCATGCCCGCGTCCCTGCCTCCGGGGACCTTCGTCGAGTACCGCGTTGACACATTACTCCTGAAGAATCTTCGTGTGACGTTCACGGTCCTCCGGGAAACGACGTCCGAGCGCTGGGTCGAGGCGCGGATGCGGCGCAGAGCCCGGCTCGAGAAGCGGTGGAAAGCACTCTACGAGCGACCGCTGGTCTTCGTCATGAAGCGGCAGCCCCTGAGCGGTGAAATGCAGAACCATCCCATCGACACTCGCGTTTCCACCGACGAACCTCGTCCCCGGGATGCCGGATGGAACTACCGCGCGCGGACATCATCGCCCATGAAACTGGAGGTCAACGGCAAGACCTTCGAATGCCAGGAGTATGCCTATTACATCCGGCCCGGCGATGAAGCGCGGGGATGTGTCCAGGCAAAGGATCCCCGCATCCTGTTCGCGGGTGGAGCGTTCTTCCTGGAAGAGCACTTCATGGCCAAGGAGGAGCCTTCCTTGCGGATCAAGCTCCTGAACATGGGCCAGCGGCCCGTTCAACCCGCGAATGGAATCATCGCACTCCGGTCCACCCAATCCGCGGTTTACGAGCAGGCAGACGGGGCGCGCGTCACCCATCGATGGACGACAGGCGATTCGCGCGTGCGCCATGTCCATCAAGTCGAGTCACATCTCGCGCCCCCTTTGTCTCGCTATTACGAATGGGAGGGGACCCTGCTGGAAGTCATGATCGCGCTGGCGGAAGAGAGTGAGAGCCCTTATTCCCCCCAGCCTGATTCCGACGCGCGCGAGGACCTCCAGGCCGGCAACACCCTTGTCCGGGTCTTTCAACGCAGCCTTCACGGCCAGGATGGTGGAGATACGTCTTTCGAGCTCACCAGCACCTACGCGGAGGACCCCTGGCAACTGGAGGATGCTCCCATCTGGATCCGGCATCGGCCCTTGGAAGAACAGGGGACGTATGGCGGCGCCCCCGTGCATTACTGGCTGAAGGATTGGAAGTAGCCGTCACCGCCGCTGGATCGTTCCACGCCCATCCAGCTCACCGAGTTCCGTCCATCGCCCGGAACAGCACCTGGAATGCCACGTCTTCACGCGCTCGCGACATCAGCCGGCAGACGTGCCTCGCTGGAGGATGTGGTCGAGTTCGACGGAGACGCCTTGGATGGAACTCGCATTCTAAACCGCCTCGGGTAGTCCGCTAAACACTGAGGCGAGCGTGCCTGAACAAGGAGCGAAGAACCTGCGGACGGCTTTGCAGCTTGCGGAACTCGCTCCTTGTCAGGTGACGAAGCTCGGCGACATCGCGAGGGAGGGCGTTTAGGAGCCTTCCCTTCACCCAGCTGTTGCAGCCCTCTTCGGGATTCAATTCCGGCGCATAGGAGGGTAGCCACTCCACCTGGAAGTCGTCGGGATGGAGTGAGAGCCAGTCCTTCACCTGCCTTGCTCGGTGTGCCGCCAGGTGGTCCCAGATGATGAGCAGCGGGTGCCCTACACGCTTGCGGAAGTAGCGCAGCGCGAAGAGGACCTGCTGAGCATGAATGGCCCCCTCGAAATGGCGCGCCAGGACTTGGGGCTGTCGCCACTGTGTCGGCGCCACCAGCAAGACGATACTCGACACCTCACGTCGTCTACTCAGGCGGTGGAGCGTGGGCGCAGTGCCGATGGGCGCCCATGTGGTGCCGAGGCGGGCTCGAAACGTGCTGCCCGTCTCGTCCAGGAAGGCAATCGTCCTGCCGCTTCTTCGAGCCCCTTTTTGATGCGTGGCCAATCCCGCTTCAGCCAGGCTTCGATGAGGGCCTCATCTCGCTCTCGGGCTTGGGCGCGAGGCCGATGGGCCGAAAAGCCCAGGCGGTGCAGGGGCTCGCTGAGGGACGCTGGGTGGTACCCGATGCCCCATCGGCGCTGGATGAATTGGGCGACCCTTGGAAGAGTCCAGCGCTCGGTGGGAAAACCGGCCTTGAGTGCACCGGCTTCCAACGCTCGCGCCAACTGCCTCCATTGCGCCGGCTTCAGGTACGAGGGCCGCCCTTTGTGGGGCTTGCGCCAGAGGGCCTGCAGGCCCTCTTCGCGCAGCCTCTTGCTCCACTGGGAAACGGCCCCACGCGTCACCCCCAACTCGTCGGCGACATCCACTGGACACCAGCCCGACTCCAGAAGCGAGGCGGCCAAGAGCCGCCGCGCTTCCAGTTGCCCGGGCGTCAGCCTGAACGGATGCTGAGCCCCCATCGTCTCCCCCTCTCCACCCATTCAACTGCGCTGGTGTTTAGGGGACATCCCGAGGAGGTTTAGACGGTCGTCTTCATGGATGAGGTGCGAGCCACCGTCACGGTGCGGGCCACGATGTAGCCGCTCATCCCCACGGACGGCTCACACTCATACAGCACCAACTCACCCGCCAGGATCTTCTGCGTCCAGAAGGCATCCAGCTTCCATTCTTCGCAGCAGTCGGCGACTCCGTCCGTCCCGGCCCGCCATTCCCGGAGGGCGAACAGCACGTTCTGCGTTCCGAGCCCTGAAAGGGACCACTCCTCCGCGCCTTGGAAGTCCAACCGGACGGCCTCGCCCGTGTGCAGGACCAGGTCCAGCTGCAGGAGCTGCTTCTCCAGGTCCATCCGCACGCCCATGACCTCGGCGTCGTGGAGCGGTACGTTCAAGAATGACATGGCTGCATCCTGCTACACCGCCGCGGCGCTGAGCAGCTGCCCCATGTCCACGGGCTTGCGCAGGTAGGCCCGCGCCGCGAGGAGGTCCTTGCGGGTGTCGAGCTGCGGATCCGCGCTCATCACCACCACCGGGATGTGCTGGAAGCGCGGGTCGGCCCGCTGCTCCGCGCGGAACTGGAAGCCGTCCTTCACCGGCATCATCAGGTCCAGCAGGATGACGTCCGGGAGCGGCCGCAGGCCTTCCAGCATCGCCAGGCCCTGGGCGCCGTTCTCCGCGCAGTGCACCGTGTGGCCTTCGTCCTCCAGCAGTTCGCGGACGGCCTCGCGGATGTAGAAGTCGTCCTCCACCACCAGGATGCTCCGGGCCATCACAGCACTCCCGAGAACGTCAGGACGCCGGGAGCCTGCGCGTGCGCGGCGCTCCGGGGCAGCAACACCACGAAGCACGCGCCTCCGTCTGGCGGCCCCTCCACGGAAATCCTGCCACCATGCGCCGCGATGATCTGCTTGGAGATGAAGAGGCCCAATCCCAGCCCCCCCGCGTGGCGCGAAGCGATGCCCCGTTCGAACCGGTCGAAGATGCTGTCCCGCTGTGACTCCGGAACCCCGGGGCCGTGGTCGCGCACCTCCAGGCGCACCAGGTCACCCCGCGACTCCAACCGCACCGCCAGCGGCCCTCCCGGCGCGTACCGCATGGCGTTGGTGATGAGGTTCGTCAACACCTGCTCCAGCCGGCGCAGGTCCGCGGCCCACACCAGCTTCGGCGGAGCCTCCAGCGTCGCCGGACACCCCGTCTGTGCAAGCTGCCCGGACAGCCGCTCCAACACGTCCGACGCGAGCTGCGTCAGGTCCACCTCCTGCACGGCGAGCTCGAACGAGCCCGTCCGGATGCGGGCCACGTCCAGCAGGTCCTCCACCAGACGCGTCAGCCGGTCCACCTGGACCAGGGACACCTTCAGCGCCCGCGCCATCCGCTCCGGGTTGGGCGTCCGTCCCTCCACGGGCTTCACGTTCCGCTCCGCCATCTGCAATTGCAGCAGCAGGGACGTGATGGGTGTCTTCAATTCATGCGAGGCGATGGAGAGGAATTCGTCGCGCGCGCCGAGCAGCGCCTCCAACCCCCGTTGGTGCTGCTTCAGCTGCTCCGCGTGCGCGTCCTGTTCCGCCGACCGCAGCCGCATGGCCGCCATGGTGAGCTGCGTCCGTACGCGGGCCAGCAGTTCCTTCGCCCCGAACGGCTTCGTCAGGTAGTCGTCCGCGCCCAGCTCCAGCCCGCTCGACGTGGCCTCTTCACCCGCGCGCGCGGACAGCAGGATGACCGGCAGCGTGCGCAGCGCTTCGTCCGCGCGCAGCTGCTTCACCAATTGGATGCCGTCCATCACCGGCATCATCACGTCCGACAGCACCAGGTCCGGCCGCGACTCCCGCGCCGAGCGGAGCGCCTCCGCTCCGTTCGCCACCGCCGTCACGTCGTAGCGTTGCGACAGGAGGCGGCGCACGTAGTCGCGCATGTCCGCGTTGTCGTCCGCGAGCAGGATGCGCGGCCGCGGTCCGGTCTCCAGCACCGGTGCCGCGGTATCCGGCGGCGCGGCCGGCACGGGCAGCGCCTCCTCCGAGGGCTCCACCGACCAGCGCAGCGCCTCCTCCACGAACGCCTCGACCCGGATGGGATTGGCGGGAGGCCGCTCTGCCTCCGGCGCCGGCAACCCCATGGAGAAGGCGCGCCCGAACGGCACGCGGACGGTGAACGTGGCCCCCTGCCCCTCCACGCTCTCCACCTCCACCGAGCCGCCGTGGAGCTTCGCCAGGTCGTGCACGAGCGCGAGCCCGATGCCACTGCCCTCGTGCGTGCGCCCCCGGGCCTCCGTCACCCGGTGGAAGCGCTGGAACACCTTGCCCAGCTCCGGCTCCGGAATGCCGATGCCCGTGTCCCGCACCGACAGCCGCGCGAAGCGTTCCTCCCGCTTCAGTTCGACGCGGATCTCCCCGGCGTGCGTGAACTTGAACGCGTTCGACACGAGGTTGAGGACGATCTTCTCCCACATCTCCCGGTCCACGAAGACCGGCTCCTCCAGCGGCACCGCGTCCACCACCAGCCGCATGCCCGCGCGCTCGATGGCGGAGCGGAACGCGCTCGCCACGTCGCGGGTGAGGGCGGACAGGTCGGTGGGCTCGACGTGGGCCTGGGCGCGCCCTGCCTCGATGCGGGAGAAGTCGAGCAGCGCGTTCACCAGCTTGAGCAGCCGCAAGGCGTTGCGGTGCACGACCCGCAGCTCTCCGTGCGCCGCCTCCGGCAACGCCCCCCGCAGCCCCGCCAGCAGGTCCTCCACGGGCCCGAGCATCAGCGTCAGCGGGGTGCGGAACTCGTGGCTCACGTTGCTGAAGAAGGCCGTCTTCGCCTGATCAATCTCCGCGAGCGCCTCCGCCCTGCGCCGCTCCGCTTCGTAGGCCCGCGCGTTCCCGAGCGCCGCGCTCACCGCGCCGCTCAGCATCTCCACGAAGGCGCGGTAGGGGCCTTCGAGCGGAAGCCGCTGGCTCACCCCGATGACCAGGTACCCGAGCGGCGCGTCCACGCCCGCCACGCGCACCGGCAGCACGAACGACGACTTCAGGGGCTCCGGGTACGGCCCCGCGACGACCGGTCCGAACCGGGCCTCCAGGTCCGTGACCTGCTCCACCCGCCCGCTCTTCGCCGCGCGCGCCAGCGGCCACGTCCCATCCGCCCCGGTGTCCTTGAGGGGGATGACGTCCGGCGTGAACGGCGCACCCGTGGGCACCCCGCATTGGCCCTGGAGCCGGGCCTCGGTGCCGTCGGGAGAGGTCACGTAGAGCAGCGCGAAGGGCAGGTCGAAGGCGTACTCGCCCAGCGTCGCGAGGAGCAGCCCACACGCTTCGTCGAACACCAGCGCCTGCCCCGCGCTGTCAGCGATGTCCCGCAGGGCCCGCGTCCGCCGCTCGGCGAGCATCGTGGCCGTCGTCTCCGTCACCGGGTGGAAGAGGCCCACCACCTTGCCGGACTCGTCGCGGATGGGGCTCAGCGAGAAGGTGAAGAACGTCTCCTCCGGGTAGCCGTTGCGCTCGAGGAACATCCGCTGGTTCTCGAGGTAGGAGGTCTCTCCGGCGAGCGCGCGCTCGAACGGCTCGCCGATGGCCGGCCAGGCGGAGGCCCAGGTGACCCGGTAGCTCTCCCCCATCGCGCGCGGGTGCACCGCGCCGCACACCACGCGGTAGCCCGCGTTGTAGATCTGGTTATGGCCCTCGCCCCAGATGATGTTGATGGGGAAGTTCGACGCGAGGCAGAGGCTCACCGTCGTGCGCAGGCTCTGGGGCCACGACTCGATAGGGCCCAGGGGGGAGCGCGACCAGTCAAGCGACGCAATGAGGGCCGCCATCTCGCCCCCGCCAGCCAACCATTCGAGCCTTCCGGGGGGCGACGCCATCGTGAGGAGATAAGTACCCCGGTACGAGCCATCAAGGCGAACGACCGATTCACGGGCATTTGGACCGTCTGTCACCTGACGGTCCCACATACCGCGAGGCGCCAGCGTAGGCTTCCTCCATGAGCACGTCCGCCCCGCCCCAGGTCCACTTCCGCACCTGCAATCTCTGTGAGGCCATGTGCGGCGTGCGCATTGAAGTGGCGGACGGGCACATCACGTCCATCAAGGGGGACGCGGAGGACCCCTTCAGCCGGGGCCACATCTGTCCCAAGGCCGTGGCGCTGCGTGACCTGCACGAGGACCCGGACCGGCTGCGCCATCCCCTGAAGCGCACCGCTTCCGGCTGGGAGCGCGTGTCCTGGGAGGACGCGTTCCGCGACATCAGCCAGCGGCTCCATGACCTCCAGAAGGAGCACGGGCCGAACAGCGTGGGCGCGTACCTGGGCAACCCCAACGTCCACAACCTGGGCGCGATGATGTTCGGGCCCGGGCTGCTTCGCGCGCTGCGCTCGCGCAACCGCTTCTCCGCCACCTCCGTCGACCAGCTCCCCCACCAGCTCGCGGCCCACCTCATGTTCGGCCACCAGTTGCTGGTGCCCATCCCGGACATCGACCGCACGCGGTACATGCTCGTCCTGGGCGCGAACCCGCTCGCGTCCAATGGCAGCCTGATGACGACACCGGACGTGCGGGCCCGGCTGCGCGCCATCCAGGAGCGCGGTGGCAAGGTCGTCGTCATCGACCCGCGCCGCACGGAGACGGCGGGCATCGCGGACCAGCACGTCTTCATCCGGCCCGGCACCGACGCGCTCGCGCTGTTCTCCCTGCTGCACGTCGTCCTGGAGGGAGACGCGCACCGCATGGGACGGCTCGCGGCGTTCGTGGACGGGTTGGACACCGTGGTGCCGCTCGTCCGCGACTTCCCTCCGGAGCGCACGGCCCCGCACACGGGCATCGCGCCGGGCGTGCTTCGTGGGATTGCACGGGACTTCCTCGCCGCGGACGGGGCCGTCTGCTACGGGCGCGTCGGGGTGTCCACGCAGCCGTTCGGCTCGCTGTGCCAATGGCTCATCAACGTCCTCAACATCGTCACCGGCAACCTGGACCGGGAGGGCGGCGCCCTCTTCACCCTGCCCGCCTTCGACCTCATTGGCGGGCCCCGCGCGTTCGGCGTCGGCCCTGGCAGCCATGGCCGCTGGAAGAGCCGGGTCCGCGGTCTGCCGGAGTCCTCCGGGGAGCTGCCTGTCGCGGCGCTCGCGGAGGAGATCCTCACGCCGGGCGAGGGCCGCATCCGCGCGCTCATCACCCTGGCCGGCAACCCCGTGCTGTCCACGCCCAATGGCACACAGCTGGACACCGCGCTGGGCCAGCTCGACTTCATGGTGAGCGTGGATCCGTACGTCAACGAGACCACCCGGCACGCGCACTACATCCTGCCGCCCGCGTCGCTGCTGGAGCGCGGGCACTATGACCTCGTCTTCCACGTGCTCGCCGTGCGCAATACGGCGAAGTATTCGCCGCCGGTGTTCCCCGCGGGACCGGACTCGCGTCAGGACTGGGAGATCCTCCTGGAGCTCCAGCACCGGCTGGAGACCCTGCGCAAGGGGCGGAGCGTCCGCGCGATGCTCCAGCATCAGGCCCTCAAGCGCATGGGGCCCGAGCGCATCCTCGACCTGGGCCTTCGCATGGGGCCCTATGGCTCGCGCTTCCATCCGCTCAAGAAGCACGGCCTGTCGCTCGCGAAGCTTCGCGCCGCGCCGCATGGCATTGACCTGGGGCCGTTGAAGCCCAGCCTGCCCGGCCGGCTGCGCAACCGCTCCAAGCGCATCCAGCTGGCGCCGGAGCTGCTCGTCGCGGACGTGGCCCGGCTGCGCGCCGCGTTCCCGGACGACGCGGCGCCCCGCGAGGGTGAGCTGCTGCTCATCGGCCGGCGGCACCTGCGCGACAACAACTCCTGGATGCACAACGTGCCGGGGCTGGTGAAGGGCCGCCCGCGCTGCACGCTGATGATCCACCCTGACGACGCCTCCCGCCTGGGCCTCGCCGAGGGCGCCAATGCCACCATCCGCTCGCGCGTGGGCGAGGTCACCGTGCCCGTCGCCGTCACCGCCGACGTGATGCCCGGCGTCGTCAGCCTGCCGCATGGCTACGGCCACCAGCGTCCGGGCATCCGCCAGCAGGTCGCCAGCGCGCACGCGGGCGCCAGCATCAACGACCTCACGGATGATCAGGCGCTGGACGTCGTCAGCGGCAACGCGGCGTTCAGCGGAACGCCGGTCCAGGTGCGCCCGGCCTGAGCTTCCTTCAGCGGTACACCGGCGCGGGCAGCACGGGCGGCACCACCGGGGCGGCGGCCGTCACCTTCGCCTTGGCACGCCACACCAGCGGCGTGAGGGCTCCCACCAGCACGAACACCGCCTGCACCGTGTGCGCGAGCAGCGCGATGGACATGGCCTTCGCGGCCGTGGTCCCCATCACTCCCGCCGCCAGCGAGAACATCCCGTCCGTCACGCCCACCTGGCCGGGCACCAGCGAGCCCATCGCCAGCGCCACCAGGTAGAGCCCCTGCGTGAACAGCGCCTGCACCACCGTCGCGTCGATGCCCACCGCGTGCGCCAGCACCGCGTACTGCATCACCTGCAACACACGGCTGCCCAGGAACGCCAGCATCGGCCGCCACGGACACAGTCCTCCGGCGCATACCGACGCCTGGAACGCCTCCGCGTGCGTGCCCCACTTCCCGCACCGCCCGCGCATCCACGCGCCCAGCCGCTTCGCCCGGAGCGCCGCGCGCACGCCCAACGACGCGAGCAGCAACACGAAGCCGTGCACCAGCATCGCCACCGTGAACGCGCTCCAGCCCGTCATCGCGTAGGCCGCCAGCGCGCACGGGAAGGAGATGAGCCCTCCAGCCCCCAGCGACGCCGACTGCGACGTGGCCGCCGCAGCAGCAGCCGCCGCGCCTCCGGTGTAGGGCGTCAGCATCGTCGCCTTCGTCGCCTCAGCCGCCGTCCGGCCCGCGGGCGCCATGCTCGACACCGCGGTGCCAATCAGCTGCGCTCGCACCAACACCGACAGGGGCACCTGCCCCGAGCGGGCGCCATAGGACAGGCGCGTCGCCGTGGCGTCGCAGGCCTGCCGTCCCATTTCGAGGAACACCACCCAGGGGAGCAGCGGCAGCGCGTCCACGAGCGTGGTCTTCAGCTCACCGGCGCCGGCCTTGTGCACCAGGGTGGCCAGCATGCCCAGGCCCCCCATCGCGAACACGGGTTTGAGCACCGTCAGCAGCCGGCGTCTCCAGACGCACGGTGCGGCGGAACGCCCCTCCCCGACGACGGCCCCCGGCCCGGCCAGGGCCACTTCGCGGTGCACGTTGCTCACACTCGCCCTCCTCGCCCGTCCCCACCCACCCCACCGAGGGGCCCATTTCAGAACCTGTGCAGCCCCCATCTTCATGGCGAGGCCCGATCGTCGACGGTCGTTAGCCTCCTTCCTCTCGCGTCAGCAGGTGGACAGAGCGCCGCGCTCTCGGGGTGGGAAGGCAGGCCGGGTGGATCCATCCACTCGCGGATGCACACCGTGCGTGCAGCGACAGCGCACGCTCGGCAGCAGCGCCGAAGGCGGTTAGGGTGGCGCCGCCTTCACAGCGCGGGAGCAATGCCATGAAAGCAGTGCGCTTCTCGGCCTTCGGGCCGCCCTCCGACGTCGTCCAGGTGGTGGAGGAGCCGCCTGTGCCGCTGAAGCCCGGCGAGGCGCGGCTGGCCGTGCTCGCCACGCCCATCAACCCCTCGGACCTGCTCACCCTCTCCGGCGAGTACGGCGTGCTGCCCAAGCTGCCCGCCACGCCCGGCAACGAGGGCGTGGGCCGCGTGGTGGAGGTGGCCGGCTCCGACGCGGTAGCCGTGGGCGACCTCGTGTTCCTGCCGCTGGGCGCGGGCACCTGGCGCACGCACCTCACCGCGCCCGCCGCGCAGCTGTTGCCCGTGCCGCCGGGCCTGGACCTGCTCCAGGCGAGCATGCTGCTCATCAACCCGCCCACCGCCTACCTGATGCTGCGCCAGTTCGTGACGCTCCAGCCCGGCGAGTGGGTGGTGCAGAACGCCGCCAACTCCGCGGTGGGCCGCTACCTCATCACGCTGGCGCAGGTGATGGGCCTGAAGACCATCAACGTCGTGCGCCGCCAGGAGCTGGCCGACCAGCTCAAGGCCCAGGGCGCGGACGTGGTGCTGCTGGACACGGACGAGCTGCCCAAGCAGGTGCGCGCGGCCACGGGCGGCGCGAAGGTGCGGCTGGGCATCGACGCGGTAGGCGGCGACTCCTCCCGCAGGGTGGGCGACTGTCTGACGACGGGCAGCGTGCTGGTGAACTACGGCGCCATGAGCGGCAAGGGGCCCCAGCTGTCCGCGGCGGCCTCCATCTTCAAGGACGTCACCCTGCGCGGCTTCTGGCTGACGCGCTGGCTGCGCGATGCCCCGCGCGAGGAGCAGAACGCCACGCTCGCGCGGCTGGCGGAGCTGATGGCGGTGGGCACGCTGCAGGCGCCCGTGGACGGCACCTATCCGCTGGAGCGCATCCAGGACGCGGTGAAGCGCGCGCTGGAGCCGGGCCGCAACGGGAAGATCCTGCTCACCCCCAACCCCGCGGCGTGAAGCACCCGCCGCTCACGTGAAGGAACGACGACCATGAAGCGAGTCGAAGGCAAGGTGGCCCTGGTGACCGGCGGCGCGGGAGGCCTGGGCGCCGCGTCCGCGAGGATGCTCGCGCGCGAGGGCGCGAAGGTGGTGGTCACCGACCGGCGCGAGGCCGAAGCCCGCGCGGTGGCGGAGGAGCTGGGCGAGTCCGGGCTGTTCGTCCCGCTGGACGTCACCCGCGAGGACCAGTGGGTGAGCGCGCTGGCGCGCACGGTGGAGAAGTTCGGGCGGCTGGACGTGCTCGTGAACAACGCGGGCATGGGCATCGTGAAGGACATCGAGGAGATGACCCTGGATGAGTGGAAGCTCGTGCACTCGGTCAACCTGGACGGCGTCTTCCTGGGCTGCAAGCACGGCATCCGCGTGATGCGGGAGTCCAAGTCCCAGGGATCCATCATCAACATCTCCTCCATCGCGGGGCTCGTGGGCGTGCCGCAGTTCCCCGCGTACTGCTCCAGCAAGGCCGGCGTGCGCATGCTGTCCAAGTCCGTGGCGCTGCACTGCGCGTACAAGGGCTACGGCATCCGCTGCAACTCCATCCACCCCGGCTATGTGGAGACGGCCATGGTGGAGGCGCTGGCCCAGGCCGGCGGTCAGGCGGACAAGACGCGCGCGCGCATGCTCAAGGGCATCCCCGCGGGCCGCTTCGGTGAGCCGGACGACGTGGCCAACGCCGTGGTGTACCTGGCGTCGGACGAGTCCAAGCTGATGACCGGCGCGGAGATGGTCCTCGACGGCGGCGCCACCGCGCAGTAGCGCGTCAGGCCCACACGGCGGCGCCCGGGGACGTCATTCCCAGGGCGCCCCGAGCAGCTCCCCGAAGCGCATCCCCAGCTCCATGCGGCCCACCATCGCCTGTCCCCAGGCGGTCGCCTGCGCGGCCCAGGTGGCGGGCGTGAGCCCCAGCGTTTCGAAGAGCTTCATCACGTCCCCGCCCCGCTGCATCGCCTTGATCATCCGCGCGTAGTCCACCAGCGTGGGGAAGGCCGTCTCAGGGAAGAGCACCTCGCGGTCCACGGGCTTGGGCGGAACGCGAGGCTGGAGCGTGGACAGCATCAACTGGGCTTGCACGCGGGCGCTCAGCTCCTGCTGCTCGCGCTCCACGGCCTGCGCGGCCTCGCGCGCTTCAGCCTCGCGGCGGGCAACCTCGGCGCGGCGCTCCTGGTCGCGGCGGCGGGACTCGGCCACCTGGCGGTCGATTTCACGCTGGCGCTCGCGCTCCTCGCTCTCACGCCTGCGCTCGCGGCGCTCCCGCATCATCCGCAGCGCGGTGTGCGTGTCGTCCAGGAAGTCGCGGTGGATGTTCGACTCCTCCGGCGGCGACGGCGTGGAGCGCACGCGCTGCTCGAACGCAGGCAGCCACGCTTCAAAGTGGTCCAGCTCCGCGTCCAGCGCCGGGAGGACGGCCGCGTCGCGGGACTCCAGCCCGTTGCGCAGCGCCATGGCGCCCTTCGACACGGAGAGGGACGCGGTGCGCGGGCGCGTGCCCACCCGCTCCTCCGCCGCGTCCCAGAGGGCACGCAGCCTGCGTGGCAGCACGTCCACCGGCACGTCGTCCAGCAGCCGTGACGTCTGCTGGAAGAGCCCCTCGGGGTCCACGCGCCACCAGGACTGGAAGCGCACGAGGGCATCCGGCTCCACCTCGCACTGGTGCTCCCAGAGGCGGTCGCGCCAGCCGGCGAAGGCGGTGAGCAGGGCGCCGCGCTCCGCGGGGTGGGACTGGAAGCGCCGCCAGACGGCTTCGACGAGCACCTCCCGGCCGGAGAGGGCGCTCCACGAGCGAACCACGCGCGACAGCGGCGTCACCAGGAGGTGCTGGCCCGGTCCCTCCCAGACGGCCATCAACAGCCGGCCGGGGTGACCCGGGTCGGGGTGCTTCTCCTCGATGTGGAGGTCTGGGACCAGGCCCATGCTCCGGGCCCGCGAGGGGAACTGGATCAACGCCTCCAGCAGGGCCTCGCCGCTGGACGTGTCGCGGGCCCAGTCGTTCAGCCGCCGCTGTTCGTCCACCCCGGATTGGAGGAGGAGTCGCGCGAACGCGGAGTCACCGAAGCACGCGATGCGGTCCTTCGTCGTCCCCCGGTCGATGGCGTGAACCGTCTCCTCCAGGAAGGCCCACATCGCCTCGGCCTCCTCCTCTTCCGGGGCCTCGGGGTCGTCCCTCGGAGGCGTGGCGGCCCACTCGAAGAAGTCGAGCGCGGTCTCCGCGGGCAGGTCGCGCAACACCGAGCGCGCCCAGCGGGCCCACTGCTGCTGGCCCTCCACGCCCCAGGCGCGGAAGGGGCGCTGCTTCGCGAAGGACAACAGCTCCGCCGCCAGCGACCCTACCGTCCGCAGGGACACGGTGAGCAGCGCGTCCAGCGCGCCCTCTGGCGGAGGCGAGGGGAGCTCGCGCAGGACCTCCCTGGCGAAGGCGGCGTCGCCGTCCTGCCGCAGCCGCGCGAGCAGCCGGCGCGAGCCCCACTGGCTCAGGATGCGCCGCGCGAAGCGAGCGACCTCCGCATCAGCGGAGTCCAGCGCCTGGGCGACCTCCATCTCGTCGTGAAGGCACAGGGCGCACTCGAAGCGGACGTCGGCGTCCTCGCCATACAGGCCCCGGTGCAGCGCGGCGGTGACGCGCTCTGGCGTCACCTCCCGCGACACCCGCGACCAGGCGACGGCGGCGCGCGAGGACAGCTCCGGCACGTCGAGCACGCCCAGGGCGAGGTTGCGGATCCGCTCGCGCTCCTCGGGGCTCAGGCGCGGGGGGAGGCCGTTGCGCCAGCGCGTCATCGCGAGCATGGCCTCCACCGCCACGCGTCCCTCTCCGTGCAGCAGTTGGTTGCTCACGGCGAAGCGGGCCTCCCGTGACCCGTTGCCCTGGTGCACGCATGCGAACGCGGCCAGGAGGCGCAGGGTCGGATCCGGGGACTTGTCCGCCAGCCACTCCAGCGAGTCCGGCATGGGGCTGAAGGGCGCAAGCATCTCCTCCAGGGCCGACTCCTCGATGGGCAATATCAGCGCCCACGCGTCCTCCAGCTCCCGCGTGAAGCCGCGCTGCACGAGGTGGGACTCGATGCGCCGCGCGTCCTCGGCGAGGCGCAGCACCGCGCCCCACTGCCGTGCGTAGCGCGCCTCCAGCACCGCCACCTGCCCGGGCTCCAGCGCGGCGGTGCGGGCCGCCAGGGCGAAGCGATCCACCCCGGACTTCAGCAGGGCCCGCGCGGAGCCATAGCGCTCCGGAGGGATGGCACCACAGAGGCAGTGCGGGCACGCGGTGTCGGGAGGGATGAAGCGGATGCATCCGGGGCAGCGCACTTCTGCGCCCTGGCGCACGCCGCTGTCGAGCAGGGCGGACATGCCCTGTGTCTACCCCGGTCCAGGACACCGGTGCATCCCAGTCCTACAGTGAAGCGGAGCTAGAGCTGCCGGGGCGGACCGTAGATTTGCCGAAGCAGCGCATATGCCTGGGGGTCATTCTTCTGGACCCATTGGGCACCACTCTGGCTCTGCGGCTGGTTGCGGCCGAAATAGGCATTGGTGAGCTGCCCGAAATACTCGTCCACGTTCTTTCGGGCATGCGCGTCGGTGAACAGGCCGCCTCGTGCCTTCTGCGCCTCATACGCCTTTTGAATGGCTTGACGCTCCTGCGCACCAACACCGCAATGATGAATCGCGTGCGCGAACTCGTGGACGCCCGTACTGAAATCGCCGCCATATTTATCCGTACTCAGCTCGGACAAATTCTCTTCGGCAACAGCAGTGTGGGACATGGTCGAAACACCGCGCATGCCATCATAGGGTCTGCCATCAATTGAAGTCTGACCGCGAAGCGACTGAAACCCTGGCATATCAGTCAACTTCAATTTTTCGGGAACAATGACCAGAACGTGCCCTGACGCCTTCAGCCGCTGCGCGATATCAGGGCGGGCCTTGGTCATCTCCCGTGTCAATCGATTCGCCTCATCAATCGCGCTCTGACGGACTCCTCGAGCGCTGATCCTGACGCCCCCCGAATAGGAAACACCCGAGCGATCAGCCGGCTCCGTGTCACGCAAGAAGCGCTCAAGATTCTTCTTGGCCGCCGGCTCAAAGCTTGAGGAGTAGCGATCAAGTTGCTCCTTCAGCACCTTGCGTTCAGTTGGCGTCGTGCTGTTCTTGGCGACCACGCCTTGAAGTTGCTTGGCCTCTTGAACGGTGACCTTTCCATCGAGCCTGGCCTTGCCCACTTCGGACCGGATCAACTCAGGAGAGTTGGGCACCCGAGTCCGGGGGTCCAGCGAGGCTGCTTTTGAAAGCATCTTCTGGATGGAGCCAAGAAAGGCGTTCTCCTGCTTCGCTCCATTGGCCTGCGCTTGGGAGCTGCGCCCTCCCTGCGTCACCGCTGGCGGCTGAGAAGCAAGGCGCGGCGTGTTCCCAATGGAAGCCATGGAACCTCCACATCAAGACCTTGGGAAAGCATAGCACGAGTCCAATCCTGAAAGAGCCCATAGTCAGGTAGAAGACCTCCAACGGTTGGACACCTCACACGCTTCCAGAGCATTTGCGAACAAGGAGACCTTGCTCGCGCGCCCCTGCTTCAGCGCCTCCGGGCGGTCCGCACTGCGTCGAAGTACCCGTGGATGCTCCGGGATGCCGAGTGCTCCCCACCAGGTCATCTCGGTCGGACTGTGCCTGGCACCAAGCGTTGGCGTGGAATGAAGGGCAAGTGATCGCGATCGTGACGGGTGGTGGGACGGGCATTGGCTTCGCCATCGCGGAACGCTTCGCCAGCGAGGGCGCGGAGGTGGCCATCGCCGGGCGCCGCCAGCAGCGCCTGGAGGACGCGGCGGCGAGGATTGGCCGGGGCGCCCGGGCGTCGTCACGGACGTGGGCGACGACGCGCAGGTGAAGCGGCTCATCGACTCCGTGCCTCGCGTGGACCTGCTGGTGACGTGCGCGGGCGGGGCCGTGTTCGGCGCGGTGGAGAGCGTGCCCTCGCAGTCATGGCGGTCCCTCTTCAACGACCGCTTCTTCGGCCAGCTCTCCGCCTGCCACCACGCGGTGCCGAAGATGGCCCCGGGCAGCGCCATCCTCCTGTGCTCCGGCATCGCGGGCCACACCGCCCTGGTGAACTACTCGGGCGGCGCGGGCCTGTGCGGCGCGGTCAACGCCATGGGCCGCTCGCTGTCCGTGGAGTTCGCGCCCCGGGGCATCCGCGTCTACGTGCTGTCCCCGGGCCTGACGCGCGACACGGCCATCGACTGGGGCGTCCCTCCGGAGCAGGTGGGCGCGTTGCTGGACGCGCTCGTGAGCAAGGTCCCGCTCAAGAAGCCGGGCACCGTGCGCGACATGGCGGACGCGGCGTATTTCCTCGCGACGTGCGCGCACGCCACCGGGCAGGTCATCGACATCGACGGGGGTTGGACCGCCGGGGCCTGGGCCCTCCCGCGTCGCAAGCACCTCCGGATGCGGAGTGGGCGGGCGTCCGACCTGGACGAACGTCCTACTCCACAGGGACGAGGGGCGCCTTCATGTTGGCCAGAGAGCTTCTCGGGAGACCAGACATGGGCCGCAGCTACAGCGAACATCCGTTCCATCAACAGCAACCGATGCTGGGCGTGCAGGGGTCGGGACCGCGCCTCGGCAACGACGAGGACACCCAGAAGGTCGCGCAGCAGAAGAAGGCAAAGGCCACCACGAAGAGCGCGAAGACGTCGGCCTCGCCGGCACGGCAGGCCCGGAAGGCCGCCGCGCCGAAGAAGGGCGCGACGGGCACCCTCGCCAAGGGCAAGCCCGCCGGGAAGGCCCGGACGACCACCGGACGCGCCGCCTCCAAGCGCATCCACTGAGCGCCGCGGCGCGCACGCTCCTCCGTGGAAACGCGCGCGACCCGGGCGATGCGCCAGTGCCCGGAGCGCGGTAAGACAAGGCCTTCGATGAGCACGCCAGAGGAAGCGCGTCGCGCGCTGGAGGCCGTGTACCAGCGCGTGGAGGCACGCGCGGCAGATATCTCCGGCACCCATGATTGGTGGCCCTGCCGCCGAGGGTGCGACCACTGCTGCCGCCACCTGGCCGCGCCGCTTCCGCTCACGGAGCTGGAGTGGCGCTACCTGGAGGAAGGACTCCAGCAGCTCTCCGCCGAGGCCCAGGAGGAGCTCCACGCCCGCGTCGACGCGCTGGCCCGGCAGGAGACCCGCCCGTACACCTGCCCGCTGCTGGACCAGGAGACGGGCGCGTGCCGCGTCTATGCGCACCGGCCGCTGGCGTGCCGCTCGTATGGCTTCGCCGCCGCGCGCGACGGCGGCCTCTTCTGCCACTTCATCCTGGACCTGGTGGGAAAGCACGGTGACGCGGACATCGTCTGGGCCAACCAGGACGCCCTGGAGGATGCGCTGGCGCGGCTGAGCGGCCCCACGCGTCCGCTCTCCGAGTGGTTCGCGCAAAGGCAGCGCCAGGAGCCGTGAGCCGCTGGCTCAGCGCGGCTTCGACGGACCGGGCCGCCTCACGAGCCGCGCCTCCAGTCCGTCGAGCCACACGCGCAGGCCCATCTCGAACAGCTCATCGAAGTCGAGGTCGAACCCCGGACGCAGGCCGGCCAGTACCCTCTCCATGTGCGGAAAGCGCCCCGACGTCGCGACCCTCAGGAAGGTGTCCAGGTTGCGCTGCATGAACTCCTCGTCGTTCATGCCGGTCTGCGCGACGGCGTCGGCCTCGGACTCGAGGTTGACCGCGACGCCCTGCACGAACGTGTGGAGCAGCACGTGGACGCGCATCGCCTCCTGCGCCGGGAGCCGCGTCTCCTCCAGCGCCCGCAGGACCCAGTTCGCGAACGCGAGCGCGTTCTCCTGCGGTTGGGGCCGCGTGATGTTCACCACGCGCGCGAGCCAGGGATGGCGTTTGAAGACGCGCCACTCCAGCCTCGCGGCCAGCTCCAGCTGCGCGCGCCACCCGGCCGGAGGCTTCGCCGGCAACGGCTCCTCCGCGAAGGCGATCTCCGCCATCATGAAGAGCAGTACGTCCTTGCTGGCCACGTGGCGGTAGAGCGACATCACCGGCAGGCCGAGCTTCGCCGCGACCCCGCGAATGGACAGCGCGGGCAATCCCTCATCATCCGCCACGGCGATGGCCGCGCGCACGATGCGCTCGCGCGTCAGGTCCGCCGAGCCCCGCGTGGCGCCGGACCGGGACGGGCCCCCCGCGACGACCGTCCCGACGCGCGGCACGGCCTTCACCACGCCCTCCTGCGCCAGGGTCCGCAGGGCATGCGCCGCCGTCGCGAGCGCGACCTTCCACTGCCGGGCCAGCTCCCGCGTGGAGGGCAGCCTGTCTCCCGGCCGCAACGCCCCGGTGCGCAGCTGCCGCTTCACGTCGTCGACGATGCGCTGGTACGGAGCGATGGCCATGGGGCCTTGTACTAGTACAGCTTGCGCCTGGGCGCAGCCATTGCCCCGGTCGTTCCGCCTGAGCTAGCACACCCGGAGGCCTCCTCGGCGGTCCCGTTGTGGAGGACGGCGCCTGCGTACAGCGTACGCATCATGACCCGACCACATGTCCTCATCGCTGGAGCAGGAATCGCAGGCCCGTCACTCGCATGGTGGCTCTCCCGGAGGGGCTGGCGCGTCACCGTCGTCGAACGCGCCCGCGCGCTGCGCACCGGCGGGCAGGCCGTCGACTTCCGGGGGCCCGTGCACCGCACCGTGCTGGAGCGCATGGGCCTCTGGGAGGCCATCCACGAACGGCGCACCCGGCTGGGGGCGCAGGCCCTCATCGACGCCACGGGCCGGACGGTGACCGAGCTGCCCGCGCTGATGATGAGCGGGGACGTGGAACTCCAGCGCGGCGACCTCTGCCAATTGCTTTTCGAGCGCACCCGCGACCAGGTGGAGTACCGCTTCGGGGACAGCCCCACCGCGCTTCACGAAACGCCCGAGGGTGTGGAGGTCGCGTTCGAGCAACACGCCCCCCAGCGGTTCGACCTGGTGGTGGGCGCGGATGGCCTGCGCTCGAACGTGCGCTCGCGCGTCTTTGGTCGGGATGACGGCCACCTGAAGCACCACGGCTTTCGCGTCGTGGGCTGCACGCTGCCCAATGTGCTCGGCCTGCGGCAGCGAGGCGTCATCTACAGCGAGCCCGGCCGTGGGGTGTGCGTCACCAGCGCCCGCGCCGAGGACGAAACCCGCGCGATGTTCGTGTTCACCGGCGCGCCCCTCGGGCCCCAGGAGCGCTCCCAGGACCTGGCGCGCGAAGCGGTGTCGGCCGCCTTCGCGGGCGCGGGCTGGAGGACGGCGCAGCTGGTGGAGGCGCTGCACGGGGCGGAGGACCTCTACTTCGACGCCATCAGCTCCGTGCGGCTCCCTCGATACTCACACGGCCGCGTGGTCCTGCTGGGAGACGCGGCATGGGGCGGCACGCTCGGAGGACAGGGCACGCCCATGGCGATGGTGGGCGCGTACGTGCTCGCGGGGGAGTTGCTCGCCAGCCCGGACGCGCACGCCCAGGCCTTCGCGCGCTTCGAGGCCCGGCTGCGGCCGTATGCGCTGAAGTGCCAGGGCGGCGCGAGCCACGTGGGCGGATTCTTCGCGCCCCGCACGCGGGCCGGCCTGTTCCTGCGCAATCACATCTATGGACTGCTCACCACGAAGCCGCTGGAGCGCGTGTTCGAGAAGCTTGTCACCCACGCGGCCACCGGTTTCGCGCTTCCGGAATATTCCAACCCCAAAACAAGCAAGTAAAGCAAAACTGGATCAACTGGAAATCGTGACATAGCATTGCAGACACCTGGACATGCCGGAGCGCCCAGGGACAGCCATTCACCCTCAGTAGGAATCCGCATGAAAAAGACGGGAACGATGTGGGGTCTGTGTGTCGCGATGGGTCTTTCCACCGCCAGCTTCGCCGGGGCCAAGAGCAGCCAGCCCATCTATGTGGATAACGTGAACCGAGCCTTCAGCGGGAGCATGGGGTCGGTCCGCAACAGCTCGGATACCACGCAGAGCCTGTACTGCTCTTCCAGCTCGGCGGGTTATGGGTCTTGCATTGCGACGAACGCATCCGGCGTGTCCGTAAGCTGCCTCACCACCAATGCCAACCTGCTCGCGGTGATCCGTTCGGTGAACTCGGATTCGTACGTGCAAGTCACCTACGACAGCACGGGAAACTGCACGAGCATCCTGGTGGGCACCGGCTCCAACCACGAGCCCAAGCAGCCCTGAACCTCCTGCGTTGAAGGCAACCCGCGCCATGACTTCATTCAGTCGCACGCTCGTCGTGCTCAACCTGATGTTCTTCGGCGCGGGGCTTGCCCTCTTCGTGCAGGGTCAGCGCGCCTCCGCCAGCGCACAGGACCTGGAGGTCCGACTGGAGCGGATGGAGGGGCGCCTCAACCAGCTGCTCGCGCAGCGCCAGGGTCCTGCCGTGGCACTGTCCGGCGCGCCCGCCCCTGTGCCCGCGCTGCCCCTGGACCTGGACGCGCGCATCGAGCAGGCCGTCACCCGCGTAATACAGGCCCAGGCCTCCACCCCTGTTCCCCGGGAGGACGCCACGGATGCGCGGGAGCCGGCCGTCCCCGACGCGCGGAACGCCGCGGCCTGGGCCCGCGGCAACGAGATGGTGGACCGGGCCCTCTCCGCCCGCAGGTGGGGGGATGCCCAGGCGCGTGAGCTGGCGGCGTCCGTGCCCTCGCTCACGCCCCAGCAGCAGGTGGACCTCCTGCGCCGGCTCAGCGTGGCCATCAACGAGGGCCAGCTGAAGGTGGAGACGCGCGGCCCGCTCTTCTAGCTGGAAGCGGCGGCTACCGCCCCTCCGCCGCTCGCTTCAGCTCGACGATGTCCAGCTTCACCATCTTCATCATCGCCCGCATGACGCGGTCCCGCTTCGCCTCGTCCGGGCCCGTCAGCACCTGCTGCATGTAGGTGGGGACGATCTGCCAGGACAGCCCGAAGCGGTCCTTGAGCCAGCCACACTGCACCGGCCTCCCTCCGCCCGCGATGAGCTTGTCCCACAGCTCATCCAGCTCCTCCTGCGTCTCGCAGTCCACGCTCAGCGACACGGCATCCGTGAAGGGAACGCCGGGGCCACCGTTGAGCGCGATGAAGCGCTGCCCCGCGAGCTGGAATTCGATGGTCAGCACCGTGCCCTTGGGCGCGGGGCCCACGTCCGTGTAGCGGGTGACGTTCAGGACCTTCGAGTCCTTGAAGACAGACGTGTAGAGGGCAACGGCCTCCTCCGCGTTGAAGTTGCACCACAGGCAGGTGACGATCTTCTGGGGAACGGCCATGGAATTCCTCCTGGAGCTACGGTGGACGTGGCGCCACCGTGGGTCAGTACCATGAAGCCGGACCGCCCTCCCTGCCGTCAGCCCTGCGAACGCAGGACGGTGTTCAAGGGCTGGCGCCAGCCGTCCCCGCGGGAGCGGGCTGCGTGGGCACCTTCAGCTCTCCGGAGATGATGCGGGCCCGGAGCGCATCCACCGTGCGCAGCGCCTCCGCCTTGCCAGGAAAGTCCAGCCGCACGGGCGCCAGCCCCACGCCTCCCTCCTTCAAGCCGAGCGAAACGTTCCCGCCCTGGAGGCGCCCCTGGCGCTGCTCGCGGATGGCCTCGTACACGACCAGGTCCACGTGCTTCACGACGGCGGACAGCACCGCCTGTGGCGCCAGGTGGGACGGGTCGGAGTCCACGCCAATCACATACACGGCCTTGCCCGCGTCGCTCGCCTCCTTCACCGCCTGGATGGCGCCCAGGCCGTCCACGCCGGCCGCCGCGAAGACGACGTCCGTGTTCTTGAGCAGCAGGTCCTGCCCCACCTGCTTGCCCAGGGCGAAGTCCGTGAAGCTGCCGGTGTAGTTGACCAGCACCGTGGCGTTCGGGTTCGTCGCGGCCACGCCGGCCCGGAAGCCCGCCTCGTAGCGCTGCACCAGCGGAATCTTCATCCCGCCCACCATGCCCACCCGGCCCGTCCGGGTGGCCAGTCCCGCCAGGGCGCCCGCGAGGAAGCAGCCCTCCTCCTCGCGGAACACCACCGTGCGCACGTTGGGCAGGGTGATGACGCGGCCCTGCGCGTCCAGCAGCGGGCTGTCCACCAGCAGGAAGGGCAGCGACGGATTGCGCCGGGCCACCGCCTCCACGGCGTTCTCCAGCATGAAGCCCACGCCCATCGCCATGGACACGTGCTGGTCCGCGAGCAATTGGAGGTTGGGCTCGTAGTCCTCCGCCACGCGGCTCTGGAGGACCACCGGCGTGATGCCCAGCGGGGTCAGCTCCTGCGCGCGTGAGGCCAGGTCGGGCGCCAGCGAGGCCTGCCGCTCGGACGCGGTGGCCTCCTGGTAGCCGGCCTTCTCGTACTTCACCCCTGCGGACCACAGCTCCAGCCCGCGCAGGGCGGAGTCGTTGAAGGCCTGGTCGCCCCGGCCTCCCAATCCCAGCACCAGGCCGATGGTGGGCTTGGAAGGCGCGGCGGGCGCCTCCTTCTTGCAGCCGGTGGAGGCCGCCAGCA
Source organism: Corallococcus exercitus (assembly GCF_003611585.1). Taxonomy (GTDB): domain Bacteria; phylum Myxococcota; class Myxococcia; order Myxococcales; family Myxococcaceae; genus Corallococcus; species Corallococcus exercitus. Next base: position 21,824 of record NZ_RAVW01000003.1, on the reverse strand, counting down.
GACACAGGACGAGGGAGACGATTCGGCGGCGCGGGCTCATGACACAGCGCAATGTATCACGCCGCTAGAGCTGCTTCCGGGCCGGGGCTCAGGGGAAGGCCTGGCCAATCCAGCTGCCCTGGTTGTAGTGCACGTTGGGCTGGGCCATCAGCCCGACGCTGCTCGCGGCCTCGAACAGCACGACGATGTCCGAGCCACCGAACTGGAAGTAGGCGAACTCCTCGCCCTTGTGCAGCTTCTTGCCGACCTCCGCGGTCATCACGACGGAGGACACCTGCGCCATACCGATGGGCAGCACCGCCACCAGGCCCGCGGGCGTGTCCAGCACCAGCAGGCCGCGCGCCTGCGCGAACTGGTAGCCCGTGCCGTCCTCGGCATCCATCTGGCGCACCGCACGGAGCCGGTGCGTCCCATCCGCTTCCGGCGCCGCCACGACGTCCAGGTACACCTGGCCGTGAATCACGCGCGACTCCAGCACCCGGCCGGGCAGCGGCACGTGCAGGCGGTGGTAGTCCGTCGTGTTGAGGAAGCTGTGCATGAAGACGCCGCCCCGGAACCGCTCGCGGTAGGGACTGCCCTCCAGCAGCTCCATGACGGACCAGGTGAGGTTCTTCACCGTGATGGTGGACTTCTCGTTGATCTGCCACCAGCCCACGAAGGTGGAGTCCGCCGGAGAGACAATCACCCGGTCATCCCCGATGGACGCGATGGGCCGCATGCCCGGCTTGTAGTTGCGGGCGAAGAACTGGTTGAAGGTCTTCCAGCCACTGGGGGCCTGCATGTACTCGGACATGTTGTAGGCCGGCGCGTCGTAGAACGTGCGCAGCGACTCCGGCGTGAGCGACTCGGGCGTGTCGAGGAAGCGCCCCCACGCGTCGGCGTACGCCACCATCCACCGGGAGAGCTCCGTCAGCTCCGGAGCCTGCTGGCTCGGGACGATGTGGTTCTGGAGCTCGCGCACCGGCTTCTGGTCCAGGAAGAAGTAGAATTCGCAGATGTGGTTGTAGATGTGCCGGCCGTTGGGCGTTTCGGAGGGCACCCACTCCAGCAGGCCGCTCATCCACCGGAGGTAGTCGTCCAGGTTCTCGATGTGGCGGATGGCGGGGATGTCGTAGCGCCGGGCGTCCTGGACGGCCTGGGTGAAACGGCCCTCCCAACCGTTCCGGGCGATGAGCTGCTTCAACTCCTGGACGACGGGCTGCAAGGGCTTGTCATGGGGGTGCATGGGCTCTCCTTCAGGCATACAGCGCGTAGACCGACGCCCCCGCCAGGAGCAGCGCGGGAGGAATGGAATAAAGACAGACGCGGTCCAGGGCCCGGGTGAACCGCAGGCCGCGGGACTCGTACTCCGTGCCCTGGGTGCGCTTCACCACCTGGTGCACGCAGAGGCTCTCCACCACGATGAGGAACAGCACCGCCTGGCCCCCGAACATGAAGTAGTCCATCACGCACAGGTAGGCGATGCGCGGCAGCACGGTGCAGGCGATGTAGTTGTGGGCGATGACCGCCAGCAGCGCGGTGATGCAGATGCCGCTGCGCTCCCCCAGGCTCTCCGGGTCCAGGAAGAACACGACGCAGGGGGCCAGCACGAGCAGCAGCAGGACCAGGATGAGCTTGAAGACGTAGTACTGGGGACGCCGCTCGACGTGGAGGGTGATGTTGAAGCGCGAGTAGCCGATGTCGTCGAAGAAGGTGTAGCGATGCATCCCGGTCCCGACGTGGACGCCGTGGAGTTCCCACTCCGACGGGCCACTGGAGGCGAGCTCCAGGACGTCGTCGCCATGAAGCGGGGCGCTGCACTCCGCCAGCGCTTCCGCCCCCTGGAGCCGCGCCCCTACGCGCTCATGGACCAGGACCAGCTCCTCCGTGGAGTGCTGGAAGTCCTCGACGAGGATGGGCAGGTCCTGTTCGTCGAAGGGGAACCGGCGCAGGTCCAGCTTGCTGGCGAGCGTGACCCGGTAGCGGTTCACCGTCTGCACGATGCCTGGCGCCACCAGTTGATAGGTGTCCTCCTCCAGCTGCTTGGACACGCTCTTGGCGTTGATGATCTCCAGGTTCGGGCGCCACGCGGGAGGCGCGTCCAGGTTCCCGAGCGGCGCGTTGGCGAGCGTGGGGTCGTACCAGCGCAGCCGCATGTAGAAGTCCGCGTCGAAGGTCTCATTGACGTCATCCACGCTGCTCAAGCCGGTCAGGGCGAAGCTCACGTAGACCTTGCGCGGCCCGGTCCCTGGCGGCGCCTCCGCCGCACCCGCTGGGAGAGACAGGAGCAGGCAGAGACAGAACACCATTCCCCAGAGCCCGTGGGTCAGGGCCATGCCACCTGCATCCACCGACCACGTGCGGCGTGCGTGCATGCCCCCGGTGGGTGCATGCGATATGCCGCCTTCAGGACAGACCGCCTCCGCGGTGGCTCACTCCCGGGGCGCGGACAGGAGGACTGGAGGCGCGTTCGCGTGGGACGCGGGCTGCGTCCCCGCACGACGCGGCGATAGGCTGTCCGTCATGACCTACCGACGCGCTCCGGTGAAGGCTCCGCGACTCTCTGGCATGGCCCTCAAGGCCATGGTGAACACGCTGGAGCGGGGCGGCGTGGGCCCGGCGCTGGTGGAGAAGCTGATGCGGGACAGCGGCATCGAGCAGTGGCGCGAGCTGTCCGCTGGCGATGCCCCTCCCATCCAGTACCCGTTGCCCCCGGGGGCACCTCCCACCGAATCACAGACACCCCTGGAGCAGGCCGCGCGCGCAGCCGCCGCGTCGCCCGTGGAGCCGAAGCGGGAGACGGTCGCGGCGTTCGCTCGTGCCTACCGGGACAGGAGCACGGATCCGGTGGCCGTGACGCGCAAGGCCCACGAGGCCATTGAACGGCTGGACGGCGGCGCGGACCGCCTGGGCCTCTTCATTGCTCGCAAGCCGGAGGAGGTGCTGCGGGCAGCGGAGGCGTCCGCGGAGCGGCTGCGCTCGGGCGCTCCCTTGAGCGTGCTCGACGGCGTGCCCGTCGTCATCAAGGACGAGCTGGACCTGGCGGGCTTCCCCACGACGCTGGGCACCACCTTCCGCAAAGAGCCGGCCCGGACCGACTCCACCGTCGCCGCGCGCTTGAAGGCCGCGGGCGCCGTCATCCTGGGCAAGGCCAACATGCATGAGATTGGCATCAACCCCATCGGGTTGAACCCGCACCACGGCGCCGCGCGCAACCCGTGGAACCGGGGCCACATCACCGGCGGCAGCTCCAGCGGCTCCGGGGCCGTGGTGGCGGCGGGTCTGTGTCCGGCGAGCATTGGCGCGGACGGCGGCGGCTCCATCCGCATTCCCGCCGCGCTGTGCGGCCTGGTCGGGCTCAAGGCCACCTGGGGCCGCATCCCGGAGACGGGCGTGCCGCCGCTGTGCTGGAACGTGGCGCACGTGGGCCCCCTGGGCCTCACCGTCGATGACGTCGCGGCCGTGTATGCGATTGTCGCGGGGACGGACGGACACGACGTCGCCTCCCGGCAGCAGCCCCCGCACCACCTGTCTGGCTATGAGGACGGGGCCCTCAAGGGCCTCCGCCTGGGCATCTGCACGCCGTACTTCGAGGACGCCGACCCGGACGTGGTGGCGCGCTGCCGCGAGGCCGTGCGCGCCCTCACCGACGCGGGCGCCACGGTGGTGGAGCTGCCCGCGCCGGACCTGAACACGATTCTCTGGACGCACAGCTGCATCATCCTGAGCGAGATGGCGGAGGCGATGCTGCCGCAGGTGAAGGCACGCGCTTCCGTGTTCGGGCTCGACTCGCGCACCAACCTGGCGCTGGGGCGGCACTTCCGCGCCACGGACCTCATCCATGCGCTGCGGCACCGGCACCGGCTGACGCGGGAGCTGCTGGCGCTCATGGCGGACGTGGACGTCATCGTCACGCCGACGACGGCCAGCACCGCTCCCGTCATTCCCGAAGCGGCGCTCCCGGCGGGCGAGTCCAACCTGCCGGTGGTGGACGCGCTGATGCGCTTCATCCGCCTGGCGAACCTCACCGGCTGCCCTGCCCTCTCCGTCCCCGCGGGCTTCGACCGCGCGGGCCTGCCCGTGGGCGTGCACCTCATGGGGCGGCCCTACGAGGAGCACCTGCTGCTGCGCCTGGGGCGCGTGGTGGAGCGCGCGACGGAGCGCCGCACGCCGGGTCTCCACGTCAACCTTCTGCCCTGACGGGCACAACTCCGTCTCCCATCTCCCGATAACCCTTCTCGAACCACGAGCACGGAAGGCCCGGGACATGTCCATCGACGGAGTGGGAAGAGGCGGAGTCCGGCCCGTGGCTCCGCAGCCGCTGGAGGGCCGGTCCGAGCCCGTCGCGAAGAACACGCTCGCGCGTCCGCTGGCGACGAAGGACGTCTTCGAGGCGAAGCGCGCCCAGGCCCCCAGCCCTTCCGCGGGCAACGCGAACCTGCCGCCCATCCAGTCCAACACGGGCACGGTCCAGGCCGGCACGGTGCAGTTGGATGAGGCGACGAAGGTGGCGCGCGGCGCGCTGAAGCTCGACGCGGGCGCCGACCCGAAGACGTACGACGGCATGTACCTGGGCTCGGATGGCTACGCCTATCCGCCGGAGAAGTTCTCCGTGTCGGAGGTGCCGCCGTTCAAGCCGGAGAAGCCCATCGCGTCCCCGACGCCGACGACGTACCACGTCAACGGCATCCTCACGCAGCCGCAGGGCGACGGGAACGCCACGGGCGAGGCGCAGAAGCTGGCGAACGAGACGGGCACCAACGTCGTGCCCATCTACAACGCGACGGAGGGCCTGCCCGCGGACGTGGCGCAGACGGGCCTGGACCGGCTGGGCGTGGGTGACAACAAGGCGGCCCAGACGCTCGCGGACGCCATCTACCGGGACCTCCAGGCGGGCAAGAAGGTCAACGTCACGGGCTACAGCCAGGGCGGCGCCATCGTGTCCAGCGCGCTGCGCGAGGTGGACCACCGCATCAAGGACGACCTGGGCGGCTTCTGGGGCAACCTGCCTGTCCTTGGCGACGGCAACCGCGACAAGCGCGAGGCGATGCTCGGCAACATCAACGTCTCCACTTTCGCGGGCGCGGGCAAGACGTTCCCGGACGGGCCGAAGTACACCTTCTACGTCAACAAGCAGGACCCCGTGCCGACGTGGCTGGGCACGCACGCGTTCAACCCGGTGACGGACATCGTCAGCGGCATCGCGTCCGGCCTCTTCCCCGGCATCGGCATCCTCAACGGCGGCCCGTCCACGCAGTACCCCGAAGGCGCGACCATCCACACCTTCGACTCCGCCGGGAACGGCGAGGTGTTCGCCCTGGACGGCAAGCACGGCATCGACACGTACCTGAACAACATCCAGGACGCCGTCTGAAGCAGGTGCAGCGCGCGGCGCCCCAGGAGCACGGCTCCCGGAGCGCCGCCCCACCAACTCATTTACCGACGAAGAACTCCTCTGACCCGTCCATGTTCCGCACCCATGCGGTAACGCCCATGCGCCGGAGCACGACAGCCGCCAGTCGCATGTCCGCCTGGGGAACCTTGAGCACCCGCTGACGGGCCCTGCTCTCCAGGAGTCGTTCCACCGCGAGTTGAAGTCGTGAAAAGGAACGGGACGTCTCCACTTCCGTGCCCCAGACGCCGTTCCGCGACAGTGCGTCCAACCGCCGCCCACTGGGCAGCCGGACCTCGACCTGACCACCGAAGCCCGCGGAGCGGAACTTCGCCATCTGATGCGCGCGCGATTCGGCCATGGTCAGTCCTTGCTCGCCGCCAGAAGGAAGCCGAGGCCCACGACCGCCGCCAGGGCAACCGCGACCCCTACCCCCGAAGAGGACGAAGCTGGAGCCGGAGCCAAAGGCGGAGACGGAGGCGAAGCGAGCGGGGTCCGGAGCACGTTCCGGTTCGGAAGGAAGTGCTGCACGGGAGCCGGAGCCAGCGCCCGAGCCCGCAGCGCTTCGAGCCGCCGCCGGATCTGGCTGATGCTGGGCCGCATGCCCGGCTGGGTCGAAAGCATCTGGTTGATGAGCTGCTCCAGGTCGGGCGCGCCCTGAATCTGGATCCGCAACACCTCTTGGGGCTGGGGCTCACGGCCCACGAGGAGCGCGAACGCCACCGCTCCCAGCGAGTAGATGTCCCCAAAGGGGGACGCAAGCCCCTCCGGAGGCATGTAACCCGGGGTTCCGCCGGTGTGCCTGCCGAGCATGACCGTCTGCCCCAGGCCGCCCCGGGCGAGGCCGAAGTCCGCGAGCTTCGCCACCCCGTCCTTGTGCAGGATGTTCCCAGTCTTGAGGTCGCCGTGGAACGCGCCCACCCCAGAGGCGTGGACCTCCTCCAGACCCTGAACCACCGTGAGCAGGTAACCCAAGACCCGCTCCACGGGAAGCCGCTGTCGGACCAGGGGTGTAAGGTCCCCGTCCATCAGCTCCATCGCGAAACCCCGGCGTCCATCCACCAGCACAGGCTCGAAGTACCGCACGACGTAGCGCCCCTGATGCCGCTGGAGCCGCCGGACCTCGTCGTCGATGAGTTGCTGGTTCTCCGGCGAGGCATCCTTCGGAGCCTTGACGACGAACATCTGCCCTGCCTCGTCCCGGCACTTCAGGAGCTTCCCCAGGCCACCGCCCGTGAGTTCCTGGATCACCGTGATACGTCCCTGAATTTTCATAGGTTTTTTCTCAAGCGCCTCATGCCGGGGGTTGCTGGCGGAGTAACCCACCAGACCGGCATACGAGCGCTCCTTTAACTAACCCACGAAAATTCGATGGCAAGCTGACATAGGAATTTTATTCCAAATCTCCCGAACCCAGTCCTTTGACCTGGAAGCGTCCCGGCCAGCGGTTTATGAACAGGGGGTCATGACGCGTGCGCACAATGTCCCCGGTGGGCCGGACTCCAAGGAGGGCGAGGCCTATGGCCTGGTGCTGGGGCAGGTCATTGCCCAGCTCCGGAAGCAGCACGGGGACATGACCCAGGCCGCGTTGGCCCAGCGGCTGGGCATCTCCCAGTCGATGCTGTCGAAAATCGAAGGCGGAAAGCAGCCGGACGCGTACCACTTCAGGCTGATTGCCCAGGTATTCGGGCTCGACGTCCAGCAGCTGGACGCCCAGGTCCAGGAAGCAATGAAGCGGGCGCAGCGGGCCGCCGCGGTGGTGACCGACCAGCCCAAGTCCTCCTCCAGTTGGGGGGAACTGCTCGCGCTCGCGGGGTTCGTGGGGCTGGTGATGTTCGCGGTGGCGGCGGTCGTCGGAGACGACGCGAAGCCGGCACCGGAACCTTCGCCGCCGCCCAAGCCCAAGTCCCTGTAGCTCCGGGCTGGAGCGTCACGGGCGCACTGGCGCGATGCCTCGGCTGCGCTTCAAGGCCGAGGAGGCGAAGAACCCACCACAGGCCTCTCTCAGGGCGCAGCCCTCGCACTCGCGGAAGTAGACGTTCTTCCAGTCAGAGATGCTCTTGCGCGCGAAGGGATGGAGGTCCGTGGGGAGCACGCAGTGCGGGTGGTTGTAGAGGGAGGTGTTAACGCCCGCGCGGTCCAATATCCGTACCGCCGCGCGGAGAGGCTCCTGGTAGTCGAGCGGATCCACCCAGAGCGTCGGAAGGTTCGTCTTCGCGAAGCCCATCAGCTCCAGCCCCATCAACGCCACGTGATCCACGAAGAGCAGGTTCCGGGCGATGAAGCGCGCCAGCTCCGGAAGACGCTCGTGGGTGAAGGCGTGAATGACGACCCGGAGCTCCACCCGGACACCCGCCCGCTTCAGGTTCAGGATGCCCCGAAGGGTCTCATCGTACGCGCCCCGCGCCTGGACGACATGGTCATGCTCCTCGGGCAGGTCGGAGTACAGCGGGATTCCCACCATCAGGTCCGGATGCTTCAGCTGCCCCAGCCCCTGGGCGAGGCGTTCCTCCGAGAAGCGCCGGCCATTGGAGAGCATGTGCACCGCCGTTCCCGGCAGGTGCGTCCTCAGCTGCTCCACGAGCCGCAACAGTCCCTCCCCCAACAGCGCGGGCTCGCCCCCAGTGATGCCCAGTTCCTGCGTCTCTGGAGAGATGAGCGGGATGAGTGCCAGCAGTTCCTCCAGCAGCCAGGAATCATCGTGTTTGCGCGGGGGCTGCGAGCACATCAGGCAGTAGTTGTCGCAGCGCTCGGTGACCAACAGGCTGTTGGACACGGAGGCCCTCCGGTAGAGCGCGCTCAGCCGTCCGCTGGAAGGCTCCACCCGCACCACGTCGCCTTCCGCGAGAGGTAGAAAGCCAGGAGGCAGGACGTAGGCGTCCGGGACGTTCACGCACGAAGACGGCGCCTCCAGCAGATAGGCTCGAAACCCCGGCGGCAGGGTCTCCTGGGGTGCACGGACGAGGAGGATTTCGGGCACCGCACCGTCTGGCGTGGACGAAGCGCCCTCACGGATCCGCCCCAGGAAGGAACGGGTGGAGGCGCGAGACAGGGGCCGCAACCCCAATGCGGAAAGGGTCGGGGTCATGGCTCACAACCACCCGAGCAGCGTTTCACGGGCCGACGGATCATCCTCCAGCAGCGTGATGAGGTGCCGGAGGACCGCCATCTGCTTCTTGCAGAAGGCACTGAAGGCCTTGTGGCCCACGGAATCCCCCTGCGTCGCGCGGTGGAAGACGGGATCCGCGCCACAGAGAGGGAGGAACGCGCAGTCGCTGCACATGGGTGCGCCCTCCGGCATGGTGTCGCTCAAGTGGGACAGCAAGGGCTCGGACGTCAGAAGGGCGGCGTGGTCATCACGTGCGACATGGCCCAGCCGGAAGGAGAAGTCGCCCATCTCCGCCAGCATCCGTCCCTCGTCGGAGGCGTAGACATGGCCGTCGTAGTTATAGACCAGTGCCCCGATGCCCAGGCCCGCGGGCGACTGGAGGTCGACGTAGTTCGAGCCCTGAGGTGAGAAGAGCTTCTGCAGGAGGATGGCGGTGAACTCCTCTCGCAGCGCATACCCTTCCGCGTTGAGCTTCAGGATGTGCGCGAGCCCGCGCTTGTAGAAGGCAATCCACCGGTCGACATCATAGTCCTGGCCTTCCTTCCGCCGGACCGCGAAGCCATAGGGACTCAAGTTGCGCAGGAAGATGCCGTGGAAGCCGAGGCGCACGTACTCGTCGATGACCTCCTCCACCCGGTCCAGGCTGGCGCGGGTGGTGGTCATGAGCGCGGAGACTGCCTGCGCACCCAGTACCTCCCGGGCGCGCCGGATGCCGTCCACCGTCCGCTGGTGGCTGTCCCCTCCACGCACCGGACGCTGAGCGTTGTGCAGGGCCTGGGGGCCGTCGAGCGAGGTGGACAGGAAGATGCCGTGCTGACGGCAGAACGCGAGGATCTCCTCCGACAATCGAGACAAGTTCGTCGCGATGACGAACTGAAGGTCTCGGCCCCGCGCCCGGTTCATCTCCAAGGCGCGCTCGACGACATGGCGGATGAGCCCGAAGTTGAGCAGCGGTTCTCCACCCTGGAATTCAATCTTGAGCGCGGGAGAAGGACTCTGGAACACCAGCGCCAGGGCCTTGTCCGCGTGCTCCAGCGTCATGTCGAACCGGGTGCGGTCCTCCGCCTGCCGCGACACCTGGCAGTACTGGCAGGAATGGTCGCACCGCAGCGTGACCACGAAGATGTGCAGTCCGGTGAAGGCCGCGAGTTGTTCGGCCCTGGTCCGGTACTTGAGCGCCAGCAGGTCCAATGCCACGCGCGACTGGCGGTCGAACATGAAGTGCCGGGACTTGAGCGCCTTGTAGGGCGCGGAATCCGGCGGCAGCGTGCGCTGGACGAAGGCGACCAGGTGTTCGCGGGAGAGAACCACGTGTTCACCCACGTCGTTGGTCACGACGTACCGGCTGCCGTCCAGCGGGCTGAACCGGAAGGGTGCGAGCCGGTAGTCCCGGTCGGGCTCGAAGGCCTTGCGTTCCTGGAACATGGAGCGTCCCTCAGTCCCGCTGGATGAGGTCGGTCCGAGAGAAGGCCTGGGCGAGGATCAACGCGCGGACGGCCCGGGTCTCCTCACCAATCTGCTCGCGCAGTTCCTGATCCAACAACTCCTGGAAGTACCGGCGGACGGCGTCGAGCGCCTCTGCTTCGCGGGTCTCCGGCCGGAAGAGGCAGCAGACCCCGAGGCGGTGTTCTTCCGGAGCGCCCAGGATGGCCGTGAAGTGCTCCGCGAAGCGGTAGCTGGCCTTCTGCACGGCGGTGAGACGATAGACGCGCAGGTCGAGCGTCAGGCGGACACACCCGCCCTGGAAGACCAGGGCTCGCTCCTCGAGCGGAGGAGCGGCGTCACTACCACTCAAGCTTCACCTCACCGGTCTGCCCTTCGAGGAGTTCGACTTCAATCGTGATCTGACCGAGGAAGCGGTTCTCCACGCGCACAGCATGTATCCCCGCAGAAAGCTCCATGGGAGCTGTCGTGTCCTGCCCCACCGCCTTGTCGTCCACGAATATCCGGCCTCCCGGGAACGCCACGAATGAGACGCGGGCAGGGCTGGGCGCACGAGGCGGCGGCGGTGCCGTCTTCGTCGCCTCGGCTTCGGACGAGGAGGACGACGGCCTGGGGGCCGTGGCGCGAGAGGGAACAGGGGGCTCGTAGGTGGGGACGTAGCTGCTGCGGGAACCACCACCGCTGCCGGAGTAGTGGCTGCGGTGCGAGGAATGGGAGCGGTGCGAGCGATGCCCCGCGAGCAGGACCGGGGCTCCGCCGGATGGCTCCACCAGCAGGAGCTCGTGATGGGAGTCCTCTTCCTCTCGCCGCCGGAGCGGGCCACCGGAAGTCTCCGCGCCCGGAGCGAGGAGGCCAGAGGGAGCGGCGCCACTGATCAAGGCGAGCAGCGCGGAGCTGACGGAGAGCAGGCCCGGCGGTTTCGAGGTCATGGCTTCACGCTCCCCACGCGCAGTTCCATCAGGTCCGAGTTCCGCCACCGTGCGACGATGGGCACCTCACCCACCTTCCAAGTCAACGTCGTGGGCGACTTCAGCCCTTCCCTGGCGGGCGGAGCAGGAAGCGGGCTGGACTGCCCCAGGGCCTGGGACAACAGCGCCGCTGTCTCCTCCGCCTGAGCAGGGGCATTGAGCACACGACCCGCCCGGGTGCGGCCCACCAGATAGACCCCTACACAGCGTTCGGCCTCCATCGCGCAGTGGAGCACCACCGTGTCCGACTCCTTGGTGAGGATTCGCGCGGATGGATCCGCCTGGAGGTGAAGCAACTCGAGGACGACCGCACGCTCGGCACCCACCAAGGGAATCTTCCGGCGTTCGCCCCGGGCCCAGGTGGCCGCCTCGATTGCCCGTGCTGTCAGCTCCGGGTCTCCCGAAACCTTTCCAGCCTCCTCGGCATGGGCGAGAACTTCGTCTACGCGTTGCAGCCAGACCCGGGTGGCCTCTCCAGCGCGGATGGGAGGCGTCAGCGCATTCATCAAGGCCTGACGGGCCTGAGTGCGTTGCTTTTCGGCGGAATCCTGTTCGTCGCGAGCCGCCTTCCAGCGGCAATTCCCGGTGGCGCACGCGGGAGGAGGTGCAGTCCAAGGGTCAGGCTCGGCTCCCCATGACAGAGGCCCCATGAAGAAGCCCCAGGCCCCCATGAGGGCCGTCCATCGCCGAAGACAGCGCCAGGCGCTGGATCCGCTCTGTCTGTCCATTGTCACCTTCGCACCCCGCCTTGCTGAAGGAGGAATGTTGCCCAAACCGGTGCCGGGTGAACATCCCTCCAACGAGGGAGGTGGCGCCCCAGGACGAAGGGACCCTACTGGCCGTCCCAGGAGCACTTACGCGCAAGGTGAGCGCTCAGCGCGCGTCGAACCACGTGATGCCGTAGTCCAGGCAGAGCTCCTCGCCGGGCTGGATGTCACGCAGCGCCACGGCGGCGCCCGTGTCCGGCACCGGCCCGTCGATGAACTCCACGTTGGGCGTCTTCGAGTGGTTGTAGAGCGCCAGCATTCCCCACGCGTAGGCCTTCTCCCGCCCGGGCTCCGTGCCCCAGGTGAAGACGTGGTGGTGCGCCTGGCAGTCGCGGTGATCCACCGGCTTCAGGTCGCTCGCGGGGAAGCGGCTGATGGGCGCCCACTCCACGAGCGTCCCCTTCGGCAGGAACCGGCGCGCGAAGACGCCCCGTCCCTTTCCGGGAATGAGGCGCCATTCGACGTTGGGGTGGAACTGGTTCTCGGAGATCAGGCGATCGAGTTCGGGATTGTTCATGGAGAAACCCTCCCGGCGGGAGGGTGCCTGCCCGAACCTAAGCACGTCCCCGGCTCACGGGGAGGCGGGTGCCTGCTCCACGTCCCGGACGCGGTTGGGGCGGCGCTCGGGGACGGGGGCGATGCCGCCCAGCCAGACCCAGTCCACGCCATTCCATAGCTGCTCACACCAGCGCAGCTCCGTGGCCAGCTCCCGCGCCTTGGCCCCGTGGGGGACGAGCGCCCAGCCCAGCCGGGACTGCTTGCACTCGCCGCTCTTGAACTTCAGCAACCGGCGGTGCGTCTGGGCCTCGGCCCGCTCCGCGTCCCAGAGCGCCTGGTTCTTCAGGCCGTCACCCTGGGCATCCACCCCGTTCCACTCACACCAGGCCAGCACGTCCTTCAGTCGGACCAGCTTCGTTCCCCGGGAGAGTTCCGTCACGGCCGCGACGAGAAGGTCGGGGGTGATGACACGCATGGGTTGAGGCCTCCGGTGCAGAGCGGCGAAGGACACCAACCTACAGCGTAGGAAATGGCGGAGGGCCTTATCTCCGCCATGCGTTTGTCATGGTTCTGTCATGACGTCCGGTCATGACGCAGGCAGGCAATGCGTTCAGGGCTTCTTCGCGGGCGGCTGCGCTGGGGCGGGCGGTGTGGCGGGCTTCGCCTTCGAGTACGTGGCGATGCGGTTCGTCACCTCGCCCATCAGGTCATTGGGGATGGGGACGGAGAGGTTGTACTGGGCAATCTTCCAGCCGGCCGCGTCCTTCACCAGCACGCCGCTGCCGCGCGCGGGGCCCAGGTTGGGCGTGTCCAGCGCCTCGTCGAACCAGGCCACCTGTCCGTCCTTGGACAGGAACACGTTGCGGGACACGGACTTGAACGACCATGCCTTGCCCTTGGTGAAGAAGGGCTTCGCCCACGCGCGGAACTGATCCACGGTCCAGCGCTCCTGGCCGTCCGTGCCCATGAAGACCGCGTCCGGCGTGAAGAAGGAGAAGTAGCGCGGCTCGTTCGCGACGGACGCCGCGCGGTGCCAGTCATCCAGCACCGTGGCCACCGCCACCTTCGGATCGGCCGGGGCCTGGGCCGGTGCCGCGACAGGGTTGGCGCCAAGCGCCAGCAACAACCAGGAGACGGATGCCATCGGGTTCACCTCGACGCCAAGGGGGTTCGCGGTATGAAGCGGCAGGCGTGCCCCCAGGTCAAGGCATGCGACACAAGGCGGTGGTGGCGTGGTGCTCGAAAGTTTCCAGGTGGGCACGGGCGACGTGTTCACGGTGATGCTGCACGGCTTCCTCGGGACGGGCCGCAACCTGCGCTCGCTGGCCGTCGCGTGGACCCAGGCCGACCCGCGCCGCCGCATCCTCCTGCCGGACCTCACCGGCCACGGCACCTCCCCGGCCCTGCCTCCGGACGCGGACCTGACCACGCTCGCGCGTGACGTCGTGGACACGCTCGACGCGCGGGGCTTCACCGGCGCGGTGGACTGGGTGGGCCACTCGCTGGGCGGCCGCGTGTCACTCGCCGCGAGCCTGGAGTCCTCCGAGCGCGTGGGCAGCGTGGCGCTGCTCGACATCGCGCCCGGCCCCGTGCCGCTGGATTTGTCGGAGAGCGGCTACGTGCTCGACATCCTGCTGAAGGCCCCGCCGCGCGCCGACAGCCGCAAGGACCTGCGCGCGAACCTCACCGGCAACGGCCTGTCGGAGGCGCTGTCGGACTGGCTCCTGATGAACCTGGCGCCCGACGGTGAGGGTGTGCGCTGGCGCTTCGACCGCGACGCCCTCCACCGCCTCCACCGGCGCGTCAACGGCGAGGACCTGTGGCCCGCCGTGGAGCGCCCCGTCCACCCGCCCCTGCGCTGCATCCGGGGAGGGCGCAGCCGGTACGTGTCGGAGGAGAGCGCGCGGCGGCTGGAGGCCGGTGGCTGCCCCGTGGCCCTCCTCCCGGACGCCGGCCACTTCGTGCACGTGGATGGTCCCCAGGCCGTGCTCGCGTGGCTGATGGCCCCCTGATGGATGCGAACACCGTCCTGCTCGTCTTCATCGCCGTGGGGCTGGACGGCCTGGCCGGGCTCGCGGGCGGCGTGCTGTCCGAGCCCTGGCTGCAACGGCGGCTGCCCGCGCTGGTGGCCTTCGCCGCCGGCACGCTCCTGAGCACCGTGTTCCTGGAGGTTCTCCCGGAGGCGGTGGAGGCGCGGGGCCAGGCCGCCTTCGCGTGGGCCTTCGCCAGCTTCGTCGCGCTGGCGCTCATGGAGTGGGCGCTGGGCCATCACCACCACGACGCGGAGGTCGCCGCCGGGCACGCGCACGGCCACCACCATGCCCACCCGGGCGCGCCCACGCTCCCCAGCGCGCTGCTCGCGTCGGATGCGCTGCACAACGTGGGCGACGGCGCGGCGGTCGCGGCGGCCTTCCTCGTGTCGCCGCACGCGGGCTTCGCCACCGCGTTCGCCGTCATCGTCCACGAGCTGCCGCAGGAGGTGGGCGACTACGCACTGCTGCGCGCCGCGGGCTGGTCTCGCGCACGGTCGCTGCTCGCGCTGGGCGCGGTGCAGCTCACCGCGGCGGCGGGCGCGGCGGGCGTGCTGCTGGGGACGGAGTACCTGCCCTCGCTCCAGGGCACCGTGCTGGCCATCGCTGGAGGCTCATTCCTCTACATCGGCGCGGTGGACCTGTTGCCGGAGCTGCGCCGGGGCCCGGACTCGCGCCAGCGCGTGGTGGGCTTCCTCTGTGGGCTGCTGCTCATTGGCGGACTGCACTTCGCGGAGCGGTTCTCGGGAGGCCATGGCTGACGGGCCGCGCCCCTGAGAGGATGGGGCCATGCAAGGAAAGTCCGTGATTGTCACCGGTGCCTCCGCGGGCATCGGCGAGGCGCTGGCGGTGGCCCTGGCCGGCCGGGGTGCGAACGTGGCGCTGGCGGCGCGGGATGCCCAGGCGCTGGAGCGCGTGAAGGCGCGCTGCGAGGCCGCGGGCGGAAAGGCGCTGGCGGTGCCCACGGACGTGGGCGACCCGGACGCGTGCCGCCGGCTGGTGGAGCGCACGGTGGAGGCGTTCGGCGGCGTGGACGTGCTCGTCAACAACGCGGGCATCACCATGCACTCGCGCTTCGAGGACGTGAAGGACCTGGGCCTCTACGAGCGCCTCATGCGCATCAACTACCTGGGCGCGGTGCACTGCACCTTCCACGCGCTGCCGCACGTGAAGGCACGCAAGGGCCTGCTCGTCGCCGTGTCGTCGCTGACGGGCAAGACGGGCGTGCCCCTACGCACCGGCTACGCCGCCAGCAAGCACGCCATGCAGGGCTTCTTCGATTCGCTGCGCATCGAACTGTTGGGCACCGGCACCGACGTGCTCGTGGTGTCACCGGGCTTCGTGGCCACGGACATCCGCGCGCACGCGCTGGGCCCGGAGGGCCGGCCCCTGGGACAGAGCCCCCGCGACGAGGCGGGCCCCACCATGGACGTGGACACCTGCGTGGCCCTCATCCTGCGCGCCATGGAGCGCCGCGAGCGGGAGGTCGTGATGACGCTCACCGGCCGCGTGGGACAGGTGCTCAAGCTGGTGGCGCCGGCGCTGGTGGACCGGCTGGCCGCGCGCGCCATCCTCGGCAAGAAGGCCTGACGCTACTTCTCCATCCGCGACACCATGCCCCACAGGCCGTCGAAGGTGGCGTTGCCCACCTGATGCAGGCCGAAGCCCCAGAGGAAGGCGGTCATCCACGCACCGGAGCCGCCCCAGGTGGGCGCGAAGACGTCCAGCACCTGGAGCCCCAGCAGCACCGCGATGATGGACATCATCCCCAGCACCGCGAGTTCCACCTTCCACAGGTCGCGCGAGCGAGGCAGGGGGATCCAGTCCAGGCTCACCAGCACGTCGGTGCTCGCCTTCGTGGATGACGGCGGCAAGGGGGAGAGGTTCCCGCTGGCGGGCCCGCCGGGCAGCGGCTGCGGCGCGGGCGACGGCGCGGCGGGCTGCGAGAACGGATCCAGCGTCACGGCGGAGGGGACGGACTCCAGGGCCAGCCGGCCGCCCATGGCGACCGGGGGCGGCAGGGGCACGACGTGGCGCGCGAAGTCGTCGCGGGCGGCGCGGTACTCCGGCGCCGCGAGGTTCGCCTCGCCCTTGTCCAGGTGCGCTCGGGCCGCCGCCAGCCGTGCATCCACCTCCGTCCGCCAGGCCTCCTGCGCATTCAGGTCGCCGCCGGCCTGTGCCTGGAGCTGCGTCATCGCCTCCTCCAGGTTGTCCACCAACTCGCGCAGGTACAGCGCGTGCGCGGACTGGTAGTAGAGGAACGCCTCGTCCACGCTGGCGTGCATGCGGGCCCGCGCCCGGGCCAGCTGTTCGCCCACGCGCAGGCGCAGCGCCGCCCACTCCTCCTGCGTGAAGCCGCCGGGCAGCGCCTTCGCGGTGAGGGCGTCCTCCAGGTCCGTCAGGAGGATTTCGAGGAACGCCTCGCGCGCGGTCTCCACCAGCCGGCGTGACGTCTCCAGGTCGGGGCCGGGCAGCTGCTGGCGCGCCCGCAGCACGTACAGGGGCAGCTCGCCCTGGAGCCGGCGGCTCACCGGATCATCCCCGCGCTGGGAGGCCAGCGTCTGGGACTGCTGCTCCAGCTCCGTCAGCCGCGACTCCAGCACCGCGCGGGCCACCGCCTCCAGGTCGAGCGTCCGCATCATCTGCGCCTGTTCGCTGAAGTCCGCGGCCGTGGCTTGATCATTCTGGAGCAGCGTCTCCACCGCCTTGAGCTTGCGCTCCGCGTCCAGCAGCGCCACGCCCTTGAGCCCTTCCAGCTGCCGCAGCAACACGGACCAGAGGGAGAAGAGCTGGAGGCGCGCCTCGAAGAGGGCGAGCACGGAGTCCTGCACGACGAGCCCGCTCAGCGGCCGCTGGATGTCCGCGAGGAGCGCGTCCACCTGACGGCGCAGCGACGCGGCCACGGCGGCCTCGCGCTCCAGCGGACGGGCGGGCACCAGCGATTGGAGCTTCTGGCGCGCGGCCTCCGCGCGGCTGCGCAGGTTCACGCGAGGGCGCACGCGCTGCACGTAGAAGCGCACCGCCGCGGACGTCGCCACGCCCAGGAAGATGAGGAACGCGCCGAACATCGCGGGCGTCTTCACCCAGACGGTGAAGGGCTGCTCCACCGCCGCGCCCTCCGGCACGAGCAGCCGCACGGTGCCGGTGTACTCGCCGGACTCCGGCAGGTCGTCCACGTCCAGGCTCAGGAGGCCGGTGCCGTAGGCGGGCATCTGGAGGACGCCCTCCTTGCCCGGGCCCTGCGGCTGGCCGTCCGGCCCCCGGAAGAACCACTTCGCGTCCTGCGCCTGCACGGGCGCGGCGCCATCCCCCGCGCCACCGGCCTTGCGGTCCAACTGCACCACCGCCGCGGGCCCCACCGCGCCGCCCACGCCCGCCGTCTCCCGGAAGGTGAGCCGCACCGTGGCCTTGCCGGAGAACGGCCCCAGCGTCCAACCGCGCGCCGGCGCCACCGGATAGAACTGCACCGTGGGCGCGGACGCCACGCGCCGCACGGCGAGCGGGGTGACTTCGCGCGCGCCATCGCCCAGGAGCACCACGCGGCCCTGGTACTCACCGGGCGCGGGCAGGTCCGCGGACAGCGTCACCGTCACCGGCTGGTTCACGGAGATGGGCACCTCCGCGGCGCCCTCCGTCGTCCCCACGCGCACCGTCACCGGCACCTGCGTGCCGTCCGCCGCGAGCAGCGGATCCACCAGCACCGTCACCCGCGTGGACTCCACGCCCGCGTCGCGCGGTGCGTCCGGAAGTGCCTCCGTGGACGAGGGCAGCAGGTCCACGCGCAGCACCGTCTCCAGGTGCGCGGTGGACGTGCGCAGGCGCACCTCGTTGTTCGAGGACAGGCCCGCGAGGCCGAAGCGCGGCGCCGCACTCGCGAGCATGGGCAGCAGGCAGAGCACGGTGACCGCCAGCGTCGCGCCAGTAGGGGCCAGGACCTTCGCGGCCATGAAGCTTCGAGCGGGAAGGCTCATGCGCGGGGACGATAACAGTCCCCTCCCCCAGCCCTGCATGTTCGTCCACGCATGGCGCCGAGACGCGTGCACAGGCGTGTAGCAGGCTCGCCTCGGCTCAGTCCCAGCCCAGGCGGCGCAGCACGCTGGAGGACAGGCTGGAGCGGATGGTGTCCAGGGGGATGCCCTCGTCGTCCTCGGCGGATTCGTGGCCGGGGCGCGGGTCTCCGCTGTGGTGCAGCGCCACCAGGTCCAGGTCCGGCGTGAAGCACGGCGAGCCGGACGAGCCCGGGTGCGTGTTGGTGCAGTACGTGACGCGCGTGTGCGAACGGTTGACCGCCTGGAACGTGTCCAGCGCCACCTGCATGGGCCGCCCCTTGGGATGCTGCACCACGAGCGCCAGCGCGCCGGGCACGAACGCCGTGGGCGCCGACGGGGCCAGCGGGATGAAGCCGCGCGGCCGGTCCCCCAGCCGGTCCTCGCCGGGGGCGTCCTGGATCTGCAGGAAGGCGTAGTCCAGCTCGTCGCGCGTGGCCTCGCGCGGACGCGGGTGCATCAGGTCCGCCGGGCTGTGCGGACTCTGCGCCAGGCACGCCGTCACCGCGTACACCCGGCCGGGGTGCACCGCGATGCGGTCCGGCAGCACCTTCAGGTCGAAGCGCACGCGCAGCGCCTCCAGCAGCCGGTGCTCGATGACGTGCGAGTTCGTGAGCACCACGTCCGGCGCCACCAGGAAGCCCGTGCCCAGCGCGCGGCCCCCTTCCAGCTCCACGCGGCACACGCGCCTCGACAGCGTGGTCAGCCGGTCGCGCCAGACCTCCGGCGTCAGCGCCAGCCTGGACTGCTGGACGATGCGCGCCAGCGCGCTGCCAGACACGCTGCGCTGCACGGAGGACAGGTAGCTCTGGAGGAAGCGGCGGATGCGCGGATGGCCCGGCGCCGCCGCGTGCGCGCCGCGCACCAGCACGTCCGTCCACCCTTCCGCCTCCGCGGTGCGCACGAGCGCCCGTGCCCGCGCCGCCCCCTCCCGCTCGACGGGGGGCACCAGGCTGCGGCCGCATTTCACCTCGACCATCCGGTGGAGCTCCTCCACCGAGGTGAACGCGCCCAGGAGGGCGTGGGTCAGTTCCTCCTGTTCGGAGCCTTCAAGCTCCATCCGTTTCCTCTCGCGGCCGCGCGATGTTCACACCCGCTGCGTGACTTGCAGTGTACGCATGCGGGCAGCGATTGCACCGGGCGTGGAGCGCCTGGCGGGCCGGGCCCCTGCCGCGCTTCCGGCGCGCATTCCACCCGCCCCCACGGCCAGACGGAAGGGGCCTGCACCGGCGCCGTGAGTGGAGAATGACCCCACGGCGCCGGAGTGCGTCAGCGCACCGCCCAGGTGGAGGGCGGCAGCGACGCGGTGATGTCCGGCCGGCCGGGCACGCCCAGCCGCGCCGCGCCCGCCTGCAACGTCCCGGCGAGCGTGGGCAGCACGCGGAACTCCACCTGCACCGGCGCACCCTGCTCCCGGGGGGCGAGGCTCAAGCTCAGCGCCCCGTCCTGCACGTCCCACCCGGTCACCTGTCCGGAGGACACCAGCGCGTCCAGGCTCGCGGGATCCACCTGCACGCCCGCGGGCAGATCCTGCTGGAAGCGCAGCGGCAGCGAGGACGGCGCGCCCACCTGGATGCGCACGTTCGCCAGCTGTCCCACGCGCGCCTCCTTCGGCCCCGTCACGGCCAGCTGCAGGCCGCCCTTCGCCTCGCCCTTCCACGGCACCGCCGCGGACAGCGCCAGCGAGAAGCCCAGCCCCGGCACCGCGGGCTCCGCGCGCACGGTCCACGCATGCGTCCCCGCCGAGCCCGGCGCCGCGGCCTCCAGCGCCAGCACCTCGCGCAGGGCCTTCGTGTCGTAGGTGCCCTCCGTGACGACCTGTCCGTCGCGCGCCACCGTCACGCGCACCTGGGCGGGCAGCGGGGCCTTGAAGAGGGCCAGCGCCGCGCGCAGGCCCACGCGGTTCGCCTGCCCATCCCCCCAGCCCAGGCCCGGCGTGTAGTGCGCGAGCAGCCAGGCGCCCAGGTCCGGAAGCGGCGCCTTCGCATCACCCTGCAGGGCGAGCACCGCCATCGCCGTGGCCTCCGCCTCCGAGGGCACCTGCCCGTCCGCGCGCACCGTGTCCGGCTCCACCGGCAGCCACGCGGTGCCGTCCGTGCCGGACTTCAGCGCCTCGCGCACGCGGGTGCGCAGGGTGTCCGCCACGGTGCCCTCCGCCGCGCCCTCCGCTAGCAACACCGCCGCCGTGTAGCCGTCCTTCACCTGCGGCAGGTAGCGCTCGACGACGCCCGACGCGCGCACGGTGAAGGCCGCCGCGCGCTGCTTGCCCTCGGGGGTGCCCTGCGCCGCGCGCACCGTGCGGGCGCAGTCCGCCGTCGCCACCAGGAGGCGCTGGAGCGTCCAGCCCTCACCGCCCTGGCAGGTGCCGTCCGGCCGCTGCGCCTGGGCCACCTGCGCCACCAGCCGCTCGCCCAGCCGCGCGAGCACCGGGTTGTCCGGGTGGGCCAGCGCGCCCTCCGCCAGCCGCGTCGCCACGTCCACCGACGGCGCCCGCGCCGCGCGCAGCACCCGCTGCGTCGCCACCAGCGACAGCGCCTTGAGCGCGGCGGGATCCGCCGTCTCGCCCAGCGCCTTCAGCAGCTCCGGCGCCTGGCCCGCGAGCAGCAGCGCGTACGCGTCCCCGGCCACGTCCACCGGCCGGCGCTCCACCGCCGCCAGCTCCGCGCGCACGACGCCCAGCGCGCCCGGGTACACCTGCAGCCGCACCCGCTCGCTGCCCGCCTGCGCGTCCGCGGGGCCCGTCAGGGACAGCGTGCGCGGCGCCGCCAGCGAACCGCCGCGCGTCTGGACCACGGGCTGCCCGGTGGCCCACACGTCGAAGTCGCGAACCACCGCGTCCGTGTCCCCCAGCGAGGCGCGCACCGTCACCGGCCCCGCGCCTCCGGCCTTCACCGTCACCATCTCCACCACGCTGCCGCGCGCGGGCACCCGCACCGTGCGCGAGCCGGCCTCCACCTGCGCGCCCTTCACGGCCACCTTCAGCGCCGCTTCCACGGCCTTGTCGGTGGTGTTCACCACCTGCACCGGCAGGCGCACGGTGTCGCCCGCGCGAAGGAAGGGCGGCAGCACGGGGTCGACGTACGTAGGCAGCGTGCCCGCGAAGGACGTCACCGCCCCCGCCTGCGCGCCGGAGCGCGAGTGCGCCAGCGCCAGCACCCGCCACTGCGTCAGCCGGTCCGGCACGCGCACCGGCACCGTCGCCTGGCCGTTCGCGTCCGTCACCACCAGGGGCTCGAAGAGGAACGTCTCCGGGAACCACGCGCGGGTGGGCGCGGCCGCCGCGCCGTCCTTGTCCGCGACAGCGTCCCCTAGCGCATCCTCCATCTCCGGCTCCGGAGGTGCCGCCATTTCGGCCACGGGCGCCGCGGCGGCCATCGGGGGTTCGGCCTGGCCGCCGCCTCTCGACCCTCCCTCGTCGTCGTAGGAGTTCGCGGAACCGAAGCTCTTCATCGTCTTGCGCTGCAGGCCTCCCGGCGCCATGCCGCCGGCGATGCTTTCCGAATCGCCCGCGAGCGCGGCGGCGGACATCCCCATGGAGCGGCGGACCATGTCCCCCGTCACCAGCGCGAGCGTCATCCCGCCCAGCACGAAC
>NZ_RAVW01000039.1 GCF_003611585.1 Corallococcus exercitus | reverse complement strand
ACCCCGGCCCCGGCTGCCCCTTCAGCCGCAACCCCGCGAACAGCAGCCCGCCCGCCAGCAAGAAGCGCAGCCCCGCCATCCGGAAGGGCGGAAACCCTGTCAGCGCGAACCGCATCGCCAGGTAGGTCGACCCCCAGATGACGTAGAGCGAAAAGAGGCTGAACAGCAGCCGGCCCCGGTGGGGCGTGGGCTCGGCAACGTCGGAGGTCGCGGTCGCGGTCGTCACGGCGGCGGGCTTCTAACCCCCGCCACCCTCCAGGGCGATGTGCGCTTTGCCGTACCCGGCCCCCCGGCCCAGGAAGCCAGCGCCCCGCCTGCCTGCCCTCCTGAACGGCGCGCCCGATTGAATGCCCCGGGCGTCCCTTTTAGAATTCTACAGGAGCCATGGAGACCCGGAGGTCGGGCCACCAGCTTCCGGAGCGTGAGCGGGAATGCCCGACGAGTTGGGTGAGCGCGAGAAGGAAGTCCTCCGGGCCGTGGTGCAGGAGTACATCACCACGGGCGGACCGGTCGGCAGTCAGCAACTGACGCGCCGCGGAGAGTTCGAAGTGTCCTCCGCGACCATGCGCAACGTGCTCGCCGACCTGGAGGCCCTGGGCTTCCTGGAGAAGCCCCACACCTCCGCCGGCCGCGTGCCCACCGACCGCGGCTACCGCTTCTACGTGGACACCCTGGTGAAGCTGCGCGACCCCGCCCCCCGCGACCGCGAGCTCATCCACGCCGGCCTCGTCCACGAGTCCAGCCTGGACGACATCCTGTCGGAGGCCAGCCGCGTGCTGCACTCGCTCACCCGGCACGCGGGCGTCGTCCTCACGCCCCGCCCCGACGCCGCCGTGTTCCAGCGCATCGAGTTCCTGCGCCTGCGCGAGAACCGGGTGCTCGCCATCCTCGTGGGCCAGAACGGCCAGGTGCACAACAAGGCCCTCACCGTGGACTTCCCGGTGACGTCCGACGAGCTGATCAAGGCCAGCAACTACCTCTCCGAGCTCTTGCACCAGGTGCCCCTGGAAGAGGCGCGCGAGCGCATCCGCGCGGAGATGGACCAGGAGCAGGCCCTCTACAACGCGCTGACCGCCAAGGCCCTCCGTCTGGGCGCCGCCGCCACCGACCTGCAGACGCCCGAGCGCGTGCTCATCGAAGGCACCGGCTCCTTCCTGGAGCAGCCCGAGTTCGCCGACGTGGAGCGCATCCGCGCGCTGTTCCGCGCCCTGGATGAGAAGCACAAGCTGCTGCACCTGCTGGACCGCGTGCAGCGCACCAAGGAGATGCACGTCTTCATCGGCGCGGAGAGCGAGTTCTCCGCCGCGGGCGACGTCACCGTCATCGCCAGCCCCTACGGCACGGCGGAGGCGGTGCTGGGCACCGTGGGCGTCATCGGGCCCACGCGCATGGACTACCGGCGCGTGATTCCCCTGGTGAACTTCACCGCCCAGGTGCTCTCCAGCGTGCTGGAGAAGGTGTAGCGGCCCTACTGCGGCGCGGGCGCGTAGACGCGCAGCGCCGCTGGGGCCACCTCGAAGCGCATGGGCGTCATGCCCACGTTCTCCCCGTCCGCGTTCACCTCCATGGGCGGGTCGGTCTCCACGACGAGCCGGGAGGTGTGCAGGTGCACCACGGAGTCGTGCTCCAGGTGCCCGCCGCTGCGCATGCCCATCGCCACGCGTGCC
This sequence comes from Corallococcus exercitus, assembly GCF_003611585.1. Lineage (GTDB taxonomy): Bacteria > Myxococcota > Myxococcia > Myxococcales > Myxococcaceae > Corallococcus > Corallococcus exercitus. Next base: position 33,259 of record NZ_RAVW01000039.1, on the reverse strand, counting down.
AGCGTGGCCACGTCCTGCAGGTGGCCCAGTCCCGTGCGCTCACCGCCGTCCGCCACGGACGGGGCGGTGATGGCGTAGACGTGGAAGCAGCGGTCGTCCAGCGTGGCGTCCGGCGCCACCATGTTGCCCGCGCCGTGGTAGCGGCCGTTGCCCACCACCAGCTGGAGCGCGTCCACCTCCAGCGTCCGGGAGTCCGCCTGGAGCCGGACGTGGAAGGGCTGCAGCGTGCGCATCTCCGCGGCGGCGGCCATGGGGTAGGCCAGCTTGCCGGCGCGCTGCTTCAGTTGCTGCGTGAGCCGCTTCGCGATGGCGGTGGTGAGCCCCAGGCTGGCGGCGTTGAGGAAGGGCCGCCCGTTGACGAGCCCCACGTCCACGCGCGCCGTGTAGCCGCCGGCGATGACGTCGCACGCGGCCTCCAGCGTGTCCGGGATGCCCAGCGAGCGCGCGAAGTCGTTGCCGGTGCCCAGCGGCACCACGCCCAGCGTCACGTCGCGGCCCATCAGCGCCTGCACCGCGCAGCTGATGGTGCCGTCGCCTCCTCCCACGAGGATGCGGCGGGCGCCCTGGGCGATGGCCTCCTCCAGCACCTTGCGCATCCGCTTGGGCCGCGTGAGCGCGTGCGCGGCCATGAGCGGGATGCCGTGCTCGGCCAGCAGGGCGCGGGCGTTCTCGAAGGCGTCACGCCCCGAGCGCGAGCGCGTATTCACCACCAGGACCGCGGGCCCTCCATCCAGGTGGCGGAGGCGCGGCGGCGCGTTGAGTGCGGGTTCCAGAGGAAACCTCTGCTTTCTGTGCGGCGTCTCCAAGCTGCGCACGACAGCCCTCCGGCACCAGCGGGACCCGGGCGAAAAGGACAGAGGCACTGTCCATTCCCCATCCCCGGGACACTGCATGGTTCCGCGAATGGACAGGGGTAGGGGGCCAACGGGTTCCCTCCCTGGGTAGGCGTGCTCACCTTCCAGGCGACGCGGACTCCGTGCCTCGGACCCGCGCCGGGACCTTTTCCAGGAGGGTATTGCATGGCACGAGGAAGCAAGGACAAGTACTCGGCGAAGCAGAAGCGCATGGCCGAGCACATCGAGAAGGGCTACGAGGACAAGGGCACCAGCGAGAAGACCGCGGAGGCTCGTGCCTGGGCCACCGTGAACAAGCTCACCGGTGGCGGAATGAAGGGTGGCTCCGGCAGCAAGGCGAAGGTGGCCCGCCGGCGGCCCACGGCCCGCAAGAACGCGCGCAAGGCCGGACGTATCGGCGGCAAGCGCCGCGCGGCCACCGCGAAGAAGAGCGCCACCTCCAGCCGCAAGCGGGCCGCGCCCGCCCGGGCGAAGCGCACCACCACCGGCCGCAAGGCCACCTCGCGGACCGGTACCGCTGGCAAGCGCTCCACGGCTCGCAAGAGCAGCACGGCTCGCAAGAGCACCACGCCGCGCCGCGGGGCCGCGCGCAAGAGCACCGCGTCCCGTTCCCGCGCGAAGCGTGGCGGTTCGCGCAAGTAGCGCCCGAAGGGCTCCACCGGTGGCCACGAGTGCGTGGCCGCCGGGGGCGCCTTCCGTCCTCCCGTGACGTCAGCGCGACGCCTGGTCCTTCGGCGGCCACGGGTATGCGGCCACCTTGGGCGCCTTCACGCCATCCGTCGACTCAGCGTGACGCTGAGTTCTTCGGTGGCCACGGGTTCGTGGCTGCTTTGAGCGGCGCCGTCACGCCAGCCGTCGACTCAGCGTGACGCCGCGTCCTTCGACGGCCACGGGTTCGTGGCCGCCTTGGGCAGCGCCGTCACGCCGTCCTTCGGCTCAGCGCGACTCCTCGTCCTTGGAGGTGTCCCGCGACGCCGCGTCCCAGGGCCAGGCCTCGGGGTCCTCTTCCAGGCGTCGCAGGAGCTCCGCGGGGTCCTTCACCAGCGTGCGGCAGCCCGCCGTGCGCAGGTCGTCCGGGCGGAAGCCGCCGCACAGCACGCCCACAGACGCCAGGTGCAGCTTGCCCGCGGCGAGCGCGTCGTACGGCGTGTCACCCACCACCACCACCGTGGCGGGGTCCGGCTTGCCCAGCTTCGTGAGCGCCGCCTCGAAGATGTCCGGGTGCGGCTTGCTCTTGTCGACCTCGTCCTTGTTCGTCTTCGCCTCGAACAGGCCGTCGATGCCGCACAGCTCCACGTAGCGCTTGAGCTCGTCGTCCTTGGCGCTGGAGGCCAGGGCGACCTTGCGGCCGCGCTTGCGCAGCTGCTGGAACAGCTCCTTCACGCGCGGGAAGCAGCGCACCTTGGGCAGGAACTCTCGCTTGAAGAGCGCGGAGCGGTACTCCTCCAGGTCCTTGCCGAAGCGCTCCAGCTCCTCGTCGTTGAAGAAGACGGGCAACAGCTGGTCCGCGCCCTTGCCAATCTGGCTGCGCACGTGCGCGAACGGGATGTCCCGACCGAATTCGATGAACGACCGGCGCCAGGCCTCGGCGTGCTCGTCCACGGAGTCGATCAGCGTTCCATCCACGTCGAAGATGACGTTCTCGACCATGTGCGGCGAACCTCCGCCGCCCAAGGTGGCGATGGACGGTGGGCCGGTCAACCACCCGTGGGTGGCTTCGGTCCACTCTCCTGCGCTTCACTGTCCACGAGTGTCCGGGTCTGTACGCTGTATCCGTCCGGCGTGGCGGGGGTGAAGGCGTCGTTGGGCAGCGAGCCCTTCAGGTCCACCTTGGACAGCACCGTCTCCCCCTGCTTCGCATCACCCACCCAGCGGGTGAGCTTTCGCGGCACGCACAGGCCCAGGGAGGCGTCGCAGTGCTCCTCCTCCATCCGCACCTCCGCCCGGGTGCCGTCCGGCGCGCGCGTCCGCTTGGCCAGGAAGTCCAGCGTGGGCCAGCGCAGCACGTACGTCACCTCCACGCCGCCGCCCGCCTCGCCCTCCAACCCCATGGACAGCTCCACGGCCTCCTTCGCCTGGGACAGGCCCGTGGTGCGCTTCGCCTTCGCGCTGCGCAAGAGCAGCGGCGCTCGGAAGCCGTCCGGCACGAAGGGGGTGAAGATTTCAGTGAGGAACGCGGACAGCTTCTCCGCGGAGACCTGGGACGTGAAGGTGGTGAACTGCTTCGTCGCCTCCACCTGCTCGTACAGGTGCTTGCCGTCCCACCACACCTGCCGCGCCTGGGGGGCGGACACGGTGCCGCGCATCTTCTGGGGCGCGCGGTACGCGAAGGTGAAGCCCGCGGAGGCCGTCTCCCCTTCCGTCTGGGTGCCCTCCAGCTGGTAGGCCTGGAGCTTCGCGTCGCGCGCGGCCAGCTTCTCGCGCACCTGGGCCATCAGCTCCGCGTCGTTCGCGCCTCCGGAGGAGGACGAGCGGCACGCGAGGAGGCACACGAGGGGCAGGAGGAGGAGGGCGCGCATGGGAGGCTCGAGAGCGGGCCCGGAGGCCGGCTTGAAATGGAAAAGGCCCCGCTGTCGCCAGGGGGCCTTCGGACTGCCTCGGTGAGGAGGCAGCGTGGACTACTTCACCGCCACGCCGGTCGCGGAGGAGCTGGTGATGCCGATGATGGTGCCGAACAGGGCGAAGATGCCGTGACGGGGCGTGGTGTTCGCCGACTTCAGGTCCACCTTGGAGGCGCCCATGGCCTTCGCCTCGGTGATGAGGAGCTTGTTGACCACGGTGTCCAGGTCGCTCTGGACGATGTCGATGATGTGGAAGATCGCGGTCAGGCCCAGGGAGCTGCCCTGGATGACGGCCACGGCCTCGCCGTTGGCGGCGATCTCGGAACCGGAGACGACGGCGGACTCGACGCTGGTGCAGCCCACGAGCGAGGCGGCGGCAACGGCGGACAGGATGAACTTCTTCATGGTTATCTCCCCAACTGACGGTGGCTTGGATGGTGGCGGAACGACCCGGACGGGCGCTCCGCCGTTCGGTGAAACCTCAAGCGGCGCGGTTCGTAGCAGAAGGCTTTTTCAAGTCAAGGACCCGGGTCGGGGTAATCCGAGTTGTGTTTGACACTTCATCCGCGGGGCGCTCCAGGACCGGTCGCCCCCCTTGCGGACGTGAGGCATCTTCGCGCATGCACCCGGTTTCCCTCCCGCGTCCCACCCCCTCCCGCGTCTGGCTGCACCTGCTGCTGTTCGGGGTGACCCTGGGGACGACGTTCCTCGCGTACCTGCTGCTCTTCGGGCGCTCGTTCCCGTTCAGCGGGGGCGGACTGCTGGCGGAGGACCGGACGCAGGCGCTGTTCTTCAGCGTGTCGCTGCTCTCCATCCTGGGCTCGCACGAGATGGGGCACTACGTGCTGGCGCGCTGGCACCGGGTGGACACGTCCCTGCCGTACTTCATCCCACTGCCGGTGCCGGGGAGCCTGGGCACGCTGGGCGCGGTCATCCGGCTGCGCGGGCGCATCCCCACCCGCAACGCGCTGGTGGACATCGGCGCCGCGGGGCCGCTGGCGGGCCTGGTGGTGGCGCTGCCCCTGCTCTACTGGGGGCTGTTGCACTCCACGGTGGTGGACTCGCCGCCGGTGCCGTCCCCGTTCCCCGGTGATTCGTCGCTGTGGGTGCTGGGACAGAACCTGCTGCATTGGGTGATGGAGAAGCTGACGCAGGCGCCGCCCGCGGCGGACCTCGTCTACACGAGCCACCAGACGCTGTTCGGCGACAACCTCCTCATGAAGGCGCTGACGTGGCTGGCGCTGGGGCCCGTGCCGGAGGGCAAGGACGTGGTGGTGCACCCGGTGGTGATCGCCGCGTGGTTCGGCCTGCTGGTGACGCTGCTCAACCTGCTGCCGGTGGGACAGCTGGACGGCGGGCACCTGACGTTCGCGGTGTTCGGGGCGAAGGCCCGCCGGGTGGGGCAGGGCGTGGCGCTGGTGCTGCTCTTCCTCACCGTGTTCGTCACCGCGTCGTGGGGCCTGTGGCTGGTGGTGGCGAGCAAGGTCGTGGGCTTCGGCCACCCGGAGGTGGTGCGGCCGGAGGAGCCCCTGAGCCCCTCGCGCAAGCTCATCTGCGCGCTGTGCCTGCTGGCGCTGGTAGGGTGCGCGATGCCCATTCCGCTGCGAGAGGTGTGGTCATGAAGTACCAGTGCGAAGGCTGCGAGCGGCTGGTCCAGGTGGAGTCCTTCCGCATCGAGGACGGCCAGCTGGCCGTGACGTGCCGGGTGTGTGGCGCGAAGACGCTCGCGGGGCCGTCCCCGTCCGCGTCGCCCGCGCAGCCGGTGGCGTCCGTGTCGCCGGTGGCCCCCCCCATGGCCCCGGTCATCGCGCGGGAGGCGTCCCGGGACGACGCCGTGCCGGGACCTCGCGGAGGTGACGGCGCCGCCATGGCGATGCCCGCGCCGGAGGCGTTCATTCCGCCCGCGCCCGCCCGGGCCAGCGTCACCGCGCTGCGGGTGATTCGCTCGGATGCGGCCTCCGTCGCCCCGCCGGACTTCGACGGGGACCCCTTCCAGGCGCCGCCGGGCCACTGCCCCAAGTGCGTGGCGCCCATTCGCGACGACGCCGGGGCCTGCGCGCAGTGCGGGCTGGTCTACGCCAACTTCATCCCGGACGAGCACCAGCCCTCCGCGCTCCTGGCCACGGAGTGGCACGCGCTGATGGGCACGTGGCACGACTGGGACGCGCACGACCGCCTGCTGTCCCAGGCGATGGGGCGGGGGGAGCTGGCCATGGTGGGCCGGCTGTACCGCCTGCGGCTGGCCCGGGCGCCGAACGACGCCCAGGCCCTGCGCGGGCGGGAAGAGGTGGTGCGCCGGGTGACGTCCGCGGTGCCGCTCGCCTCCGACGGGCCGTCTCCGGCGCTGGCTCGCAAGGTGAAGAACACGGTGATGGGCGGGGTGCTGGTGGTGGCCCTGGCGCTGGTGGTGTTCCTCCTCCAGATGCTGCGCGGGTCCTTCTAGGCGGAAGGCCCGGAGGGGCGCTGGCCGGGCCGCTTCCCGGGCGGGCGGGGGACAAGGCTTCAGGGGCGTGTGACGGAACGCGCGGGGTGCCCCGGGCGCTGTTATCCTGCGGGGCCGCCTTTCCGAGCCCTCCTTCCCCCCGAAGACCGCCGCATGTCCGCGCCCGCGCCCCGTCCCCCTTCTGTCGACAGCCTGCTGGGTCCTGGTGGCGCGCTGGAAGAGGCGCTGCCCGCGTACGAGCACCGCCCGGAGCAGCTCCAGATGGCGCGCGCCGTGGAGCGGGCCTTCGCGGAGGGAAGCTACCTGCTGGCGGAGGCCGGCACGGGCACGGGCAAGACGCTGGCCTACCTGGTGCCCGCGCTCCTGTCGGGGCGCAAGGTGGTGGTGTCCACGGCCACCAAGACGCTGCAGGACCAGGTGTTCTTCAAGGACCTGCCGCTGCTCAGCGAGAAGCTGGGGCTGCGCTTCGAGGCGGCGTACCTCAAGGGGCGCGGCAACTACCTGTGCCTGCACCGCTACGAGTCCTTCGAGAAGGATCCGCAGTTCGTCTCGAAGGAGGAGGCGAAGCAGTGGCCGCTGCTCAAGAAGTGGGTGACGCAGACGGAGACGGGGGACCGGGCGGAGCTGGACCTGCCGGAGTCCTTCGCCGCGTGGTCGCGGCTGTCCACCACATCGGAGACGTGCCTGGGCTCGCGCTGCTCGCTGTATGAAACATGTTTCGTCACGCGGATGCGCAAGCGCGCGGAGGTCGCGGACCTGCTGGTGGTGAACCACCACCTGTTCTTCGCGGACCTGGCGCTGCGCAGCTCCGGCAAGCGCACGGAAGGGGTGCTGCCCTTCTACGACGCCGTCATCTTCGACGAGGCGCACGCCCTGGAGGACGCGGCCAGCAGCCACTTCGGGTGCAGCGTGTCCAACTACCGGCTGGAGGAGCTGTCGCGCGACGCGGTGGCGGCCCTGCCGGCGAAGGACGAGCGGCACGCGACGCTCTCCGCGCTGGCCCAGCGGGTGCGCTCGCACGCGGACGCGCTGTTCCTCCAGGCGCCGCGCGCGCTGGGGCTGTCCAGCCAGGAGTCCACCGTGGCCCTGCGCCCGGAGACGATGGGCAAGCTGTCCGGCGCGCTGGAGCAGGTGCGCGAGGGGCTGGCGGCGCTCGCGTCCTTCGCGGGCAGCGAGCGCGAGCCGGAATTGGCCGCCATCCACCGCCGCGCGGAGGAGATGGCCGAGCAGCTCACGTTCCTGGAGAAGTCCGAGTCCGCGGACCACGTGTACTGGGCGGAGGCGCGAGGCAAGGGGCTGTTCCTGCGCGCGAACCCCATCGACGTGGCGAAGGAGCTGCGCGACCGGCTCTACGGCGCGCTGGACACAGTGGTGTTCACCTCCGCGACGCTCGCGGCGGACAGCCGCTTCGACTTCTTCGCCAAGCGCATGGGCATGTACGACGACGAGGGCCAGCCGGTGACGCGCGTGCGCACGCTGGCGGTGCCCAGCCCGTTCGACTTCCCGCGCCAGTCCGCGCTGTACCTGCCCACGCACCTGCCGGACCCCAGCGCCCCGGGCTTCATCGAGGCCGCGGCGGAAGAAATCGTCCAGCTGTGTGAAGTGACGGGCGGGCGCGCGTTCGTGCTCTTCACGTCGCTGCGCAACATGGTGCGCGCGTACGAGCTGACGGCGACGCGGCTGCCCTACCAGGCGCTGCTCCAGGGGGAGCGGCCCAAGCAGCAGCTGCTGGACGCCTTCCGCCAGACGCCCAGCGTGCTCTTCGCCGCGCACAGCTTCTGGGAGGGCGTGGACGTGCCCGGGGACGCGCTGAGCCTGGTCATCATCGACCGGCTCCCGTTCGCCTCGCCGGGCGACCCGCTGGTGGCCGCGCGCATCCGTCAGATTCAAGCGCGCGGTGAGGAACCGTTTGATCAGTACCAGCTGCCCCAGGCGGCGCTGGCGCTGCGGCAGGGCTTCGGGCGGCTCATCCGCACGCAGGCGGACCGGGGCATCGTGGCGATGCTGGACCGCCGCATCGTGACCAAGAGCTACGGCCGGGTGTTCCTCTCCAGCCTGCCGCCCGCGAAGCGGATGGAGGACACGACGGAGCTGAGCCGCTGGTTCAACGGGCCGGTGCGCCCGGTGCCGCCCGTGCGTTCGATTCGCTGAACACGTCGCGCAGGCGCAGGCCCACGCGCGCCTGGAAGGGCGGGCCGAGCGTGTCCACGCCCGCGCGGCCCGCGAGGTACTGGCGGTCGAAGAGGTTCTCCACCGCGCCGAACGCGTCCACCTTCCAGAAGAGGTGGCGGCTCACGAACAGGTCCACCACCGCCGCGCCGCCCATGCCGCGCGTGTTGAGGTCGTCCTCGTACTGCGGGCCGAAGACGCGCAGCTGCGCGGTGACGGAGACGATGGACGGGTCGTCGAAGGTGACGGCGAGCGCCCCGCGATGCCTGGGGTCCTGCGGAAGCTGGCGACCCACGAGGTCGGGCTGACCGGGGGCGCGGGTGACGACGGGGTCCACGAAGGTGTAGGCGGCGAGCGCGGTCCACTGGCGGGACAGGCGCCAGTCCGCGCCCAGCTCCACGCCTCGCACGCGGGCGCGGCCCAGGTTCTGGCGCTGGCGGGTGGTGCCGTCCGGCAGGGGCGTGGCGAGGGTGACGTTGGTGACGGGCGCGTCCAGCACGTTCCAGAAGCCGGTGACGCGGCCGGTGAGCCCCCGCGGGCCGGTGGCCTCCACGCCGGCCTCGGTGCCCCAGAGGCGCTCGGGGCCCAGGTCCGGGTTGGCGGCGGTGAGGACGGTGCCCACCTGGAAGGGGCGGTAGAGCTCGTTGAGCGTGGGGGCGCGGAAGGCGCGGTAGGCGGAGGCGCGCAGGGTGAGCCAGTCCAGGGGGCGCACGCGCGCGGCGAGGCGTGGGCTGAGCTGTCTGGCGGTGCGGGGCTCGAAGTCGGTGGACGGGGTGGCGCCGTTCGCGAGGCTCTCCAGTTGGTTGCCGTTGAAGTTGCGCCATGTGTCCCAGCGCAGCGTGCCGGCGAACTCCAGCGCGGGGGACACGGTGTAGAGGTCCTGCACGAAGACGCCGCCGGACACCTGCGTGCCCCGCGTGGTGCGCGCGTAGAGCGTCGTGGGGGTGTAGGTGGCGGGGAAGAGCAGCTCGTCGGCCCTGCCCGCGGAGCGGCGCACGTCCACGCCCGCGGCGAGCACGTGGGTTCCGCCCAGCGTCAGGTCCGGGCCGGTCCAGACGAGCGAGCCGCCCTGATCATTCGCGGGCACGTCCTGGAGGGCGGAGCGGATCTCGAAGTTGCGGTCCGGGGTGACGCGGGCGCGGTCCTGCGCGAAGTGCTGGGTGCGGCCGTAGAGGCCCAGTTCGAAGGCGCCGGCGGCGTCCGTGCGGAGGCGGGCGCTCGCGGCGAACCACGCGAGGTCCACGCTGGCGACGGTGTACTGGGTGCCGCCGTTCTGCGTCTCGCGGAACACGCCCGCGCGGGCGGAGAGGGAGAGGTGGTCGGTGGCCTCCGCCTCGACGCGGGCCTGGGCGCTGACGTGCCTGGACGGCGTGTCACTGTCGACGCGGCCGCGCTGGTTCTCGGGGACGATGGGGTAGCCGTCGCTGGTGAGGCCCTCGACCTCCAGCGAAGCGCCCACGCGGCCCCAGCGGTCCGCGACGCGAGCGGCGACGAAGCCGGTGCCCAGGTTGCCCACGGACACGTCGGCGTCGAGCACCGGGCCGGTGATGGGCCGTGAGAACAGCTGCACGACGCCGCCCAGCGCGGCGCTGCCATAGAGCGCGGAGCCGCCGGTGGGGACGACCTCGATGCGGTCCAGGCCCAGGCGGGGCAGGGCGCGCCAGAACACCCAGCCGCCGTAGGGGTCGTTGAAGGGAAGGCCATCCAGGAGCACGAGCCCGCGAGCCACGCCGGAGGGCGCGAGCCCGCGAAGGTTGAGCCCCTGCGCCGTGGGGTCCGCGACCAGGGAAGGCGTGCGGCGGAACGTGGCGGCGGAAGGCAGCGTGCGGATGAGCGCGTCCTGCGTGAGCGTGGGGCTGCGCTCCATCTCCGCGCGCGGAATCACCACCGTGGTGGCGGGCACGTCCCGGAGCGGACGCGGCAGGCGCGTCGCGGTGACGACCGTCCGTGTCCCGGCGTCAGGGGGCGTCTTGGAGTCCGGCGGCGCCGTGACGGTGGCCGACCCTGCCTTCTCCGGTGGCTCACTCCCCACGGCCTGCGCGGTGGCCACTCCGGGCAGCAGCAACACCAGACCCAGGCGGCAGGGGAGCGACAGACGGGAAGAGGCGCGCGGTCCAGTCATCGCGCCCCGCTCTACTGGATGTCGGGCCGCCGGGCGAGCACGCTGAACGCCGACGGCGTCTTCACCGCAACGTGTACAGATACGCCGCGATGTCGCGCGCGTCGCCATCCTTGACGCCCAGCTCGGGCATCGCGTTGCCCGGCTCCACGGCCTGCGGATGCTGCACCCACCGCACCATGTTCTCCGGCGCGTTGGGCAGCCGGCCCGCCAGATACGTGCGCAGCGCGATGCCCGCCATCGACGGCCCCACCTGGCCTGTGGCCCCCGGCACGCCCGGAATCACGTGACAGCCGCCGCAGCCGTAGTGCTGCAACGCCGCCTTGCCGCGCTCCACGTCGCCGCCCGTGATGGCCACCGCCGTCTGCTTCGCGTCCTGCTCCGCCGCCTGCTTGCAGCCTCCTACGAGCAACACCATCACCACCCATGCAGCCCTCACGGCACCGTCTCCCTCGGCGCCGCGGACTCGCCCGTGGCGATGTCCGCGCGCCGCTCCGACTCCCCCAGCCACGCCGCGAACAACGCCAGCCCCATCGCCAGGAAGAGCGCTCCCGACGGCACCCACATGATGAGCCCCGCGAGCTGCTGGTCCTCCAGCGCCCCCAGGCCCCACTCCACCGCCCGGCGCGCGTACAGCGGATACCAGACCGACCGCGCGAAGGTGAGCAGCGCCCCCAGGATGCTGGTGTGCGCCGCCGTGGCGAACACGAACAACACCCCCACCCCGTATCCCGCCTTCCCGTAGCGCCCGCGCAAGAGCGCCCACCAGAACAGCGCCGCCGTGCCGAAGAAGCACAGGTGCTGCACCGCGTGCACCGCGTCGTTCTCCAGCGCCGCCTCGAACAGCGCGGGCACGTGCCACACCCAGCGCGCCACCGCATGCAGCACCAGCACCACGAACGGCCCCGTCACCCCGCGCCAGACCGCGCGCGTCCTCGGTCCCTGGAACGCCTGGGCCACCGGCGCACGCGACGCCTCCGGCAGCGCCCACAGCGCCGTCACATGCGGCCGGCCCAGCACCAGCAACGGCGCCGCCACCAGCATCAGCAGCTCATGCTGCGTCATGTGCGCGGAGAACAGGATGTCGCTCAGCCGGTCCAGCGGCGACAGCAGCGCCACCCCCAGCGTCAGCCACCCCAGGGCGAACATCCCCGCCTCCCACCCGCGCACGCCCTTGCCCGGGGCCGCGTGCCGCCACAGCGCCCGCAGGCCCCGCACGTACAGCACGCCGGAGACGGCGAGCATCCCCATCACCAGCGGATCCCACGTCCACCAGCGCAGCACGTCGTGCGCGTTCAGGTGGTGCGTCTCGCCGCCATGGGCCCACGCCACGGAGGGCAAGGCCAGGAGAAGGCAGGGGAGCCGTCGCATGCGCTCAGTCACAGGGCCTCAGCAGGAAGGTGGGAACCGCGGTGGCCACGAGCAGCAGGGTGAACAGCCCGCTCGCCAGCAGCCCGAATGCGGCCATGAAGCGGGCGCGGCCCACGCCGCTGTCCTCCAGCGTGCCCGGCTTCCCCCGCAGCGCCCGCCACGAACGCCACGCCAGGAACGCCCCTACGCCCAGCAGCACGACCGCGCCCACGAGCACACCGTGCAGCAGCGCGGGCCGGGCCTTCTGGCAATTGGACGTCACCAGGCTGTAGCTCACCTGGAGCGCCAGCAGCCACGCGAACGGCGGCAGCAGCACGCCCGCCCAGAGGGCCACGTTGCGCCGCGTGCCCACGCCGTCGTCCGAAGTCGCGTGTGACATGACGTCTCCCCTTCAGCTCGCGAGGACCGCGGGGTCCAGGTAGAGAATCACGTAGATGGGCAGCCAACTGGCGACGACGAAGAACCAGTAGCGGCCGTTGGTGTGCACGTCCACCAGGTGCTTCTCTTCCACCGGCCCCTTGAACAGCACCCCCAGCAGCAGCAGGTCCTCCAGCGAGCCGGAGATGGTGTGCACGGTGTGCATGCCCACGATGAACCAGAAGATGGACCCGTATGCGTGCGTGTCCCAGCGGAAGCCAATCCACAGGAACTCCACGATGCGCAGCGCCACGACGACGAAGCCCAGCAGGCTCCCCAGCGCCAGCCCCCAGCGCATCCCGCGCAGCCTTCCCTTCAGCGCCGCGCGGTTGGCGTAGTGGATGGGCACCACGCTCAGCAGCATCACGCCGGTGATCACCGCGGCCAGCACCTTCACGTAGAAGGGCAGCGCGGTGGGCGGGAAGTGGGGGAAGTTGCCCCGGATGTAGAAGTAGCTGGCGAACATCAACGCGAAGGCCGTGGACTCGATGGCCATCAGCCCGGTGACGCCCCACCACAGCGGATCGCGGTGGCCGAAGGCGAAGGTGGGCAGGTGCGACACGTCCAGCGTGCGGCGCGGAGGGCTCATGACGGTTGCTCCGGGGCCAGCTCTTCCTTGTAGGGCGGCCGGGGCCAGAACCAGCCCGTCAGCGTGATGAACAGCAGCACCCCGCCCACGACGACGCCCCAGGGCGTGAAGATGCACATGATGAAGAACACGCCCGTGGCCAGCGCCACCCACAGCGGCCACAGCGTGGGGCCGGGCAGCTCCGCGCGGTGGTCCGGCGCCGCGTCCAAGAGCCGCGTGACGAGCACCTCCTTGCGGTCGCTGCGCACGCCGGTGACGACGGGCTGGTCCTCCGCCGCCGTCCACCGCGCGTAGCGCCCGCGCACCGTGGGCAGGTGCAGGAAGTTGTACGAGGGCGGCGGCGACGTGGTGCTCCACTCCAGCGTGTCCGCGCCCCACGGGTCGTCCCCGGCCACCTCGCCCCGCTTCAGGCTCCAGAAGATGTTCACCAGGAGGAGCGTGATGCTCACCGCCATGATGACCGCGCCCGCCGTGGCCAGCAGGTTGAGCGGCTGCCAGCCCCGGTCCACGCCGTACGTGTACACGCGGCGCGGCATCCCCATCATCCCCAGGAAGTGCAGCGGGAAGAACGTCAGGTTGAAGCCGATGAAGAAGGTCCAGAAGTTCCACTTCCCCAGGCGCTCGCCCAGCATCCGCCCGGTCATCTTCGGGAACCAGTAGTAGAGCCCGCCGAAGAGCGGGAACACCGCGCCGCCAATCAGCACGTAGTGGAAGTGCGCCACCACGAAGTGGGTGTCGTGCACCTGCTGATCCACCGAGTACGTGCCCAGCATCACGCCCGTCAGGCCGCCGGTGACGAACACCGCGAAGAAGGCCAGCACCCAGTACAGGGGCAGCCGCATCCACAGTCGCCCGCCCCACAGCGTGGCCAGCCAGCAGAAGATCTGCACGCCGCTGGGCAGCGCCACCATGAGGCTGGCGGCGGTGAAGAAGCTCTGCCCCAGCTGCGGCAGCCCGGTGGCGAACATGTGGTGCACCCACAGCCCGAAGCCGATGAACCCGATGGACACCATGGACAGCACCACCGGCAGGTAGCCGAACACCTGGCGGCGGGTGAAGACGGCCAGGATGGAGGACAGCATCCCCAGCGCGGGGATGAAGATGATGTAGACCTCCGGGTGCCCGAAGAACCAGAACAGGTGCTGCCAGAGGAGCGCGTCACCGCCCTCGGCCGGGTTGAAGAAGTGCGTGCCGATGAGCCGGTCCATGGCCAGGCACGTGCTGGCCACCATCACCGCGGGCATGGCGAAGACGACCATGAACGACTTCACCAGCATGGCCCACACGAACAGCGGCATGCGGTTGAGCGACATGCCCGGCGCGCGGTGCTTGAACACCGTGACGATGAGGTTCACCGCGCCCGCCAGGCCCGCCAGCTCCGTGAAGGTGATCATCTGCGCCCAGATGTCCACGCGCTTGCCCGGCGAGTACTGCGGCCCCGCCAGCGGCACGTAGCTGAACCAGCCGGCATCCGGCCCCACGTTGAGGAGGAAGCCCGCGTAGAGCAGCACGCCGCCAATGAGGTACGTCCAGTAGCCAAAGGCGTTGAGGCGCGGGAACGCCGCGTTGCGCGTGCCAATCATCAGCGGCACCAGGTACAGCCCCACGCCCTCCATCATCGGCACGGCGAAGAGGAACATCATGGTGCTGCCGTGCATCGTGAAGACCTGGTTGTACAGGTCCGGCCCCATCACCTGCTTCTCCGGCCCGGAGAGCTGCCAGCGCATCAGCAGTGCCTCCACTCCACCCAGCAGGAAGAAGACGAACGCGGTGATGATGTAGCGCTTCGCGATGGCGGTGTGGTGCACCTCGCTCAGCCAGCCGATGAGGCCCTTCTTCGGGCCCCAGGTGCGCTCCAGGTGGAGGCGCTCCCAGGCCTCGTCGTCGCGCACGGAGGCAGGCTCCGGCGGAGTGGGGAGGGCGGTGCTCACTTCAGCGACTCCAGGTAGACGAGCAGGGCCTGGAGGTCATCCGGCGGCAGGGTGAGGGCGGGCATGTTGTTGCCGGGCTTGAGGCTCTGCGAGTTGAGGATCCATCCGGCCAGGTGGCCCCGGTCGAAGGGCAGCGTGCCGGCGGCCAGCGTGGAGCGGCTGGCGACGTGGGTGAGGTTGGGCCCCGTGCTCGCGGCGGCGTCGGTGCCGCTGATGGCGTGGCACAGCGCGCACGGGCCCTGGAGGAACACCTGCTGGCCGCGCTGCGCGACGGGGTCCGTGGGCTGCGGCGCGGGCTGGAGCTGCTGATTGCGCCAGGCCTCGAACTGCTCCGGGGCCTCCGCCACGATGACGAAGCCCATCTTCGCGTGCTGCAGGCCGCAGAACTCGTAGCACTGGCCCTTGAAGACGCCGGGCCGGTCCGCCTGGAGCTCCAGCGTGTTCTGCTGGCCGGGGATGAGGTCGCGCTTGTTGGTGAGCTCCGGCACCCAGAAGCTGTGGATGACGTCGCGCGAGTTGAGCTTGAGGACGACGGGGCGGCCCACCGGCACGTGCAGCTCGTTGGCGGTGACCAGGTTGCGCGAGGGATCCGCGTCCTGCACGCGGAACTCCCACCACCACTGGTGCCCCACCACTTGAATCTCCAGCGCGTCCGGGCTGCGCAGCCGCGCGAGCGCCGCGCCCGTGCTCGCGTTGGCCACGGTGATGACGAAGAGCAGCACCACCGTGAGGACGGCGGCGGTGCCCACGGCGCTGCCCATGCGCCGCTCGCGGGCGGGGTCCACGGGCCGTGCCCCCTCACCGCCCGGCGGCACCGAGTGGGCCTCCACCTCTGGCACCTGGGCGCGGGAGCCCCCCCGGCGGCGCAGCAGCGCACCGAGCATCATCAACACCACGCCCGCGAGCACGACGGCGGAGATGAGGAACAGCAGGTCCCAGAGCGAGCGCAGGCGCGCGACATGCGGCCCCCGCGCGTCGAGCATGCGCAGCCCACCGCACCCGGTGCAGGCCAGCAGCAGTGGCAACAGGCGCCTCATCGCGGCTGCTCCACCTCTTCGGGGCGCGGCGTCTCCCGGGCCTTGCTGGACTCCGAGGGGCGGGTGTTGAGCGTGTCGCTCCGGCCGGGCGCCACGTCCTTCTTGAGCAGCCCGCTCATGGACCGCACGTACGCGACCAACTGCCACACCTGCGTGTCCGGAATCTTCCCCCGGAAGGACGGCATGCCGTTGGGCCGGCCCTCGACGATGGTGGCGTAGATGTTCTCCGGCTCGCTGCCGTAGCGCCACTTCGCGTCGAGCAGCGGCGGCCCCATGCCGCCCCCGCCGCCCGCCGCGTGGCACCCCGCGCAGTTGAACCAGACGTAGAGCCGCTTGCCCTCGCTGACGTCGTAGGCGTTGTCCTCCGACGCCGCGCGAGTGGCCGGCGCGGGCTCGGACGGGGGCGCCGCGACGGGGCCCGGCTGGAGCTCCGACACCTGGACGTCGCGCGCGGCGGGACGCGCGGCCGCGGGCAGCTCCTGGAAGCGGCGCTGCTCGCGCTCGCACGCGGTGAGGAGGACGAGGGTCCCCAGGAGGATTCGAGGCTTCATGGCGACGGCACCCCGTAGCTCGCGAGCAGGGCGCGCACCTCGCGCTTGCGCCGCGTCAGCGCCGCGTCCAGCTCGTCGCGCAGGGCCTGGTCACCCCGGCGCACGCCCAAGGCGATGTCGAAGGCGAACACCAGCCCCGGCGGATCCACCTGCGGACTCACGGGCGACAGCGTGAGCGGCACCCCCGGGCGGCGCGCGTAGTAGCCGGCGAGCGGCCCCCACACCACCGCCACGTCCACGTCGCCCCTTCGCACGGCCTCCACCAGCGCGGAGGGCGGGCTGTCCTCCGCGTAGTCCCCGTAGAGGGTGTAGCCGACGACGTTCTGGATGATGCCGCGCCGGGTGAGGGCATGCGCGGGCGGGGTGTTGGAGAAGTCGTCACCCACCAGGTGCACGCCCACCTTCACCTGGTGCAGGACGGGGTCGTCGAAGGAGCGGACCTCCGGCCCGCCGTCCTTCTTCGTCACGAACACGTAGGTGGAGCGGTAGTAGGGCCGCGTGGGCAGCACCATCTCCAGCTCCGTGGGTACGCCCATCACCACGTCGCACAGGTTCGCCTTGAGCGTGCTGCGGATGAAGCCCCGGCGCTGCGCCCACCACGTGTACTCGACGCGCGCCTTCAGCTCGCGGCCCAGCAGCTGGGCCAGCCGGTTCTCGAAGCCCTCGCCGCGCGCGTTGGAGAAGGGCAGGTTGTTGGGGTCCGCGCACACGCGCAGCACGCGCTCGGGCTTGGGTTCGGGCCCGACGCCACTGGCGAACAGGAGCAGGCCCACGGTCCATGGCAGGAGGACGCTCATTGGAGGCTCAGGGCAGGGCGAAGGTGTAGAGCATGCCGCCGCGGGTGGTGTTCTGCGGCAGGTCCTTCATGGCGCCGCCGAAGCCCAGGGCGATGTTGTCGTCGCGCGGGTCCAGCTCGCCGGAGACGATGGCGCCCGCCCAGCCGCCCACGCCGGAGAGCACGGACACGTACTGCTTCCCGTCCGGACCGCGGAAGGTGATGGGCTGGCCGATGATTCCGCTCCCCACCTTGAACTTCCACAGCTCCTGGCCCGTGCGCGCGTGCACGGCCTTGAACCAGCCGTCCATCGTTCCGTAGAAGGCCACGTCGCCCGCGGTGACGACGACGCCGCTCCACACCGGGAACTTCTCCGGGATGCCGAAGACCTTCTTGCCAGCGGCCACGTCCCAGCCGATGAACTCGCCCCGGTTGCCGCCCGGGCCCGCGTACATCTTCGTGTTCATGCCCACGTAGGGCGTGCCCGCGATGTAGTTGGCCTCGTAGCCCTGCGCGTCCTCGCACAGGTTGTTGCCGGGGATGTAGAGCATCCCCGTCTCCGGGTTGAACGCGGAGGGCGACCAGTCCTTGGACCCCGGCGCCGCGGGGCAGATGCCACGAATGGTCTTGTCGAAGCCCGTCTCCATGCCCGGCACCGGCTGCAGGCGCCCCGTCTTCAGGTCCACGCCCGTGCTGGTGGTGATGTGGCCGAAGGGCGTGGCGGACAGCACCTGTCCCGTCGCGCGGTCCAGCACGTAGACGTAGCCGGTGCGCCCGGGGTGGATGAGCACCTGGCGCGGCTTCCCGTCCACGGTGAGGTCCGCGACGATGGACTCGTTGATGCCGTCGTGGTCGTACAGGTCGTGAGGGCTCCACTGGTAGAACCAGACGGCCTCACCCGTGGAGGGCCGGCGCGCGAAGATGCCGCACGTCCACTTGTTGTCCCCGGGCCGCTGGTCCGGGTTCCACGGGCCGGGGTTGCCGGTGCCGTAGAACACCAGGTCCAGCGCGGCGTCGTACGACACCCAGCCCCACACGCTGCCGCCGCCAATCTTCCACTGGTCCGGGGGCCAGGTGCGCACGCCCAGGTCCTTGCCCTGGTCGGAGGCGTAGAAGGGCTTGAAGTGGGGCCCGATGAGCACGTCCGCGTCCGGGCCCGTGCTCATCGCGCGCCACGCGATGGCGCCCGTCTTCGTGTCCAGGCCGGCGGCCCAGCCGCGCACGCCCATCTCTCCGCCGCTGTTGCCCACGATGACCCGGTCGCGCACCACCAGGGGCGCCATGGTCATGGTCTCGCCCTTGTTGATGTCGCCCAGCTTCGTCTTCCACAGCTCCTTGCCCGTCTGGGCGTCCACCGCGACCGTGTGCGCGTCCAGCGTGTTGTAGAAGAGGCGCCCGTCCGCGTACGCCGCGCCCCGGTTGACGACGTCGCAGCACGCCACGCCCTGGGCCGAGGGCGAGGGCGCCGGTTCGTACGTCCACTTCACCGGCGCGCCCTCCTTCGTCAGGTCCAGCGCCACCAGCCGGTTGGGGTAGGGCGTGACGACGTACATCGTGCCGCCCACCACCAGCGGCGCCGCCTCATGCCCGCGCACCAGCCCCGTGGACCACGTCCACGCGAGCTTCAGGTCCTTCACGTTGCCCGCGTGGATGTCCTTGAGCCGGCTGTAGCGCGTGTTGGCCGCATCCTTGGACGCCGTGAGCCACTGGCCGTCATCCTCCGCCAGCTTCGACGCGTCCGGCTTCGTCGTCCCGGCGGGCAGATTGCTGGAGGCCTGGGCGGAGGACGGGTGAGCGCCACCCTCCTTCTTGCAACCCGGTGTCAGGAGGAACAGACCGGCGAGGACCAGCGGTGGCAGGCGGCTTCGGTACGACATAGACGCGACACCCTAGGCAACCCTGGGGGTTTGTCGCGGCAGGTGTGCCGTGAGCCGTTGGACACGCGATTGCGGGCCGACACGATGTCCACCGCTCGACGGAGGCCTTGGACCCGGGTCCAGTCCCTGCTCTCAGCGTGAAACGGCGATGCCCCAGGGCAGCGTGCCCACGGGGATGCGCGTGAGGACCTGACCCGTCGCGGGGTCGATGACGGAGACGTCGTTGGAGGGGCCGTTGGCGGTGTAGAGCCGCTTGCCGTCCGGCGTGATGCCCACGCCCCAGGGGCGCTCGCCCACGTCCTGCACGGTGCGCAGCACCTTCCAGTCCGCCACGTCGATGACGGCCAGCGCCTTGCCGCGCCCGGTGGTGACGTACAGCGTGCGGCCGTCCGGGGACACCACCGCGCCCATGGGCTTCGCGCCTGTCTCCGGGAAGGTCAGCGTGCCCTTGGACTGGTGCGTATTCGCGTCCACGCGGGTGACGGTGCGGCCCTGCTCCGCGGTGACGAAGGCCCACGCGCCGTCCGGCGTGAAGGCCACCGCGCGCGGACGGCCGCCCACGGGGATGCGCGCCACCACCGCCTGCGTGCCGGTGTCGATGACGTAGACGTGGTGGTCCTCCTCGCTGGTGACCCAGGCGAAGCGGCCGTCCGGGCGCAGCGTGACGCCCTCGGGCTCTCCGCCCACGGGCACCGCGTGCGTCACCTTGCCGGTGGCCACGTCCACCACGGACGCTCGCGCGGCGTCCTCGTTGGAGACGTAGAGGCGCTGGCCGTCCGGGGACACGTCGAAGGACTCGGGGTCGTCCCCGCTCTCCAGCACCCGCAGCACCTGGCGCGTCCTCGTGTCCACCAGCGCGATGCCGTCCGCGGTCCGGTCCGGCGGGGGCAGGGTGTCCTCGTCCACGCCCGGGGGCGCCCGCATGGAGCCGCTCACCGCCACGTAGAGCCGCTGGCCGTCCGCGGACAGGCGCAGGCCCCGGGGCCGCTTGCCCACGGGGATGGTGGCGATGACGCGGTTCGTGGACGCGTCGATGACGGAGAGGTCGTCGGAGCCCTCGTTGCTCACGTACACGAGCGGTCCAGGCGCCTGCGAACAGCCCCGCGAACCACAGGCCGTGGAGACGAGCAGCGCCAGGGCGAGGACACGGAAGCGGTGGGGAGCGGAAGCCATGGGCCGGGCTCTACCCGAAGCGAGGGGAGCCCCGAAACACGAACGGCGGTGAAGCGACCGGAAGGCCACTCCACCGCCGCCGTTCACGGCCGGAAGGCCGTGGGGACGACTACGCCGGGGACGCGCCACCGGCGGCGGCGGCGGGGCCCTGGTACTGCGCGTCGCCGAAGCCGAGGATGGCGTAGAAGACCGGGCCGAGCAGCGCCAGGCCGATGCCGAAGCCCACGCCCTTGCCGAAGGACTTCGCCATGTCGATGCCGATGATGAACAGCGCGATGATGTTCACGCACGGCAGGATGGCCAGCACCACCCACCACGCCGGGCGGCCGACAATCTTGGTCATCACGTAGATGTTGTAGAAGGGCACGATGGCCGCCCACCCGGGCTCGCCCGCCTTGGCGAACGTCTTCCACAGGCCCGCGACGATCAGGCCGATGAAGGCCAGGTAGAAGATCCAGAACAGCGGACCCGGGCCCGCCGACTGCTGCTCCTGCATCTGCTGCATCATCTCAAGCTGCTGCTGATCCATGACTTCCCCCTCGGAAGTAGTGTGGGCCTCCGCCCCGGTGGGCGGGTCCACGTTCACTCCCGAACAAACGCGAAGTCGGGGGGTGAATGCAAATTCCTTCACCTCCCGAGGGGGTTCGGCTCAGGCCTTCAGCGTCTCCGGCACCTGCCAGTCCGGCTTCAGCCGCTGGATGACCTTCACGAAATTCTCCTTGTCCTGGGCTTTCTCCAGGGCGGCTTCCGGGACGATGACGTCGTCCTTCACCAGCCGCTCCAGGTGCATGTCCAGGGTCTGCATGCCCTGGCTCTGGCCGGCCTGCATCTTGGAGGCGATCTGAAACACCTTGCCCTCGCGGATCATCGCGGCGATGGCGGGACCGCCCACCAGGATTTCGAGCGCGGCGACGCGGCCCTTGCCGTCCGCGGTCTTGATGAGCTGCTGGGCGACGATGCCGGCCAGGGACTCCGCGAGCATGCCGCGCACCTGGCCCTGCTCGTCCGCGGGGAAGGCGTTGATGATGCGGTCGATGGTGGCGGGGGCGCTGTTGGTGTGCACCGTGGCGAAGACGAGCACGCCGAAGCTGGCCAGCTGGAGCGCCAGCTTCATGGTCTCGTTGGTGCGAAGCTCGCCGATGAGGATGACGTTGGGGTCCTCGCGGCCGGCGGAGCGGATGGCGGTGGCGAAGCTGGAGGCGTGCGGGCCCACCTCGCGGTGGGTGACCTGGGCCTTGAGCGATTCGTGCACGAACTCCACCGGATCCTCGATGGTGAGCACGTGCGACGCGCGCGTCTTGTTGATGTGGTTGATCATCCCCGCGAGCGTCGTGGACTTGCCTGAGCCCGTGGGGCCCGTCACCAGCACCAGGCCGCTGCGGCGGTCCGCCAGCTTGCGCACCACCTCCGGCGTCTTCAGGTCCTCCAGCGTCAGCACCTTGCTGGGGATGGTGCGGAACACCGCGCCAATGCCGGTCATCTTGTAGAAGTAGTTCGCGCGGAAGCGGGCCTTGGTGCCGTAGCCGTAGGCGAAGTCCAGGTCCAGCTCCTCGGTGATCTGCCGCTTCTGTTCGGGCGAGCAGATTTCAAAGAGCAGCGACTCCAGCTCCTCGGAGGTGAGGGGCTCGTCTCGTAATGGCACGAGCTCGCCGCGGATGCGGCCCAGGGGCGGGTAGCCCACGCCCAGGTGCAGGTCGCTGCCCTTCCTGTCCAGCAGCACGTCGAACCAGGTCGCGATGCGAGGGGTGTCCGTCATGTCAGGCGCCCTTCTTGCCAAGCAGTGAGCCCACCTTGGACAGCATCCGCGCGCCCTCCTGGGCGGAGGCTGGCGGGGACACGGTGGGAGCGGCGCCGGGCCTCCTGCCCGTCACCATGGCCTCGATTTCGTCCGGGTTCTCCGCGAAGCCCTTCACGGTCTCCAGCGTCGCCTTGCCGGAGCGCGCCAGGTCCGAGAGCGAGTCCTCGAAGCGGATGATGCCCAGCGACTTGCCGCGCTGCTGGAGGGAGGGGATTTGATACGTCTTGTTGTCGCGGATGAGGTTGCCCAGGGCCACGGAGCCGGTGAGCACCTCGGCGGCGGCGACCATGGACTTGCCGTCCGCGCTGGGCATCAGCCGCTGGCTGACGATGAGGCGCAGGCCGCTGGAGAGCGACAGCCGCACCTGCTGCTGGTCTCCCGGCGGGAAGAGGTCGATGAGCCGGTCGATGGTCTTCGCCGCGCTGGGCGTGTTCATGGTGCTGATGAGCAGGTGGCCCGTCTCGCTGGCGGCGAGCGCCATGCGCACCGTCTCCGTGTCGCGCAACTCGCCCACGACGATGACGTCCGGGTCCTCGCGGAGGCTGCCCTTGAGGGCGCTGGCGAAGGTGCGCGTGTTGGTGCCCACCTCGCGCTGGCTGATGAGGGCGCGCTTGCGCGGGTGCACGTACTCCACCGGATCCTCCACGGTGAGCACGTGGTGCGTCGTCTCGCGGTTGATGATGTCCACCAGCGCCGCGAGGGTGCTCGTCTTGCCGTGGCCGGACGGGCCGGTGAGCACGATGAGGCCCTGGTGGTGGTGCGTGGCCTTGGCGATGTCCGCGGGCAGGCCCAGCGACTCCAGGGTGGGGATCTCCCGGGCGATGAGGCGGAAGGTGCCCTTGAGGCCCGTGCGCTGGCGGCCCACGTTGACGCGGAAGCGGCCGGTGTCCTCGGAGTCCAGCGCGAAGTCCACGCTGCCGTCCTTCTCCAGCACGTGCCGCAGCCGCTCCGGGATGATGGGCAGCAGCAGCCGCTCCACCGTCTCCGGTGACAGCGGCGTGTCCTGGGGCAGCAGCTCCCCGGCGATGCGCAGCAGCGGAGGCCGTCCCGCCACCAGGTGCAGGTCGCTGGCGAGCATGCTGCGCGCCTGCTCCAGCAGCACGGTCAGGTCGCGGCCCGGAGCGGAGGTCGTGCGCGAGATGGGGATGACCCGCGCGGGGGGATTCGGGTGGGCGGCCGGATGGGCCGCCGCGCCCGCGTGGGCAGCAGCACCCGCGTGGGTAGCAGCACCGGCGTGAGCAGCAACACCGGCGTGGGCAGCACCCGAGTATCCGGCCGCGCCCGCACCGCCGTACGCGGAAGCCGCGCCCGTTTGGGGCGATGCGACCGCGGCGCCGGGAACACCCCGCGCGGCGGCGCCTGCCGAGGCCATGCCTCCCGCCTGGCCCGTACGGGCCGCATCCACGGCGCTGAACCCACCGGGCTGCGCGGCTCGCGCGGCCGTCTCCACCGTGGACGTCCGAGCGGGCGCGGGCGCGGCCACCGCCGGCACTCCCGCGTAGGGCGTGCGCGTGGGCGCGGCAGCCGCCGCTGCGGGAGCCGCCGCCGCTGGAGCCGCGGCCTGCGCCGCACCCTCCGCGCCTCGCGTGAGGCGCACGTTCATCAGCTCGCCCCGGCGCACCGCCGCGATGGAGATGGAACCCAGGCCGGTGGCGTTCACCGTCCACTGCACCGGCGTCTCCGACACCGTGGACGCCCGCGCCATGCCCACCATCGCCTGGAGGGCCTTCACGAGATCATCGGTGGAGAGGGCGCCGGGATCGACGGGCTCGTAGCCGGTGGCGCCGCGCGCCATCGGAGGACGGCCGCTGGCCAGGGCCAGCTCGGTGATTCCGGGACGCGACAGATGACGCAGCAGCTCTGCGAGCGGTTTCATTCAGGGGGAGGCCCCACCGCTGCCGTGCGTCAGGCCCGGCGGGGTGGAAACTCCGCCGAGGATAGTCGACCGCCGCGTCCCAGGTCATCCTGGGGGCATGTCCCCCAACGCACGACGGGAGCGGCCGTGTGAGGGCCCCTCCCGTCGGGTACAGCCGGTTCGTTTGGGGTGCGGCGGACTACAGCTCGCGAGACATCAGGAGCCGCAGCTTGCCGGACTTCTTGGAGACCACCGTGGCCACCGTGGTGAAGCCCGCCTTGCGGTAGAAGCCCACCGCGGGCGCGTTCGCCGGATCCACGCGCAGGGCGATGGTCTTGCGGTACATGTCGCGCGCCGCGTCCAGCGCCTTGTCGAGCAGCTTCTCGCCCACACCCTGGCGCCGCAGCTCCGGCTTCACCACGATGTTGCGCAGGTAGGCCGCGCCCGGCACCGGGCCGTCGCGCTCCACCGTCACGTAGCCCACCACCTGGTTCTGGATCCGCGCCACGTGGAGAAAGGGCTTGAGCTGGGTGAGGGCCTTGAGGCTCTCCTCCTGGCTCTCCCCCCGCCCCTTCCAGGGCTCGGAGTTGGCGCGAAGGGCCGACACCGTGGTGAGGTCCTCGTCGGTGGGCGGACCGAATTTGACCCCGTTCACCAGATCATTGGGGAGCGTCGCTCCATCCAGCACCGGCGTGGGGGCCGCCACCTCGACGCCAGGGTCCACCTGCTTCATCGTCATCGCCTTGCTCCTCCGTCGCGTCCGCGATCCTAACCGGTCCCCCCGTACCCATGCACGCGATCATTCCGCGCGCATTGTCCTGTTTTCAGTGTGGGGAGACGTCCTCCTCCCAGGCGGGAAGCAGGAACCTCTTGAAACGTCGCGCGCGGGAGCGTCATTCCGGGAAGGCGCGTCCCGCCCCGCCGTCTGGACTGCGAGCGGCCTTCCGCGCGGGACGTGAGGCCATTATAAAACCCCTGTCCGGGTCCCCCTCGGTCCGAGCTCTGCCCCTTGCAACTCAACCACGCCCAGCGCGAGCTGACGCTCAAGATCGTCTATTACGGCCCCGGGTTGAGCGGGAAGACGACGAACTTGCGCAAGCTGCACGCGCGAGCGCGGCCGGACGTGCGAGGGCGCCTCCTGTCGGTGGACACCCACGACGACCGGACGCTCTTCTTCGACCTGCTGCCCGTCTTCTTCTCCACCTCCACGGGCTTCAAGGTGAAGGTGAAGCTCTTCACCGTGCCCGGTCAGGTCATCCACAACGCCACGCGGCGGGTGGTGCTCCAGGGCGCGGACGCGGTGGTCTTCATCGCGGACAGCCGCCGCAACGCGGCCCAGGAGAACAACAACTACTGGCGCAACCTGCAGGAGAACCTGCGCGAGATGGAGCTGGACCCCACGCAGGTGCCGGTGGTCATCCAGTTCAACAAGCGCGACCTGCCGGACAGCCTGACGGACGCGGAGCTGGCGGAGGTGCAGCGCCGGGGCAGTCAGCCGGTGGTGGGCTCCGTCGCCGTGCGAGGCGAGGGCGTGGTGGAGACCTTCCACGCCGTGGTGCAGACGGCCTGGCGTGCGCTGGAGGGCCGCGCGCAGCTGTCGCGCAACGTGGGCCTCAGCGAAGAGGAGTTCCTGGGGCAGATCTTCCGTCACATCGACCTGAGCGGCACGGAGCTGGAGGGGCGCTACGGGCCCGGCTCCATTCCCGGCGGCAGGGAGAGCGGGAGGGCGCCATGAGCGGAGCGCCAGGCGGAGGACCCCGGAACACCGCGAGCGCGCCCCGGCGCGAGTCCGCGCTCCAGCGGCGCCTGTCGCTGGGGGACCTGCTGGACCTGCCGTCCTTCACGGAGGTGGTGAAGGGCTTCAGCGACCTGTACCGCGTGGGCATCAAGGTGCTGGACACGCGCGGCAACAAGCTGGCGGACGTGAAGGTGGGCCACGGCGACTTCTGCGCCTACGTCTTCTCCTTCCCGGATGGCCGCCACGCGTGCACCGCCATGGTGGGCCGGGTGAAGGACGGCCCCGTGCTGCCGGAGGCCGGCGGGCGCGTGGCGGACGGCGACGTGTCCGAGGCCGCGGGCCTCATCGCGCTCACCTGCTTCACCGGCCTGCGCTACGTGGTGATGCCGGTGCGCTGGGACGGCGACCTGCTGGGCCGGGTCATCCTGGGGCCCTTCACGCCGGAGGAGCTGACGGACTTCCCGGAGACGCTCACCGGCATCCAGGGGCTGGACCTGGAGCGCGCGCAGGAGCTGTTGGGCCGCGTGCGCCGCGTACCCGAGCGCACCGCCGCACAGGTGCTGGGCCACTTCGGCCAGGTGCTGGGCGCGCTCGTCGCCAGCGGGCAGAAGGCGTACCTGGCCACGCACCTGCATCTGGAGTCCACGCTGGAGGTGCACCGCGAGCTGGAGGCGCAGAACGCGCGGCTGCTCCAGGCGAACGCGCGGCTCAAGGAGCTGGACCGGCTGAAGTCCACCTTCCTGGGCACGGTGAGCCACGAGCTGCGCACGCCGCTCGCGTCCATCCTCGGGTACTCGGAGATGATGGCGGAGGGGCTGGCGGGGCCGCTCAACCCGGAGCAGCTCCAGTACGTGCGCACCATCGTGGAGAAGGGCGAGACGCTCCTCTCGATGATCTCCTCGCTGCTGGACCTGAGCCAGATTGAAGCGGGCCGCCTGCGCCTGTCCATGGCGCCGGTGGACCCCGGCTACGTCATCCAGACGGCGGTCTCCAGCGTGCTGCCGCAGGCGCAGCGCAAGGGCCTGGAGCTGGAGGTGCGGCTGCCGCACACGCCGCAGCCCAGGCTGGCGGGGGATTTGGACAAGCTGCGCCAGGTGGTGGTGAACCTGCTGGCCAACGCGGTGAAGTTCACGCCCGCGGGCGGCCGGGTGAAGGTGACGCTGTCGGACGCGGCGATGCAGCAGGAGCTGGGCGTGCCCGGCTACCGCATCAGCGTGGAGGACACCGGCGTGGGCATCCGCGCCGAGGAGTTCGAGCGCATCTTCCAGAGCTTCTACCAGGTGGACGGCAGCTCCACGCGCGAGTTCGGCGGCGCGGGGCTGGGCCTGGCCATCGTGAAGAGCCTGGTGGAGGGCCACGGCGGCCGGGTGCGCGTGGAGAGCGAGTTCGGCCACGGCTCGCGCTTCATCGTCCAGCTGCCGCTGCACCCGCCCATGCAGGACCGGGGACTGAGCGCCGCGCCGCCCATGCCGGAGCCGGACCGCTTCTAGTGCTCGGGGTCGTGGGGCTTGAGGAGCCCCGGCCCTCCCGGACCATTCGGAAGGAACGTGGGCAGGCGCGTCTGCACGAGCGCGCCCGCGAGCCCCAGCAGCATCACGACGCCCAGCGCCCGGCCCAGGCGCAGCGTGAGCGAGCGCTGCTCGGACACGCGCGCCACGAGGATGAAGTTGATGGCGGCGCTGGCCAGTGACGCGATGATGGCGCCCACCCCGGCCGTCGTGGGGGAGATGGTGCCGTTGGCGCACAGCGACGCGGCGGACGCCACCGCGGACGCGCTGGACACCAGCCCGCCCAGCGCGCTCACCGCGTAGAAGCCCCAGCGGCCCAGCAGCGTCTGGCCCACGGTGCCCACGACCTGGAGCGCCAGGAAGATGAGGCCGAACTTCAGCGCGGACGGCAGCGAGAAGGGCGACTTGAGGGGCAGGGCGGGCGGCTCGGCGCCGGGCGCGACCTCCGTGCGCGAGCGCATCAGCGCCAGGCCCGTGCTGGACAGGAGGATGAGGACCAGCGGGATGGCGGAGTCCACCAGCGCCCGGAAGGAGAGCAGTCCCAGCAAGACGGCATTGCGCAGCGCCATGGCGGCGGTGGCCAGCATCACGCCCCGGTAGGCCACGTCGAGCAGGCGCCCGGACGTCTCGCGCACGCGGTTGGCCAGCTCCGCCACGGTGACGGTGCTGTTGACGAGCCCGCCCAGGAACCCGGTGACCTCCACGCCGTGCGTGCCGAACACCTTCCACAGCAGGTAGTTCACGAAGCCGATGGCCGCGATGAGGATGACCGTCACCCACGCGGCGCGCGGCTCGATGAGGCCCCACGGGTCCACCGGCTGCGAGGGCAGCACCGGGTAGATGGCGAAGGCGAGGATGGCCAGGAGGATGGCGCTTCTCAGCTCCTCGGCGGTGATTTTATGGCTGAAGGTGGCCAGCCGCTCCTTCCACGCGAGCAGGCCCGCCGTCGTCACGCCCACGGCCGCGGGCGTCACGGTATGGCCCAGGCCGCAGAGCACGCCGGTGAAGCCCGTGACGAGCAGCGCGGCGGACGTGGTCAGCTCCGCGCCGCCGTTGGCGCGCAGGGACTGCCAGTTGAGGAAGCACAGCAGCACGCCCAGCAGCGCGAGGCTGAGCAGGGCGAAGTTCGGGCCCAGGAGGCCGCCCATGCCGCCCAGGAGCGCCGCGAAGCCGAACGTGCGCAGGCCGGCCTCCTTGCCCCGCCACTCGCGCTCCAGCCCGACGAACAGGCCCACCGCGAGCGCGAGCGTCAGCCGCATCAGCGTCTGCAGCGGCGGCCAGGAGACGACGGGGGGAAGCCCTTCCATCATGGTGAAACCCTCTCTCGGACCGTCATGCTCGCCTGTCGCGCGGACGTCAACGCCGCATCCCGTCACGCGGGCTCGCGTCAGGTGAGGGCGCGAGGGCCTTCCGGGGCGGGGCCGCCGCCGCTGACGACGTGCAGCCGCTCCCAGCCTCGTCGCGCGAGCAGCTGGTGCAGCTTGGGCCGCAGCGCCGCCTGCAGCGCCTTCGCCCCGGCCTCGTCCTTCAGCGACAGCGCGGGCAGCGACCAGCGCTCGCGCACGCGTGCGTCCATGCCTGGGGCCTGACCCGCGACGTCGATGAGGACGTTGTGCGACGCGGGCACGTTCCGGTCGCGCGCGGGCGCGGCGCGCAGGTTCGCCTCGCGCATCAGCGCCGCCACCGCCAGCGGCGGCCCGTCATCCAGGCCGGAGCCCGGAGGCGGCGACACCACCGCGCGGGCCCGGTCCGGGTGCGCCAGCGTGTTGAAGAGGGCGGCGGCCAGGTGCGCGGGCCCTGCCTCCGCGCACTCGAAGACGACCGTCTCCACGGCCGTGGCCACGGGCCGGGGCGTGCCGCCGAGCAGCCACCGGAAGAGGAACACCGCCAGCGCCGCGCCCAGCAGCTGCGCCGCGATGAAGGACTCCACCTCCCACGGGCTCATCACGCCCATGTGGGCACTGGCCGCGCGCGCCAGCACCAGCGCCGGGTTCGCCAGCGAGCGCGAGTCCGTGAACCACACCGTCGCGGCCACGTACCCCGCGATGGCCAGCGGCATCGCCGACGGACGCGTGCGCACGCAGCCCCGCACCACCACCAGCAGCCCGAACGTCGCCACCATCTCCGTGAGGAACCGGGCCCCGTCCGCCGCGGGCAGCTTCGAGGTGAGCAGCAGCGGTTCGTTGCACATGCGGTGCGCGACGAGCCGCCCCACCAGGCTGCCGGACAGCTGCGCCAGCGCGTACAGCGGCACCTCGCGCCAGGGCGTCCGGTCCCCCAGCGCGTCCGCGAAGGTGAGCGCGGGGTTCAGGTGCGCGCCCGACAGCGGCCGGAGCACCCACAGGAGGCACGCCAGCACCGCGCCGCATGACAGGGACATGAAGAGGCGTCCCTCGGTGGCGCTCGCGCCCAGGTGCTCCGCGACGTGGTGCGACCCCTCCAGCGCCACCACCAGCAGCGCGCACCCCAGCGCTTCCGTCACCAGCCGGCGGCGCAGGTCCATGGGTGTGACGGAGGAGGGCACTCCCTTGTCCTATGCCTGCACCGTCCGACACCGTCAACGCAATGGGGCCCGCTCCCGCCCGCCGGTTCGCTGGTCAGCATTGCGTCACCGGGCGCGAGCGTGGTCTCTCTCGCCCTCCATGCCCGGCGAGTTCGACCTCATCCAACGCTTCCTTGCCTGCTTCCCGCGCGCGCGGGTGCCGGTGGGGCCGGGGGACGATTGCGCCGTGCTCGCACCCATGAAGGGCGCGCTGTGCGTCACCACCGACGCCGTGGTGGAGGACGTGCACTTCACCCGCGCCACGTTCTCCGCCGCCGACATCGGCCACAAGGCGCTCGCGGTGAACCTGTCGGACCTGGCCGCCATGGGCGCCACGCCGCGCTGGTTCGTCTGCGCGCTCGCGCTGCCTGGGGACTTCCCGGTCCGCGAGCTGTCCGCGCTGGGCCGGGGCATGGCCGCGCTCGCGAAGGAGCACCGCATCATGCTCGTGGGCGGCAACTTCACCTCCGCGCGCGAGGTGTCCGTCACCCTCACCGTCACCGGGGAGCTGTCCCGGCCGCCCCTCACCCGCGCGGGCGGCAGGCCCGGGGACGGGCTCTATGTCTCCGGCACGCTGGGCGACGCGCGCCTGGGCCTCCAGCACCTCCAGGCCGGGGTCCGCCGGGGCGCGGCCGTGAAGCGCCAGCGCCGCCCCCAGCCCCGCATCGCCCTGGGACAGCTGGCCGCGCGCTTCGCCTCCGCCGGCATGGACGTGTCGGACGGGCTGGCCCAGGACCTGGGGCACCTGTGCGCCGCGTCCCGGGTGGGCGTGGAGCTGGAGCTGGACCGGCTGCCCCTGTCGCCCGCGGTGCGCTCGGCGCTGGGGCCGGAGGGGGCCCTGCGGGGAGGGGAGGACTACGAGCTGCTGCTCGCCGTCCCACCTTCACGCATGCAGGCGTTCGAGCGGGCGTGTGCTCGCGCCGGGCAGCAGGTGACGCGCATCGGCGCGCTCACCCGGGAGAGGGCGTTGCGGGTTCGCGACGCAGGGGGGCGCCTTCTGACCCCGCCCGCGGGATTCGATCACTTCGCCCGGTCAGGCAGGCAGATCCAGCCGGATGATTGACCCGTACCGGAGAGCAAGGCTAAACCCCAGGGCTGTTTTCCGCCCCTCCCGCTGAAAGCACTCCGTGCGCCGCCCCCTTCGCGACGACCCCTCCTCTGGCCTCACCCCCCGACGCGAGCCGGTGCAGCGACTGCTGCGCGCCGTCGAGGGCCCCAAGGTGGTCCGCGAGCAGTCCCTGCACCGGAAGATCACCACCGGCTACATCCTCCTGGGCCTGCTGCTGGGCACGTGGCTGCTCTGCACGGAGAGCCTCTTCGACGCGTCCTGGGGCCGCTGGGCCTTCATCATCCGCGTGGGCGTGGGCGTGCTCCTCACCTTCGGCGGCGCGGCGTACCTGCCGTCCCTGCTGGCGCGCGTCACCCGCGTGAAGGTGCTCAGCCGCTCCGCCTTCGAAATCTCCCAGGGAGATTTGTCCAAGCCCGTGGCCGCGGAGGTGCACAGCACCCGCGATGAAATCGACGAGCTGACGGGCGCCATCTCCCGCATGCAGGAGAACCTGCGCGAGCTGGTGGGCAAGATTCAGGACACCGCCAAGAGCGTGGCGGACACCGCCATCGACCTTCAGCGCAGCGCGGAGAACGTCAACGGGTCCACGGAGGAAGTGGGCTCGTCGATGGAGAAGATCGCCAGCGGCGCGGAGACCCAGTCCCAGCTGGTGTCCCAGGCTTCCAAGGTCATCACGGAGATGGCCGGCAGCATCCAGCGCACGGCGGCGAGCGCGCTGGACGCGGCCCGCACGTCCGCGGAGACCAGCAGCAGCGCGGAGGACGGCTCCAAGGCGGCGCGGCTCGCGGGCGACAAGGTGAAGAAGGTCTTCAACCGCATCGAGTCCGCCAGCCAGCAGGTGTTCGCCTTCGGCGAGAAGACGCAGGAGATTTCGAAGATCGTCGACGCCATCACCCAGGTGGCGCAGCAGACGAACCTCCTGGCCCTCAACGCCACCATCGAGGCGGCGCGCGCGGGCGAGTACGGCCGCGGCTTCGCGGTGGTGGCGGATGAGGTGCGCAAGCTGGCGGAGAGCGCGGGCCGCTCCGCGGAGCAGATTTCGCGCCTGGCGCGCGACATCTCCGGCCAGTCCACCTCCGTCGTGAGCGCCATGAAGGAAGGCATCGCGGAGCTGGCGGAGGGCCGTGAGGACCTCACCGACATCATGCGCTCCATGGGGGCCATCACCGACACCGCGCGCAAGGGCGCGGAGAAGGTGACGCTCATCTCCGACAGCACCCGCGAGCAGATGAAGGGCAGCGAGGAGATGGTGAAGGCCATCGAGGAGATCAAGCTCGTGGCGAAGAACAACGCCAGCTCCACGGAGGCCATCCAGGCCGTCATCCAGGAGCAGACGGCCGCGGTGTCGCGGATGACGTCGCTGGCGAGCGAGCTGACCAACCTCTCCGTGGAGCTGCAGAGCGTGGTGCGCAGCTTCCGCCTGGGGCCCTGAGCGCCCCCGTCCGTCCCCCCCGCTGTAAGCCGCCTTCCGGTACAAGGGCCTTCTTCCGTGCGGCACGTCATCTTCCGGGTCGAGAAGGAACGCTACGGGTTGCCCTTGTCGGCCGTCCGGGAGGTCGTCGTGCCCCCGGAGCGCTACACGCGGGTGCCCCGCGCCCCGCCCGCCATCACCGGCGTGATGAACCTGCGCGGCCGGGTGGTGACGGTGGTGGAGCTGCGGCAGCTCCTGCACCTGCCAGAAGGTCCCACCCCCCTGTGCCGTGTCGTGCTACTGGACCGGGGTCGCAGGGATTTGGGCCTCCTGGTGACGGATGTGGATGGCATCGAGGCGGTGGAGCGCGTGAGCGCGGCCCCGGGCAAGGTCATGCCCGCGGTTCGCGGCGTTGCCCGCCTGGGCGGTCTGGGAGTGACCGTGCTGGATCCGGAAGGACTTGATGCGGCGGTCGTTGCCTTGTTCACTCCCTCCAAGTGAGTAGCCCCCCGGAAACGGCCGGTGATAGGGTGCGCTCCCTCTAGGCCTGAAACGGAGGCGGAGTTCTTCACATGGCTAAGCGGGTGCTGGTCGTCGACGACGCCATCTTCATGCGCAACATGATCAAGGACATCTTTGCGTCTGGAGGGTTCGAGGTCGTCGGTGAGGCGGCCAACGGCCTGGAGGCCGTGGAGAAGTTCAAGGAGTTGAAGCCGGACCTCACGACGATGGACATCGTGATGCCCTTCAAGAGCGGCATCGAAGCGACGCGGGAAATCATCAAGGCCGACAGCAGCGCGGTCGTCATCATGTGCTCGGCGCTCGGACAGGAGAGCCTGGTGATGGAGGCCATCGAGGCGGGTGCCTCGGACTTCATCGTCAAGCCGTTCCGGGCGGAGGACGTGCTGGCGGTCGTGAAGAAGGTGCTGGGCGAGGCCTGAAGCGGCGCGAAAGGGGGCCGCGCCCGCCCGGGTCGCGGTCCCGTCCGCCTGAAGGAGGTGCCGGCTCATGACGATGGACATGTCCCGGTACCTGGGCCTCTTCATCTCGGAGGCCACCGAGCACTTGGAGGCGCTCGGGCGGGACCTCGTGGCGCTGGAGCGCGAGGCCACCGCCAGCACCGTGGACTCGATGTTCCGGCACGCCCACTCGGTGAAGGGCATGGCGTCGTCCATGGGCTTCGAGCCCATCGCGATGCTGGCGCACCGGGTGGAGGACCTGGTGGACGCGGTGCGGCAGGACCGCAAGCTCCTGGACCGGGACCTGGTGGACCTGCTGCTCAACGCCGCGGACACGCTCACGGCCCAGGTGCGCGCCGTCGCGGCCAACCGCGAACCGGAGCAGGCCGAAGGGCTGCTCAAGCAGCTGGGCACCCGCGTGGAGTCTCTCACCGGCCATGCCCCCGCCGCGACCCGCGTGGCCCACGTCACCGTGCTCAAGTCCTCGACGCCCGGAGACGGCGGAGAGGGGT
>NZ_RAVW01000399.1 GCF_003611585.1 Corallococcus exercitus | reverse complement strand
GGGCGCTGATGGGGCGGCTGGCGCTGGTGTACGCGGTGGGAGGTGACACGTGAGCGGGGCGCGCGAGCAGGACGCGGTGCGGATGGGCGTGCACGAGGCGGCGCGGATCCACGGGGACATGGGTCGCGGATCCGCTGCCACGGGCGCGCGTTCACGGCACGGACTCCGAGCGCTGAGCGCACTGGGCGTCGCGGAGGAAGTGGGTCGCGGATCCGCTGCCACGGGCGCGCGTTCACGGCACGGACTCCGAGCGCTGAGCGCACTGGACGTCGCGGAGGAAGCGGGTCGCGGATCCGCTGCCACGGGCGCGCGTTCGTGGCACGGGTTCAGAGCCGTGGGCGCGCTGGGCCTGACGGCGGCGCTGCTGTCCACGGGCTGCGTGCGTCCCAGTGAAGACCGCGCGGTGCGGGACACGCGCGTGGGACAGGCGCAGGCGGACGCGCTGACGGTGGAGGTGGAGGGCGGGCTCGCGTCGGTGCGGACGCTGTCATCCGGCACGCTGGAGCTGTGGGGTCAGGCGCCGGTGTTCACGACGCGCGTCACCGCTGGCGCCGATGCGCGCACGGACTGGCTGTTCACGGTGCACAACGCGATGCCGGCCGCGGTGCTGGACGCGGTGGACGAAGCGGGCACGCCGCTGACGGTGCAGGCGCTGCCGGACGCGCACCCGACGATGAAGGCGTGGCGCGTGGCCCTGCGGCCGGGGACGACGGCGCGGCTGACGGTGGCGCCACCGGACTGGGACACGCGAGAGCCCTTCCGCTTCGCCGCGCTGGCGGACGTGCAGGAGGCGCTGTCGAAGGTCGGGGACATCTACGCGCGCGTGAACCAGGACCCCTCCCTGCGCTTCATCTTCTTCGCGGGAGACCTGACGGAGTACGGGACGCGCGAGCAGTTGGAGGAGTTCCAGCAGCGGCTGGAGGCGGACTCGCGCATCCCGCTGTTCGCCACGCTGGGCAACCACGAGACCTTCTCCGACGACGCGCGCGAGTACCAGCGGCTGGTGGGCCGTGGCAGCCAGCACTTCATCTTCCGGGGCGTGCACTTCAGCCTGGTGGACTCCGGCAGCAGCACCGTGGATCCGCTGGTGGAGGAGGCGCTGGACGGCTGGCTGGAGGAGGCGCGCGACGCGGTGCACGTGGTGGCGATGCACATTCCGCCCCTGGATCCGATTGGCGTCCGGGGTGGAGGCTTCGCGGTGCGCAACGAGGCGGCCGGGCTGGTGGGGAAGATGGCGCGGGCGGGAGTGGACCTGACGCTCTACGGCCACATCCACTCCTACTATTCGTTCTCCAACGCGGGCATCCCGGCGTTCATCTCCGGAGGAGGAGGCGCGATTCCGGAGCGCTTCGACGGGGTGGGCCGGCACTTCCTGGCAGTGGACGTGGATCCGTCCGCGGGGGTGCGGGACGTGGGACTGGTGCGGGTGGATTGATCCGCGGGGCCTTGACGGCGGATCCGGAGCCGACTTTCCGGCCCGCGAAAAGACCCCCTTGAAAGGGCACTGAACATCTGGGCAGATAGGCGCCGTTCAAACGCCTTGTGAGGAGGCCTGTCCATGTTCGAAACCCCCGAGAACGATTCCATCTCCCCCGCGCTGCGCGCGCTGCTCGAGCTGTTCGCCACGGACCTGGCGGACGTGAAGTTCCCGGACGTGGACACGGCGGTGCTGGGCGAGTCCGCGGCGCACGTGCGTGAGAAGGCGGAGGCGGTGGCCCGCGCGCAGGCGGCGCTGGACGCGGCGAGGCAGGCGCTGAACGAGAGCCAGGAGTCGCTGCTCCAGAAGGGCCAGCGCGCGCTGGCGTACGCGAAGGTCTTCGCGGAGGACGACGCGGAGCTGGTCGCGAAGCTGGAGGCCATCCACCTGCCGCGTCCGGTGCGCAAGGCGGGCCAGGCCCAGGCGGAGCCGGTGAGCGCCGCGCCGGGCAACGACGACAACGCCCCGCGCCGCCGCGGCCGTCCCCCCAAGCTGCGCCCGGTGGCCAACCTCTTCACGGACGGGAGCAACGGCCCGGACTCCGCGCAGGACGAAGCTCCGGCCAGCCTGCAGTCGTAGGCCCGCAAGAAGAAGACCGCGTGCCCCCGTACGGCGTTCCGGGAGCACGCGGTCCTGGTTCTCCGAAGGGCTAGTTCTTCGGGAACGCAGTCCAGCCGTTCAGCCAGTTGTTGCTGCCCACCGCGCCGACGAAGCGCGCGCTGGCGTCGAAGCCCGCGCCCGGGGTGGCCGCGTTGTCCGGGTTCAGCGCCGGAGAGTTCGCCGCCGGGGCGAAGTTCGGGGCGTCCAGGTTCAGCGCCGCCGTCAGCTGCGCGTCCACGACCTTGTTGTTCAGGCCCGTGGCCAGCACCTTCTCCGCCTCCACGAACTTGCTCACGTCCGGATCCGTCACCGTGCCCGCCGCGTCCTTCTTCGGGTTCGGCGCGTTGGGGATGGACACCGTGTCACCCTTGTTGGACCAGAAGAACGTGTTCTGCACGGAGAGCTCCGGCGTGGCCGCGTTCCACAGCGCCGCGGAGGCCGTGCCGTCCACGTCGATGGCCTTGTCCGCGAAGCTCGCCACGATGACGTTGCGCAGGATGCCGCCCGCGCCCGTGTTGAACACCAGGCCCTCCTGCGCCGGGGTCGTGCCCGCCGGACGTCCGGAGCCGATGAACGTCGCGTTCCAGATCTCCGGCATCGTGTGCGGCTGCGCGGCGTTGTCGTTCTTGTTGCCGGAGGCCTCGATGCCGCGGTTGCCCACGGTGGCGTTCTGCTGCACCACCAGGAACTGCACCTTGCCGCGCCAGCCCAGGTCGAAGTCCAGGCCGTCGTCGTCCGGCTGGGTGATGACGAGGTGCTTCAGGCCCGCCGTGCCGCCGAACATCTCCACGCCGTCGTCGGCGCCCTTGTGCACCTGCACGTAGTCGATGTCCGTCGCGCTGCCGCACGCGCCCGTCGTCAGGCCGTTGAGCTCGTTGTCCTCGGCCAGCTCGTAGCCCGCGAACTCGATGCGCGCGTACTTCAGCTTGCCGCAGTCGTGCGCGTCGTCCGTGCCGCCGTACTTCGTGCGCGTGTCGCCGCTGGTGGCGAAGAAGCCCTCGATGGTGTTCTCGCCGCCGGCCACGTTGATGCGCGCCTTGCCCAGCAGCACCACGCCGCCCCAGTCACCCGCCGCGCGCGTCCCCTCCGCCTGCGAGCTGGTGAAGACGATGGGCTTCTCCGCCGTGCCCACCGCGTTGAGCTTCGCCTCGCGGGTGATGACCAGCGCGCTGCCCTGGTTGCCCTTGATGGTGACGCCCGGCTCGATGGTGAGCGTGCCGCTCTCCACGAACACATAGTCCTTCAGGGTGTACGTCGTGCCGGCCTTCCAGGTCGTGTCGCCCTTGATGCTGCCGGACACGTCCTGCTCGGTGGCCTGCGGATCCCCACCGTCCGGGGTGTTGTTCGGCTTTTCGTCGTCGCCGCAGCCGGCCAGCAGCGCGAGGCTGGACAGGGTGAGGACGGAGGCAAAGAGGCTTTTCATGTCGGTGCGTCCTTTCAGAGGGGAAATGGGAGGAGCTACAGGGCCCAGCCGAGCGACGCGGTGAACGCCACGCCGGGCTTGTACGTCTGCACCGTCACGTCCCCCTGGCGGAGGGTGACGGACGCGTTGAGGAGGTTCGCGGCGGTCAGCTTCAGCTGCGTCGCGCCCAGCTTCTGGGTGAGGCTGATGTCCACGCGGTGGAAGGGCCGCTCGTACACGTCCGGCAGGCCCTGCACGCCGACCTCGCTGATGCGCTGGCCGTACACGTTGTAGAGCAGGGCCACTTCGGTGCCGCTCTCCGGCCGCTCGTAGCCCACGTTCACGTTGATGACGTAGGGCGACTGGCCCTGGAGCGGACGGTCCTTGTTCGTCTGCGCGCCCACCACCGCGGAGTCACCCAGGTCCACCTGCGACTGGATGAGCGTAAGGTTCGCGCCCACGCGCACCGGGCGCAGCGCGGGGCTGAAGCGCGCCAGCGACGTGCGCGCCTCCAGCTCCACGCCGTAGCTGTCCGCGCCCGCGGCGTTCTCGAAGCCCAGGTCGCCCGAGTCCGGATTGCGGATGACGCGTTCGATGGGGTTCTGGAAGCGCTTGTAGAAGGCGCTCGCGGCCAGGACGTCGTTCTCTCCCACGAACCACTCGGCGCGGAGGTCCACGTTGTGGATGCGTGTCTCCAGGAGGTCGGGGTTGCCGGACACGTTCCGGCGGCGCACGAAGTCGAAGAAGATGAAGGGCGCCAGCTCGCGGAAGGTGGGCCGCGCCAGCGTGTAGCTGTAGCCCGCGCGCAGGTTCACCTCCGGCGACAGCGCGTAGGTGGCATTCAGCGACGGCAGCACGTCCAGGTAGTGCTGGTCGGCGCCGCCGGTGTCGCTCTCCACGCCGGTGAAGGGGTCCTTGAGCGTCAGCTCCTGGGAAGACGCCTCCAGGCGCACGCCGCCCACCAGGCGCAGCGGCTCCACGGGCTTGTAGTCCGCGGACACGTAGCCGGCGTAGATGCCCAGGAAGGCGTTGTAGGCGTCGTCCGCGCGCGTCGTCTCGCGCACGCTGATGGAGGTGCCCACGTTCTCCGGGGAGAAGAGCTGCTCGGGGGACTGGGTGCGGTCCACCGGCTCCTCGGTGAGCAGGTAGCGGAAGCGGCGCG
Organism: Corallococcus exercitus; assembly: GCF_003611585.1. Taxonomy (GTDB): domain Bacteria; phylum Myxococcota; class Myxococcia; order Myxococcales; family Myxococcaceae; genus Corallococcus; species Corallococcus exercitus. Next base: position 4,422 of record NZ_RAVW01000399.1, on the reverse strand, counting down.
CGTTGAAGTCGCGGAAGGACACCTGCGTGAGGCCGCCCACCTTCAGGCGGAAGTCGGAGGTGAAGGGCAGGGTGAGGTTGAGGCTGCCGCCGGTGGACGTCTCGCCCAGCTCCGCGAAGAAGCGCTCGCCGCTGTTGGGCTGGTTGGGGAAGGACAGCTGCGCGTCCGGGCTGCTGAGGGCGGCGCTGTAGAGCGTGTCGCGCGTGTCGGGCTCGTCGCGGTCCACGCGGGAGACGTTGGCCTGCCAGTCCACCTCGGAGTCACCCAGGAGGCCCAGGCGGTGGAAGCCGCGCAGCTGCGTGAAGGACAGCGCGCGGGTGATGAACTGGAGGCGGGTGCTGGCGTAGGTGTCGCCGCGCACGTTGTTGTTGCCGTTGGCGGAGTACGTGCGCGTGTCGGTGCCGCGCGTGTAGAGGCTGAAGAGGGTCAGCTCGTTGTCGCGGTCGAACTGGTAGCCCAGGCTGGCCAGGCCGCTGAGGTTCGCGGTGGAGAAGCCCTGCGTGGTGCGCGCGACGTCCTGGGAGATGAGGCTGCCGGACTCGTCGCGGGCCGCGCGGGCGAAGTCACCCGTCTGCACGCCGTCGCGGTGGCCGTAGTTGACGGTGGCCAGGTAGCCCAGGCGCTGGTTGCCGAAGCGCAGCGTGTCACCCAGGGACGCGCCCAGGCCCAGGTTGGGGGCGGCGCGCGTGGTGCGCTTCTCCCAGACGTTGGTGAAGCTCTCCCACTGGCCTTCCAGTTGCTGCGCCGTTTCACCGCCCGCGCCCAGGCGGTGGTCGCGGGGGAGCGCGTCGGGCAGGCCGCGGTCGGAGGAGGCGAAGCCCAGCGTCTCACCGAAGCCGCCCTGCGCCTGCGAGTTGCGATCGCGGAAGGTGGTGACGGTGTCGCCGCCCAGGGTGAGGCGCGGCTTGAACTCGAACTGGGACGGGTAGGTGTTGGTTTCGATGAGGAGCGTGCCGCCGCCGAAGGTGCCCGGCAGGTCCGGCGTGTAGCTCTTCACCACGTTGAGGTTGGCGAGCAGGCTCGTCGGGAACAGGTCCAGCGGCACGCTGGGTTCGTCCGGCTCCGGGCTGGGCAGGAGCGCGCCGTTGAGGAGCGTGGTGGCATAGCGGCCACCCAGGCCGCGCAGGAGGACGTAGCGGCCGTCCACCACGGTGGCGCTGACCACGCGCTTCACGGCGTCACCGGCGCTGGAGTCCGGCGTGCGGGCAATCTCCTGCGCGCTGATGGCGTCGGAGACGGCGGCGGCCTTCTTGCGGTCCTGGAGGAGGGCGCCTTCCGCGCGGCGGTCGGAGCGGGCCTCGACGACGACCTCCTGCACCGCGCCCACGTCCGCGCTGAGCGCGACGTCCAGCTTCGTGGCCTTGCCCTGGGTGACGATGACGCCCGTGATGCGGCGGCCCTGGTACACGTCGTAGAAGGCGCGCAGGTCGTACTTGCCCGGGGGCAGCGCGAGCTTGTAGTTGCCGTCCAGGTCGGTGAGGGCCTGCTTGTCGGCGCCCGTCACGACCTTCACGGTGGCCTCGATGAGGCCCTCGCCATTGGCCTCGTCGGTCAGCCGGCCATAGATGCCGGTGAAGCCCGGGGGCGGCGCGGCGGATTCGGCGAGGGCTTCATCGCCCATGGCGGCTTCGTCGGAAGCCGTGGCCTCCGAGGGCGTGGCGCCGTCGGCGGGCGTACCGGACTGCGCGGCGGCCGGAGCCGAAGGATCCACGGGCTGCGCGGGAGCTGACGGATCCGCGGCCTGCGACGGCGTGAGGTTGCCGGGTCGCGCGGGCGCGCTTCCAGGCTGCGTGGTGCTCCCGGGCTGTATGGCCTGCGAAGGCGCGGTGTTGCCGGGCTGCGGGTTCGCTGCGCTCCCAGGCTGCGTGCCCAGCGACGGCGCGGGACTGGTGGGCAGCGCTCCGTCCGGCTGCGACGGCGCGGATCCACCTTGCGTGCCCGGCACGGGCGGAAGCTCTCCGGCGGGCTGCTGGCCGGGAGAGGCGGAGGGCGAAGGTGCTGCGGGCGCGGTGGAGTCCGCGCCGGGCGCCTGCGCGAAGGCAGGCAGGGTGATGAGCACGAGTGACGCCACGAGGGCGCGCACGAAGTTCGAACGAGACAACACGGCTCTCCTTGCCGACAGCGACGCGCACTCAACGCGACGCCCGTGGCATTGGGATGAAGGGTTTGTGACGTCTGTGGCGGAGGCGGGAAAACTCGGCGTCACGAACCCGCGCGCGGCGCACACCACGCGCGGGGACACACGAGGCTCGCGCTCAGTCCGCGAGCCGGTCCGGCAGCACGGCGACGGTGATGTTCCCGCCCCGCGCCAGGTCCAGCACTTCCATGGCACTGCCGTACGGCACCGCGTCGCTCGCGTCGAAGAAGACGATCTTGTCCGCGCGCGCGTTGAGCATGCGTTGCAGCCGGACGACCACCTGGTCGCGCGGCACTTCCTCGTGGTTGATGCGCAGCGTGCCGGCCTTGTCCACCGTCAGCACCACGGGCGGCTTCGCGTCCGGCGGCGGAGGCGGCGTGGCCTCCGTCTTGTCCGGCTTCGCCGGCACGTTCATCCACAGGTTCTTGGTCATCAGCGGCGTGACGACCATGAAGATGATCAGGAGGACCAACACCACGTCCACCAGGGGCGTCACGTTCATCGTGGGGCGGACACCGCCGCCCTTGCTGCCACCGACGTCGAAAGCCATGGTGCGTGCCTCCCCTTACTGCTTCTTCCGGTCGATGACCTGGAGACTGATGCCCGGAAAGCCAATGTCCTGCATCGCCTTGAACACGCCGCGCACCTGCGCGTACGCCACGCCCCGGTCCGCCTTGAGCACCACGGGCGCGTCCGGCTTCGCCTGGTGCAGCGCCTTGAGCTCCACCACCAGCGCGTCCCGGGTCAGCTGCTTGCGGTCCAGGTAGAACGACCCGTTGGCCGCCAGGCTCACCGTGGTGGGCTCCAGGTTCTTGTTCTCCGCGTCGGGGTTCATCGCCGCGGGCAGCTCCACCGCGGCGCCGGCCTCCAGCTGCGGCGTGACGACCATGAAGATGATCAGGAGGACGAGCACGACGTCCACGAGGGGCGTCACGTTCATCTCCGGCGTGAGGCTCCTACGCGTGGCCGACATCGCCCGCCTCGGTCCGCGTGGAGACGACGTCGGTGGCACCGCTCGCGTGCGAGGCGCCGTGGGCCGCCACCGCGCGCTTGTCGCCGGCCATGTCCTCCAGGTGGTCCATGAACTCGCTGCGCGCCTGCTCCAGGGAGAGCAGCAGCGCGTCCGCGCGGGTGGACAGGAAGTTGAACATCAGCACCGCGGGAATCGCGACCAGCAGGCCCAGCGCCGTGACGACGAGCGCCTCGGCGATACCGGCGGACACCGCGCCCAGGCCACCGGAGCCCTCCTTCGCGATGCCGGCGAAGGCCTCGATGATGCCCACCACCGTGCCGAGCAGACCGACGAACGGCGCCACCGAGCCCACCGTGGCCAGCACCGACATGCCCCGGCGCACGTCCGCGGTGATGCGCTCGTTGATGCGCACCAGGTCGCGCCGCGTGAGCTCCACGGCGCCCAGCTTGCCGGCCGGAGCGCGGGACTTCGCGAGGAACGTCTTCATGCCCCCGCCCAGCATCATCGCCAGGTGGCTGCTCTTGTTGCCGTCCGCTTCCTTCACCAGCGCGTCGTGCTGCTGCTGCGCGAGCAGCGGACCGGCGCGGCCCGCGAACTGGCGGGACGCGGCGCGCGAGCGGAAGAAGACGAACAGGCGCTCGAAGAAGACCGCCAGCGACGCGACCGCGAAGGCGATCAGCGTCCAGGCGATGCCCAGGGCGAAGACGCCCATGTGCGCGTAGATTTCCTTGAGATTGAAGTTCATGGCGGTGGCTCTCAGAAGGGGGAGGAAGGCGTCAGGACTTGAGGCGGAACGGGACCTTGAAGATGCGGAAGACGGCGGTCGGCTGACCGGAGACGACGGCGGGCTTGAAGCGCCACGTGCGCACGGCGGCCAGCGCGGCGCTGGCGAAGGGCTCATCGCCGCGCATCACCTTGAGGCCGGTGACGCGGCCGTCGACCTCGACGACGCCCTTGAGGATGACCAGGCCTTCGAGCCCCTTGGAGCGGGCGTCGGAGGGGTACTCGGGGATGAGGTTCGCGGACAGCGGCTCCGGCGGCGTGCCCGTCTCCGGCAGGTTGATGGGCTGCGCGCGGCCACCCCCGATGGCCATGCCCTCGCCGCTGCCGGTGCCACCCACCACACCGCCGGGGACGAGCGTGCCGGTGCCACCGACGGCCATGGGCGCCGCGGCGACGACTTCCTTCTCAGCCTCGGGCGGCTTGTCGAGCGGCACCGCGTCCGGGGCCTTCAGCGGCGCGGGCGCGACGGTGGGCACAGCGGGCGGAGGCGCGGCCTTGGCGACGGGAGGCGCGGCGCGCGGCGGCGGCT
>NZ_RAVW01000398.1 GCF_003611585.1 Corallococcus exercitus | reverse complement strand
GCCTCGCGCGGGTTTCTGGGGCGGCAGCAGTCCTGCCAGCCGCTCCCATTGGGCGTCTGTCAGCTCTCCTCGGCTCATGCCCTCCTAACACCCGGCTCCCCTCGAACTATTTGCGGACACGTCCTAGCCCGCGAAGCCCGGGTCGTTGATGCCGGGGAACGAAACCAGCACGCCGATGATGACGGGGTCCTCGGAGGTCGAGCCGCCGGTGAAGGTCGTCCCGCCCTGGGTGGTGTGGATGTAGTTGGACTCGTGTCCCCCGCTGCCGCCGAAGCTGAAGGGGCCGATGCGCAGGCCCCCGCTGGCCTCGAACTTCTCGTGGTACTGGTTGAACGTCGCACTGCTCATCGTGATGGAGAAGCTCGGCTGGTAGGCCACCACCAGCGCGCTGACCCGCGTGGGCAGCAGGCCGTACTGACCGAACAGCGACTGGCTTCCCGGGCCGCCGTTGCTCACCCACGGCGCCGTCAGGCTGTAGCCTCCGCCCTTGTTGCGCGCGATCGTGGACAGGAAGCCCCCGTCGTACCAGCTCCCCGGCGTGATCGGGACGACGGCCGAGGACTTCACCGAGATGGTTGCCTTGACGCTCTTGTCGGTCGTCGTGAGGTCCATCTTCTCCCAGCCGCCCGAGCCCCCCACGCTCCAGAAGGGATTCCCGTAGCTGGCGCTGCCGTTCGCCCAGCTCTTGGTGAGGTTCTGGGTCGCGTCCGCGGCGGACAGCTCGACGGTGAAGCTGCCCACCGTGCCGCTGGCCAGCTCCGCCCGCCAGTCCTGCCCGCTCGTGGCGATCGTCCAGCCCGGCTGCCAGCTCAGGATGCCTGCGCCGTCCGGGACCTTCACCCAGCCGACCGGGTTCGTCGAAGTGGCCGGGTTCGCCGTCGGCCTCTTGATGGCGTCGATGGCGTTCTGGAGATCCGCCGGCATGCTCGCCTTCTGCATCTCCAGCAGCTGGTCCTGGGTACGATTGAAGTTGACCTGCGCGTTGTCGATGGCGTGCTGGTAGCTGCTGCCCTCGCCCTGGATCCAGGAGCTGACGTCCGGGTACCTGGCCGCGAACACGACGCCGCCGTTCTGCTGCTGGGACAGGTACGCCTGGTTCATCTCCGTGGTCGCCTTCGTCACGTCGTTGTTGGCCAGGGTGACTAGGTCCTTGAGGCGCTTCAGGTCGCCCTGGCGCTCGGGGCTGACCTTGAAGGTGATCTGGTTGAGCACTTGGCGGTAGGAGGTGAAGAAGTCGGCGTCGGCCGCGGTGAAGCTGCCGACAGGGCTCCAGAGCGGCATGGTGCTCATCGCCTGGTAGGCCTGCGGATCGATCTGTCCCGTGGGCGCCACCGCCCAGTTGAAGGACTGGGGGGTCCCCATCAACTGGAAGTTCTTGTTGTCGCCGCCCAGCGCGCCCGCGAGGATCTGGTTGTACGTCTGGTTGAAGAGGTTCTCGTTCACGACAGCTTCCTTTGCTGGATGAGGGTCGCGCCGGACCATTCCGTGTGACCGCGGGCGGAGGCGACATGAGCCATCCAGCCCGCGCTCCCTGAACGACAGGGCGGATGGGATGTGATTATTTCGGCGTTTCCATATTTCTATGTCTTTGAGGCGTGCCGGGGCCGCGCCCCGCGGCGAGCCCAGTCGGGGTCGTCGTCGTTCAGTCCGGACAGCCGACGTCACGGGTCATTCTGGAGATGCGCCGGAGCCTGAAAACACCGAGGCCGGAAACCGCTGGGTCTCAGCGGCTTCCGGCCTCGGTCCTTCCGTGTCCCCAACGGGATTCGAACCCGTGGAGGAGGGGTGCCCTGAACCCGCGACGGCACACGCCTTTCGAGAAATCGCGAGTGAATCGGGGCACGTCGAGCCCACGGGGCAGTTCCCGCCAGTCCCGGCTGTCACCCGGAGTCCCCTCCAGTTTGGAGACATTTTGGAGACGGGGGGAGCACGGTTCTCCAGGGAGGTTCGTACTTCGATGGTGAGGGCCATCACGTCCACCGCCTGCGCTCCTGGGCCCAGGTCCATGCGGCCACCGTGTCACTGCTGGAGCCGTGCTGAGCCCGGAGCGCGCTTCCTGTGTCATGGAGTCATGCGCCCGGTGTATTGTTCGTGCATATGCACTGGCACTTGCACCTGAAGCGCGCGGCCCTGCTGGCTGTGCTCTTCGCGGCGTCCGGGCTCACCGGAGTCGACGCGCACGCACAACAATGTGGCCCCGAAGCACCTCCCCCCGCCGTCCCTCTCAATGACCGGATGAGCGGCACGCGGGTCTTGCGCCGCCTCGTCCTCGGTCTCACGGGGACGACGCCCACCGTCGAGCAGTACGAGGCGATGGCGGCCGCGACCACGCCCGAGGCGCGGGAATCCATCCTGCGCTCCACGCTCGAGGCTGCGCTCGGCTCGCCGAAGTTCTACGAGCGGATGGTGAACTTCGGCCACGAGTGGCTCGCGGTGGGCGCATACACCACCGGCGCGGCGGGTGACGCCTACCAGGGCGACATGTCCGGCCACCTCTTCAAGTGCGACGCCAACACCGCGCACGCGGGCGCGTACTACGCCGTGCACGAGTTCGGCGATTCGAAGGACCCGGCCAAGCAGTGCCAGGACCAGGACGCCGACGGCAACCCCGCCGTGCCCGAGGTGCACCAGGTGGAGCCCTGGTGGGCGCCGGGCACCACCGTCACCGTGCTCGGCAAGGCCGGCTCCGACGTCACCCAGGTCACCGACAGCAAGGGCCAGCCGGTCGACTGCGGCCTCGCGAACGGCGGCTACTACGACCCCATGCTGCCCCCCGCGTGCGGCTGCGGCCCGAACCTGGTGTGGTGCAGCCCGCTCGTTGGCCTCCTGGGCAACAACAACTACGACTTCGGCATGCAGCGCCGGCACCCCTACGAGGAGCCCGCGCGCCTCTTCGCGCACCTCGCGTGGCACGACCGGCCGCTCTCGGACCTCGTCCTCGGGAACTACTCGGTCGGCACCAACTGGCTGCGTGCGCTGTACGTGCGCTTCGGCCGGCAGATGGGCAACAGCGCGCTGGACAAGAACACCACGTGGTGGCGTCCCGACGCGGACAACGCGCCGCGCGACCCGCTGCACCCCACGCCGAATGATCCGCAGGCGTGGCGTGAGTTCGTGGTCGAGGACCTGGAGCCCTTCCACCTCGCGCTCACCGCGAACCGGGCGCGCTCCGGCAGCATCGATCGCACCTACCGCTTCGACCCGCGCACCACGACCGACGCGCCCCAGGGCCTCCCCACCGCGGGCGTGCTCACCATGATCGGCTCGCTGTCGTCCTTCCCGCGCGAGCGCGTCCGGGCCGCGCGCTTCCTCGAGATGTTCGCCTGCCAGAGCTTCTCGCCACCGCCCGCGGACGTGCACTTCCCGCCCCTGGAACTGGACCCCGGCACCGGCGGCACGTGCCTGCACTGCCACCGGACGCTCGACCCCGCGGCCATCTCCTTCAAGCGCTGGGACTTCGGCACGGCCCAGAGCTCCTACGTCCCGTGGCCCTTCATGCCGGGCGTGGGCCGCCACCGCGTCACCAAGGAGTGGCTGTCCGGGCAGTACCCGTACATCGGCACCTCGCCGGGCTACCGCTGGAAGAACGCGTTCGTCCCCAACACAATCCTCACGCCCGTCACCCCCGAGCAGGTGAAGGCCAACCCCGAGGCGGTGCTGCTCGACACGATGCCCGACACGTACACGCTGCTCGGCGAGCACGGCGACGGCACCATGGGCCCGCTCGGCTTCGGGAAGCTCGTCGTGCGCTCCGGCGAGTTCGACCGCTGCGTCGCGCGCAAGATGTATTCGATGTTCATCGGCCGCGACCTGAACCCGGCCACGGAGAAGGGCTTCATCGACAAGCTCGCGCGGGAGTTCGTCGCGGGCGACCGGAAGCTGAGACCCTTCATCCGATACCTCTTCGAACAGCCCGAGCTGCGGAGGGGCCTGTGATGAACACGTTGCGTTCGACCCTGATGGGCGCCGCGGTCGCGCTCCTCGCCGTGAGCTGCGTCGGGAAGATCTCGGACGCTCCCTCCACGCCGGAGAACCCGGACGGCGAGAACTGCGAGGCCGTGAGCAAGAACGACGAGATCCGTCTCGCGCTCGCGCCCGCGTGCCAGGGCTGCCACCTCACCGGCAACAAGCCCTTCTTCGCCTCGCTCACCGCCTTCGAGAACGGGCTCGTCTACAACGAGAAGTACGTGAAGCGCGGCGACCCCGGGAACAGCATGCTCATCCAGCTGCTGAACGGCGTGGCCCCTGGCAGCTATCCCCAGATGCCGCCCGGGCAGCCGTACAACGAGCTCGTCAGCAGCGGCCGCGTCACGCTGACCATCGCGCAGGTGGAGGACTGGATCCGGAACCTGCCGGCCACGCCCGCGCAACTGGAGGCCCCCGTGGCGGAGGAGTTCAGCGTCCGCCGGCTCACCGCCGAGGAGATGATCATCAGCCTGATGGATCAGCTCGGGCTCACCCTCGAGGACTTCGTCAGCACCACCGACCCCAACTGGCGCAACAGGCCGTACGTGGCGAACGGCGGCAAGTTCTTCATCTGGCCCGGGGACTGGGCCCCCGGCATCTCGGGTGAGTACGTCTCCGACTCGCGCAGCGTCGAGCGCTTCGAGGCGCTCGGCGGCGGCAATTCGCTCCTGTACCGCAAGCGGGACGTGAGCTTCGGTCCATCCGCCGCGCAGACGCTGGTGCAGATGTCCCAGGCGTGGTGCGCGCGCGCCGTGGACAAGAAGAGCAACCCGGCGGTGCTGCGCTACGCGACGCTCACCGACACCTCCAAGAGCAACCCGGACGCGGTGCAGAAGAACCTGCGCTCGCTCTACCTGCGCATGCTCGGCCAGCCGCCCTCGGACGCGGAGGCCCAGGCGCTGTACGAGCAGGTCTACCTGCCGCTGGAGGCGCAGAACACGCGCCTCGCCTGGATTGGCGTCTGCGCGGCGCTCATCCGTCACCCGATGTGGATCACCTACTGAGCGAGGACACCATGCCCAACACCTCTCGTCGCACCCTGCTCAAGTGGGCCCTCGGCGCGGGACAGCTCGCGCTCCTCGATCGCGCGGGGCTCCTCGGTTCGAGCACCGCGCACGCCGCGGACGTCGACGTCCCCTCGCGCCTCGTGGTGTTCTACATCCCCGGCGGCTACCGGCCGGCGTACTACTTCACCCCGATGGAGGACGCGGACATCCCGCTCTGCGTCCCCACGCCCTCCAACTACAGCGGCGAGCCCGTCTTCTTCCAGGCGAGCCAGGTGGTGAACCTCGCGCCTCCGAACGGCTCCTACAAGCCGCTGCGGACGTGGCAGTCGTGGAACCCCGCCGACCCGGCCGCGCGCGGCAGCTACAGCCCGCTCATGTACGGCTACACGCACTTCGCGCTGGCGGATCAGCTCAGCGTGCTGCACGGCATCGACCAGGGCACCAACGACCACTCGAGCGCGTTCATCTCCTCGATGTGCGGTGTCGCCGGCGCGGACTACCGGGCGCCCGCCGTGCACTCGGTCATCGCGAACCACCTGTACGAGAAGTACCGCGAGAGCCGGCCGCTGCCCTTCGTCGTCGTCACCGGAGAGCGCGGCACGCCGGTGGGCATGGGGCTGCCCTCCCACGCCTCGCCCCTGCGCGTGCCGTCCATCGAGGCGCTCAAGCCGATGCTCTCGGCGAAGCCCTCGGACAACCCGTGGTGGACGGGGCTCGACGCGCGCACCGAGGCGCCCGAGCTGAACGCGCGCGGGCAGCCCACCGGGGGCGCCCTGAAGACGACGGCCATCGAGCGCTTCTCGCTGACGCGCGCCCAGCAGCTCCTGAGCCGCTCGACGGCGAAGGTGGACAACTACCTGGAGGGGCTGCACGGCTCGCTGTCGTCGGTGTCGCGCGTGCTCGCGACGGACGTCGTGTCCGTGCTGGAGAAGACCAAGGGCATCGAGATGATGACCTCGAACCGCCCCGCGTACCTGTCGAGCTACCTGTCCAACCAGTCGTTCACGTACACCTTCGGCCTCGCGAACTTCCACCTCACGGGGCTCGACTCGCGCATGGACATGGCGCTGCGCCTGATCAAGGCGGACCTCTGCACCTCGGTGCACGTCTCGCTGCAACAGGACTTCGACACGCACAGCGGCCTGGGCCATGGCTACAGCTGCGCGCACGGCCGCGGGATGATGGACAACGTCGCGCGCTTCCTCGGCGAGCTCAAGGCCGCGCCCGCGCCCGGCAAGCCCGGCAAGACGCTGCTCGACGACACGCTCGTGCTGGTGATGAGCGAGTTCGGCCGGAGCTGGGCCTCGCGGAGCAGCGACGGCAGCTACTACCTGGCGGACGATCATCACCCCTACACGTCCATCTGCTTCGCGGGCGGGAACGTGGCGGGGAACCGGCAGGTGGGCTCGTACACCCCGCGCGGGCTCGGTGTTCCGGTGGACATCATCGAGGAGAACGGCCAGGCCTCGAAGCGCGTGCCCCGCTCCGCGGACGCGGTGACGACCGCGCTGCGCATCCTGGGCATGGACACGCACGAGTTCTTCATCCCCGGCGGCTACGGCGAGGTCATGGGGCTCCGGAAGGCGTAGTCCCGACCGGGCGAGTGGATGGCCCAGGGTGCAGGGAAAGCACCCTGGGCGGTCTTTTTACGGTTGATCCTGTTGCCCTGGGGTGCCCCTCCCAGCGCCGTTCCCCGGCGTTCAGAAGGAGGACGGCACCCCGCAGCAGTTCTTTGCCGGGCTGGGACTTTGACGGCGTGTGGCGTCGCTGGTGCCTCCGCCTCGGACAAACCTCACGAGGTTCCACGGCGTCTTCGCTCCAGTCGCGCAATTGCGGCCATTTCTGGTCCCCCAGCAGGCGAGGAGGAGGCGAGCGTGGCGCCCCAGGCAGCGGCCAGCAGGGAAGCGCTGAAGGAGAGGAGGATTCCATCCTTCCTATACTCGGTCAGCGCTTCAGCCAGATCAGCTTCCAGAGATCGTCGTAGAACTCGCTCGCGCCGCCGTCGGACGATGCCCCGCCGTTCAGGTACAGCTCGTAGGCGGTGGGCGTCTCGCGCACGAAGGAGATGCCTCCGACGCGGGCCGGGGGAATGGGCGAGCCGGAGGCGAAGGCCACCTCGGTCCATCGGTTGTCCTTCACCGAGTAGAACCACAGGTCGCTGGAGAGGCCGTCGAAGCGCTGCCCACCGAAGACGACCAGCCCGCCATGGAGGGTGTCGAAGAACGACACCGCGTTGTCGCGCGGCGCAGGAAGGGGCCCCGCCGGCTGGAGCCGGGTCCACGTGAGCGTCTCGAGGCTCAGCGACCAGAGGTCGTTCTCGTAGTTCGTCGGACCGAAGAGCTCCCCGGCCGGCGTATCGGGGCCTTGATCCGCTCCGAGACGGTAGCCCCCAAAGACAATCAGCGAGTGGCTGTCCGGGTCGTACCCGCCCGCGACCCAGGCGCGAGGCGCGGGCTTCTCACCGGTTGTCGTGACGGGCTGCCAGCCCGTGTCCTCGTCATGGACGGCGACATCGTTGCGAAGACCGGTGGACGTCGTGGCGAAGCGTGGAAGCGTGTTGCCCACGCCGCCAAACGCATAACGGGTCTTCTTGCCGGACTGGCCTGCCCGGGGCACCTCCACCACCAGGGCGGAGGAGCGGCGCACGGCGAACGGATCTCCCAGGTTCTCGGAGGACACCTGCTCCCATTGCTGGCTCTGCACGTGGTAGGTCCACATCTCGGGGAACATCAGATCCGAGCCCGTCCGGAACCGGCCCCGCCCTCCCGCGATGCTCACGCAGTCGTCGCACGGACCGGGAATCATCAGGGCCTCGGCGCGAGCAGCGGGCGGCGGCGAGGTCAGCTTCCTCCAGGTGGCCGTGGCGACGTCGAAGGCATGGAAGTCATTGACGGTGTAGTCATCCGGGAAGTTCCCGCTCTGGCCGCCGAAGCGGTAGACGACGGCCGGATCCCCGCTCGTGCGGGAGAACGACGCACTGGCCTCCCAGAGCGCGGGCGGAACGTCTCCGTGCTGCTCGACGGCCTCCCAGCGCGGGCTTTCGCAGCACCTGGGCGGCGAAGGCTTCTCGGAACCACAAGCGGTCAACACGAGCAATGCGGTAAGGCCGCAGCCGCGGAGAAGCAGGGCCAGGCGGGAGCGTGCGTGGGAGGTGGACGGTGTCCTGAGGGGCATGGCCGATGAATACCCCCGGGGCGCTTGGTTGCCGAGGAACTCCTCGGGAGGCAGAGCTCCCAATACTGAGCCGGCCCGGGCGCGGCTCCGCGGGGAGGAGCGCTCAATGGGCTTCAGCGGCGCGGAGCCCCCGGCACACCGACGTGGAGTGGTGTGCCGGATCGAGCGCGTCAAAGGCCGCGTTCCCGACGGCGAGAAGGCCCCGCTGCGGAATGTAGAAGTCCCCGAGCCGGGCCTGGGGTGTGACGGGTCCCACGTCCGTCGCCACGCGCTCGCCCACCACGAGTCGGGCCGACTTGACGACCCAGACCTTGCGCGGGTTGGCGATGAAGCGCTGGTGGTTGGGCGCCTCGCCCGCCATGGCGAGCCTTCCGGCGTGGAGCAAGGGGCCCGCGACGTGCGACATGCGCTCGAGAACGCTCGGGTTGCGCCACGCCCACTCCGGAAGGCCCGCCGCCATCAGGTTCAGCGCCCTGCTCGCCAGGGTGTTGCCGACGACGACTTCAGCACGGAGGCGAGCCTCGGGAACGCGCACCACCAGCGTGTCCTCCGCGGTCCACACCAGCTCAATCGGGCTCACCACCGCCCGTTCGACCGCCTCCCCGAAGTAGCGGGTACAGGCCGTCGCGGGGCTCACATCCGCGTAGAACGTCCAGACTCCATCGGGAGCACGGTGCCAGACGGACGTATAGCCGGGCCCAATGGATGACGCGGGGAAGCGCCGGGTGGCCAGGATGTCGCCCGAGCGGAATGGCAGCCCCATGAGCCCCCACCCCGAGAAGCGCTCCGTGGCGCCCGGCAGGAGGTGGGCCCCTGCTTCCGCTCGCATCACGGCTTCGCGTGCTTCACGCATTGTCTCATCCCCTCTTCGACAGCATGAGGATGAGTGACCTCCGGAGGAAGGCTCGCGATGCTGGAAGCCGTGATGCGAGCGTCCGCCCGCCCCAGCAGGCTTACGCTGCCCCAGCGCCAACAGGTCCAGGCTGCTGCCGCGCGCATCTCATGGG